>JAFAWX010000104.1 GCA_019241535.1 Acidobacteriota bacterium | reverse complement strand
GCCCGGCGCGGAGAAACTCCGCCTGCACGATGCGCGGATAAAGGGGATTGGAAGCAATGTAGTCAAAGTGCGCGCGCAGATACCTGCCGAGGCGTGCTCGCGGGGGAAGCCGTTCAGCGCGGGCATCGTGAATGGCCGTCCGCAATCCGTTGAATACCTGCTCGAGCACCGCCTGGTAGAGAGCTTCCTTGTCCTTGAAATAGTAGTAAAGCAAGGCTTTGTTTACGCCCGCGGAGCGGGCGATGGCATCGGTGCGGGCGGCCGAGACTCCTTCCCGGGCAAACTCGCGTACCGCCGCCTGCAAAATGGCGGCC
This sequence comes from Acidobacteriota bacterium, assembly GCA_019241535.1. Taxonomy (GTDB): domain Bacteria; phylum Acidobacteriota; class Terriglobia; order Terriglobales; family Acidobacteriaceae; genus Gp1-AA145. Next base: position 25,317 of record JAFAWX010000104.1, on the reverse strand, counting down.
CGGCTAAGCTCCGGTTGACCGCGGGTTCCGAGACGGGGTTCACGCGCGCGCATAGTTAACTAACCAGTTAGTTATATCAGAGCTAGACTCATCCAGGCAAGTATTCGGCGGGAGCACTCCCAGCCGGGGCCGTCCGCGCGCGTCGAAAGGGTTGTTGGTTGATAGAGAGCCGACGCTTGGGGGGCGGAGCAACAACGCCGGCACAACCACCAATGGCGCCAGCAGAACGCTTCAGGCTCCCACGGCCGCCGGGAATGAGAACGTGCTCTCCAGGTAAGCGTTAAAGTCCACCAGCCTGGGCGCAATCGGCTGCTCGAGCTCGTATTCGCCCGCGACCGCATCGCTGGTCTTCAGGCCGTTACCGGTGATTGCCAGTACCGTAGTCTCCTCCGGCAGAATGCGGTCGAGCTTATACAGTTTCCGCGCGCAGGCAACCGTCACTCCGCCGGCGGTTTCCGTGAATATGCCTTCACTCTCGGCGAGCAGCCGAATGGAGTTCACGATCTCCCGGTCGGAAACATCTTCCGACCACCCGCCACTTTCCCGGATGGCCTTGATCGCGTAATGCCCGTCGGCAGGATTGCCGATCGCTAGCGAACGCGCGATGGTTGAAGGTTTCTGCGGTTCTATTTCGGAATTGCCCAGCTTGACGGCGGTTGAAATCGGGCAACAGCCGGTCGCCTGGGCACCGAAAAACTTCACCGGTTTCGGTTCCACCAGCCCCAGCTGGATCAATTCCTGAAACGCCTTCTGGATTTTCACAATCAGGGAACCGCCGGCCATCGGGCAAACCACATTGTCTGGCAGCCGCCAGCCAAGCTGCTCTGCGATTTCGTAGCCGAAGGTCTTCGAACCTTCCGCGTAGTACGGCCGCAGATTGACGTTGACAAATCCCCAGCGATGCTCGTCGGCGATCTGCGAGCACAGCCGGTTCACCTGGTCGTAGCTGCCGGAAATACGCACCAGCTGCGCACCGAAGACCTGCGTGCCCACGATCTTCGCCGGCTCGAGATCGGCAGGAATGAAAATCCAGCACTTGAACCCCCCTCGCGCTCCCTGAGCAGCGGTGGCGTTGGCGAGGTTGCCGGTCGAGGAGCAGGAAACGGTATCGAAGCCGAAGGCTCGGGCATTGGCCAGCGCAACCGCCACGACGCGGTCCTTAAAACTTAAGGTTGGCAGGCAGACGGCGTCGTTTTTGATGTACAGGTGCTTCGCGCCGATTCGTCGTGCCAGCGCCGGAGCCTTGAACAGCGGCGTGAACCCGACCGGGAGTGTAGGCTGATGCGAGTCCGGAAGTGGCAGCAGAGCCGAATAACGCCATATGCTGGGCGGCCCCTGAGCTATTTTTTCGCGGGTGAACAGTCGCCCGAGAGAATCGTAATCATAGGTGACTTCAAGCGGGGAGAAACAATCTTCGCAAACTGACTGGGGAACGTTTCCCCAACTCTTGTGGCACTCCCGACAGCGCAACTCGTATCGCATGATCTGGCCGATCCGAGCGGCAGGAACGAATCAATAACGCCCTGTAAAGCGAAATCCTCTTTCCCGGAAGAAAAAGAGGATCAGAAGTGCTGAATTTGCGCACCCCGAATCTCATGTTCCCCGTTCTTCCGGGTCGAGAGTTGGCACCTGACAGCCGACATACCGTCGGTCCGGTTGCCGTGGCGTCCTAGGGCTCGTCCCTCAGCCACTCTGCATGAAATCCAAGGTCAGCTCCGAAGAGCGGACTGGTGAGTCTGATCATAGTAACCGGGCCAGGATTCGTCAAGTCGGCATCGGCAGCGTCGGAACCGGCACTGCGGAGGTAATGCGCTGGTCGAATCGGGTTTGCGTCGCGCCGCGAAGGCGCCGACAATTGCTCGACCGATGATGAGCCCGGGCATGACCATCAGCATCGTGGGCGCTTCCGCCACGCTCGCCAGTTTCGCCTACTCCGGCCTGTGCGTGTGGTCGGGAATTCGTTTCAACTCGAGCCAACCATCGCTGACTGGGGAGCAAAGCAGCTTGCCGCCGGTGTCGATTCTCAAGCCGCTCAAGGGAACCGACCCGCAGATGTATGATGCGCTGCGCTCACATTGTCTGCAGGAGTATCCCCAGTACGAGATTCTGTTCGGAGTAACAGACGCCGCTGATCCGGCTCTGCCCCTGGTAGAAAGGCTTATCGCTGAGTTTCCGCAATGCCCGATCCGCCTGGTTGACTGTAACCAGAGGCTGGGGGCGAACGGGAAAGTCAGCAGCCTGCTTCAGCTGGCCAGATCAGCTCGGCACAATTTTCTCTTGCTGAATGATAGTGACATCCGTGTCGAAGCCGACTACCTGCGGCGGGTTATGACCGAGCTCGACCGCCCCGGGGTGGGACTTGTCACCTGTCTTTACAGGGCTGTTCCAGCCGCTAGTCTAGGTTCCCGTTTCGAGGCGCTTACGATCGCGACCGATTTTGTCCCCGGCGTTCTGGCGGCGCGCGCAATCGAAAATGGACTGGCTTTCGCCCTGGGTTCAACCGTCGCAATCCGGCGAGGCGATCTCGAGCGAATTGGGGGCTTTGAAGCGATCCTTGACTATCTGGCAGATGATTACGAGCTGGGCAGGCGTATTCACAATATCGGCCTCAAAATCGTGCTCTCAAGGAGCGTTGTCGAGACATTGCTGCCCGCCTACGGCGTGCGGGATTATTACCTGCATCAGCTGCGCTGGGCGCGCACCATCCGTAGTGCGCGTCCATCAGGCTACGTCGGCCTGCTGGTGACCTTCACCGTTTTCTGGAGTGTGGTTACGTTATTTGCGGTCCGAGGTGCCGCATGGGCCTGGTTCCTGCTGGCGGCTGCCGTTCTTGTCCGGGCGGTGGTGGCCCTGACCATGGCAAGACTGGTGCTGCGCGATCGAGAGACTCTGCGCGCGCTGCCGCTCGTCGTCATTCGTGACCTGCTCGCGGTCTTTTTCTGGGTGACAGGACTTTTGGGAAGAAAAATCGTATGGCGGGGAGAGAAATTTCAGCTAAGGACGGGACTCCTGGTTCGGCTGGGCCAGTCCGAGTAGCGTTTCAGACATTCACCGGCGTTTCTCGAACCGCTTGGCGGCTGGCGGGGATGATTCTCCCCTCTCGGGAAAACCGGTAATGTTCCCCGCGCCAATAGAAGTTGTGACTCAAGAAGCTTGCCGCCCAGACGGCAAATCCTTGAAGGTCACGCAACGGGTAGAGCCAGCATCGCTTGAGGGCGCGCCGGTCGTGGACAAGACCCCAGCCAACCACCAGCGATTGAACGATCCGATTCAACACTGCGATACCTAAGAGCCATAAGCCCATGGCGGGCATTCTGGCGAGAATGGCGGCAACCAAGCCCAGAATCCCGAAAGGCATGGCGAACGTCAGTCCGGCACCAATGTGCCCCCAGGGGCGTGAATGCCGCGTGCTCTTCATCCAGCGCAGCTGGTCTCCGAGAGTTCTGACAAGCGGCCGAGCGGTGAGCACATGTTCGACAAATTCATGGGAAAAGATGACCTTATATCCCGCTTTCCAGATGAGATTGCCTAAGACGTAGTCATCGGAGTAATAGTCGGCAGTCGCCCGGATGCCGCCGATTGCCTCCAGGGCATCACGGCGCAGGGCGATGGCCTGGCCCAGGGCAAAGCGGGTGCCTTCGAGCATGTCGGCCACCACTACGCCGGAGGGCATCTCAACCGACATTCCCAGCGCCTCGAGAGAGGACCAGAAATCTCCTGCCGGGTCGCCGCGGTAGAGGCAGGTGACCAGGCCGAGGCGGGAGTCGAGCAGGGGCGGGATTACATGGCGCAGGAAATCAGGCGCTACGCGCACATCGCTGTCACTCGTCACCAGGAAATCTGTACCTGAAAGCGCGAGCATCTTATCAAGGGTAAATACCTTGGCGTTTGGCCACTCCGGCGGTCCCGAGATTACAATCCGGCTCTTCACCGCGGAATAGCGGCGCCTGAGCTCATTTGCCACGGCAATGGCCGGATCATCGGCCCGGCGGGAACCGATGATGAGCTCGTATTCGGGATAATCCTGGCGAAAAAAGCTCTCCAGGTTCTCCGAGAGGCGCTCTTCCATCCCGTGTACCGGCTTAAGAATAGTGACCGCGGGAAGCGAATCGCGCGGCAGGCCGAGCGCCGCCTTTCGCGCCAGCCGTGCCTTGCGTTTGAAGCGAGCGCATCCGAGGACGACCAGGATCAGGAAAATGCCGGAACCGGTGAGCCCTATAAAGGAAAGCGCGAGCACCAGGCGCGCCAAAACTGCGATCACCGCGTCAGCTCCCGGTTCGTATAAATGGCCTTTCCTCCGCTGTGCGCGAGAAGGTAGCGGGGAAGGCCCTCGAGATTTTTGGGGTGCTCCTGGTCGGTCCAGACAAATACAGTCTCAGGCGAGTTCCACAATTCAGCGAAAGAAGACGGAGTTTCAAAGACCTTGGGGGCATCGGGGAACTTCGAGCCATACCACAGGTTGCCGCTCGGCGCATGCAGAACCCGCACCCGCTCCTGGAGATAATAATTCAGCGTCGAGGCCTGGTGATACTCGCCGTCGATCACCACCACGTCTCCTGGATGATGATGCTTCTGAATTTCGATTGCGAGCTGCTTGGAGGAAAGGATAGGAGAAAACTTTACAAATGCCGAATGCACGGCCGCCAGCAGCGCCACCATCATGCAGGCGAGAATCGCATTTCCGTACTCCGGTTTTCGCCGATAGCGAAGCCACAGGTTTGCTGTGGTGCCGATCAGCAACGTAACCACGGCTGCGATCAGCTGCGGACGAAATACGCCCAGCGCTTCCGGTGTTAGGTCGAGAAAATGGCCCAGAGAGAAGTCGTAATCCTGAGGATTTTTTTCGAGCAGGTCGGCCAGATCGGCGCCGGGGGCGGGGGCCTTCGATGAGACAAGTAGCGCCAGGCCGACGACCGATCCCACCAAAACCAGTCCAGCCAGCATCCAGGAGGAAACCCTGCCCCGCCGCAACTCGCCGGGCGCCAGCCTGCGTTCCCGCTCGAGCCAGCCGCCGACCAGCAGCGCCAGGGCAGGAATCGCAGGTATGGTGTAGTACTCCTGTCGGGTTGAAAAGCTGAAGAAGCCCACGGTTACAACCGCCCAGACCAGAAAGAACAAACTCGCGGCCTGGGTCCGAGGAAGCTTTTCGCGCAACCCGCGCCAGCGGGGAACGAGAGCCAGACTTTCGGGTAAAAAAAACGTCCAAGGAGCGAGCCACAGCAGCGTTAGTCCCCAGAAGATGACGAGCGGCACGGTGTCGTAGCCGGGCGGAACCCGCTTTCCCAGATAGCGTAGGAACTGCTCGTTTACGAAATAAAACCACAGAAAACCCCTGGCCGCGCCTGCACCCGGGTTGCGCAGCGCCGCCAGAATGTGCCAGGGAGCTGCAATCGCGAGAAATACGAGCATGCTCGAAACCGGTCGCAGCTTAAGAAGATGCTGCAGATTTCGAGTAATGACCAGATAGAGGAATATTGCCGCCAGCGGAAATACTAATCCGATCAGACCCTTGGTAAGCACGTTCATTGCGCAAGTTGCCGAAAGCGCCCAGCAGGTCTCGCGCGACGGCCGCTCTTCCTCGAGCGAATGCAAGAAGAAAAACGCCGTCAGCGTGAGCCAGAGGGCAACGATCAAGTCCGGAATCTGAAAGCGGGTGAAAATGTAGGGACCGAGCGAAGTCGAGAGGACAACCGAAGCGTAGAGTCCACCGCGCTCCCCGTAGGCGTATTTCCCCAACAAATAGGTAGCAAGCAGCAGCAGCAGCACGCCACTGATGAGCGGCAGACGCGTGCTCCAGTCCTTGACACCGAAGATTTCATAGCTGAGGGCGACGCCCCAGTACATGAGCGGCGCCTTCTCTAGATAACGGATGCCGTTCGTGTAGAGCGTCACCCAGTCGCCGCGCAGCACCATCTCGCGGGCCGCTTCGGCATGAATGGTGTCGACATCGTCGAGCAGCGCAGGGGTAAAAATTGCCGCGAAGTAAATCGCTGCCCATAACAGAAATATCAGCGCCGGGGACCAGTAACGCACCTGTTCCCTGCCCGCCGCCGGTGCCAGCCGAGACCCTTCCCGGGCGCCGACTTCGCGGTGCGAAACTGAAGTTCCCATGCTGAAGTGCAATTATACGAGAGCGCGTCCGGCAAACTGGTCCGAGGCCCGTGGGGACAATTTGCGGTTGCGAGCGGCCCCCGAGTGCCGAGGTACCGAAGGCCCTGAGGAATTGGTTACGGCTGGCCGCGCGCGCGGCGGTGACTTTCGGGAGATCACAGCCGGTTTCCTGCTTGACATGGCCCCAAACCTCGGGCGACACTCCGCCTAAGTTCCCCCGCGCGGGGCGGAATTTGAAAATGTTGCCCTCGAACAACACTCTCTCGCTAGCAGACGGCTCTCCTGGTCCGGCGCCCGAGCCTCGCTCCCGGGCTAAGATCCGGTGGCATGCCCCGGACGAGATTGCGGAGCCCCAAACCTTCGTGGACACGGCTTCGCTGCCTCTGAGCGACGTACGATCGTGTACCTCCTGCGGCTTTCCCGTCTCCGAAATCCGTGCGCTTTGCCTTGACTGCGAACAGAATGCCGCCGGGTCGGGCTTGGCCGCTCCTCTGGTTCACTCATTTGCTGAGGAAAGCTGGATACAGACGCACGGATACACCATCGCCAGCCTGCTTGTGACCCTGGTGACCTCGGCCATTATCTGGTGGCTGCGACGCTAGTGCGGCGCCCGCGCCTTTAGCACGGATCGCAGACCGGAAGGTCCGGCTGCCGGCCTCGAGTAGCTCTTCCGCTAAAATACGGTTGTGCAGTTCACGGAAACAGTTGACGTGGTTGTAGTCGGGGCGGGACACGCCGGCTGCGAAGCGGCCGTAGCCTGCGCGCGAATGGGTCTGAAAACAGCGCTTTACACCTTAAACGTGGATCTCATCGCCCAGATGTCCTGCAACCCGGCAGTTGGCGGCATCGCTAAAGGTCATCTGGTGCGCGAAGTCGATGCTCTCGGCGGAATCATGGGCGAGGTAACGGATGCCGTAGGAATCCAGTTTCGTCTGCTCAATACCTCCCGCGGGCCGGCCGTCTGGTCGCCGCGCGCCCAATGCGACAAGCAGGCTTACCGGCTGAAGATGCGCCAGGTGCTCGAATCTCAGCCCAACCTGAAGATCAAGCAGGCGGAAGTGGCGGATCTGATCGTCGAAGAGAGCCGTATCGCCGGAGAAGCGCCACGCCGAATCCTGCGCGGAGTCAAGCTTCGTGACGGCCGCAGCGTGGATGCCAAAGCCGTGATCATTACCACCGGCACCTTCTTAAACGGCTTGATTCATTGCGGGGAACAACAATACCCTGCAGGACGCTCCGGTGAGCCGCCGGCGGTGCTCCTGGGAGAAAGCCTGAAGAAGCTCGGCCTGCGAGGTTGCCGCCTGAAGACGGGAACTCCTCCCCGCCTCGATGCGCGCACGATCGATTGGTCGAAGTTCCAGGTCCAGCCCGGGGATGCCGATCCTACGCCCTTCAGCTTTCGCACCAGCCGCGTCGGCCATCACGATTCCCAGGTCCCCTGCTATATCGCCTGGACAACACCTGAAACCCATCAAATCATCCGCCGTAACGTTCACCGCTCGCCGATGTACAGCGGGCAGATTCAGTCCATAGGGCCACGATATTGTCCTTCGATTGAAGACAAGATCGTCAAGTTTCCCGATAAGATCACCCACCAGCTATTTCTCGAGCCCGAGGGACTGAATACGCACGAGATTTACATCAACGGCATGAGCACATCGTTGCCCGTCGAGGTGCAGCTCGAGATTCTCCAGTCGATCCCCGGTCTTGAAAGCGCCGAGATGCTACGCCCCGGCTATGCCATCGAATATGATGCCATCGATCCTACCGAGCTTGAGCGGACGCTCGAGACCAAGCAAATCGCGGGCTTATTCCTCGCCGGACAGATCAACGGCACCTCAGGATATGAAGAGGCGGCCTGCCAGGGAATCATGGCGGGCATCAACGCCGGCCTGAAAATCAAAGCCGAGCCGCCGCTGGTTCTTGACCGTACCGAAGCCTATACGGCGATTCTGATCGACGATCTCATTTCGAAGGGTACGAACGAGCCCTATCGCATGTTCACCTCCAGGGCCGAGTTTCGCCTGCATCTGCGCATCGACAATGCCGATTGCCGGCTGACCCCGCACGGACGACGTGTCGGACTCATCTCGGACGAGGCCTGGGCGGAATTCCTCAGGAAACAGGATGGTCAGGCGAGAATTCGGCAGCTGCTCGAACAAACAAAACTGACGCCTGGCATGCTCGTGCAGATCAGGGCCTCGGTTGAGAACTCGAACGCCCGGCTACGGGGCGCCTCTAGAACCGAGTCGGCCGAGACCACAGCGGATTGCGCTGCGCCCGATCCCAGGCAGGTGCCGTCGACCGCAACCGGCGAGGTGAATGACCTGTCCTCGGCTCTCGGCCAACCTCTGGCTCAGGTCCTGAAACGTCCGACGATAACGATCGAATACCTGGTGCCCATTCTGCGAACTCTGGTGCCCGAGATATTTCGGAGTGGGCATGCTGCTCAGGCTGCAGACCCTTTGCCTGCGGCCATTCGCAACCAGTTGAAGACGGTAGAGACCGAGATCAAGTACGCGGGCTATCTCGCGCAGCAGCAGCGCGCCATTGAGCGGCTGAAGAAGGCGGAGCAGCGCCTCATTCCGGAGTGGTTTGAATACCGCTCGATCAGCGGGCTCTCCCGGGAAATCGAGGAGAAGCTTACAAAGATCCGTCCGCGCACGTTAGCCCAGGCGTCGCGCATTCCCGGCGTTACACCCGCGGCCGTTTCGCTCGTCAATGTCTACATCGAAATCCAGGCAAGGCGGCGGCAACAGGTAAGCGCCGTCGGATAGTGACAGGAACAGACTTTCCGATTCCCGGAGCCAGCTGATGAGTTCGACGGTTTATACGCACATAGAGTCGCCGTTTGGCCCCCTGCTTTTGGCGGCTAATGAAGCGGGCTTGCGGCAAATCGCCTTCCCGGCTCGAAATCAACCTGCGCCCCCCGAGCCTGGCTGGCAGGAAGATACTCAATCGCTGATTGCGGCCAGTGAACAGCTACGCCGCTATTTTGCCGGCGAACTCGAAGACTTCGACCTGCCGCTTTCGCCTGAAGGTACACCTTTTCAGCAGCAGGTTTGGCGGGAATTACTAAACATCCCCTATGGCAAGACGATCTCCTACGGAGAGCTTGCCGCGCGTCTCGGGAATCCGAAGGCGAGTCGTGCTGTCGGGCTGGCCAACGGATCGAATCCCGTTCCGATCGTCATACCTTGCCACCGCGTTATCGGCGCGAACGGCAAGCTCACCGGGTACGGCGGTGGGTTGCATATCAAGGAAAAGCTCCTCGCTCTCGAGAGAAAGCAATTGCGCCTGCTCTAGAGAGTCAACCGAGGAGGCTCGGTGAGCTGGTCGTACCTGGTGAGCTGTTCGGTTTAACATATAGAGATGAGATTACTAAGCCTTATGAATGAAAAGCTGCTCCACGCGTTGAGCCTAGTTTTCCTTTTCAGCTGTTTTTCATTGCTCTGTTCGGCGCAGGACCCGGCCCTGCTGCGCCCGCCGAAGGGCGCTCAGGTGGCGCTGGTAGTGTTTGAGGATCTTCAATGTCCCAAATGCCGCAGCGATTCGCCGCTCGAAGAGCAGGCGGCCCGCGAACACAGCATTCCCCTGGTTCGGCACGATTTCCCGTTGCCCAACCACAACTGGTCGTTCAACGCCGCCGTGCTCGCCCGCTATTTCGAAAGCCAATCCAAGCAGCTCGGAGATCAGTTCCGCGACTATATTTTCCAGCACCAGCCGGAAATCACACCCGACAACCTCCAGAACTTCGCCCAGAAGTTCGCCGCCGACCACAAAGCCAACCTTCCGTTTGTGGTCGATCCCCAGGGAAAGTTTGCCGCGTTGGTCACTGCCGACAAGGAGCTGGGTCGTAAGGTGGGCATTCAGCACACGCCCACAATCTACGTGGTCAGTAGCCGCAACCCGGCGCGCCCGTTTGTCGAGGTGACCGACAGCAAGCAGCTGTTTCAGTTGGTTGAAAGCGTGCAGCACGAATAAAGTGCGAGGATTATTTCCCTAACTTTTACTCGTAGGCCAGAGCATCAATCGGATCCTTCTGGGCGGCCTTGAAGGCGGGGTAGATTGCGCCCGCGATCGCGCCCACGATCGCAATGATCGTTGCCCGCAGGAGCCAGCGCGAGGTGATCTCGACCGGCAGAGTCGGCAGTCGCTCATGCATTCCTGCCTTCGCCGTGAAGCTGATCGCCATCCCCAGCAGGATCCCGAGAATGGCCAGCAAGGCTGTCTCCCGCAAAATGGTATTAATGATGTACAGCTTTGAAGCGCCCAGCGACTTCAGGATGCCGATTTCCCGCGTCCGCTCCATTACCGCCGCATACATGGCCTGGAAAATGACGATGAAACCAATGGTCACCGATATGCCGATGACGATCCGAATGAAGGTCGAAAGCATGGGCACATTGTCGGGCGTGAGCATCGATAGATACTCACGCATGGAGTGTACGCCGTAGCTTTCCATGTGGGGAATGGCCTTAATTTCGGCCACCAGATCGGCCGTGTGCGCCGGATTGTCGGCTTTTATGTAAAACGCCGATGCCCTACCAGGCGCACCGTTCAGATCCTGCAGCTTGGCGAGGGGAAGGAAAATACGCGCGCCCTGGCCGTGGGCCACGATTCCCGCGACTCGAAAATGTTGATTCAACACACCGATCTCATCCGCAACTTTGACGTGGTTGCCGCTTGCGTACACGTCGTCGACCAGAACGTCGTCCGGGTGCTGAAAGGGACCGCCGCTCAGATAAGTGAAAGGATGCAAGGCCTCAAAAGTTCCGATGTCGATGCCGAAGATATTCTGCACCCGGCCGCCGCCCGCCGAAATTTGAATCAACACCGGTGAAACGACGCTTACATGCGGCAACTTCTGAATCAGTTCGCCGATTTTGACCGGCATGGGTGCCCCGGTTACGCCGACAATATTTGAGGAACTGGGGGGCAGCACGATGACATCCGCTCCGATTCCGGCCTGCCGGGATCGGGAGTCATTCAGCATGCCAATCGAGAGGCCCACAATCAGCAGAATGAGCGCAACCTCAAGCGCAATGGCCAGAATGCTGATGGCGGAGCGCACCGGGCGGTGCGCCAGATTGGCTACGATCATTTTATTCATCATAGGCAGCTTTCACGGCATGTTCCTCAGCGCAAGATCTAACCAGGAAAGGGAATTCAAAGCCGCTCAGTTTTTCCAGTAGAGTATCAATTTACACTCCAGAAAGGATGCCAATCGTTCCGCTTCTCGACGGGCACCGCGCCGCGCCCACGATGGCAGTTCTAGGAAGGGTTCGATTGAAACTTCGAGCCGGTTCTGCCTGATTTCATGGCGCCAGATGCCGTGCATGAAACCGTTGATCAGTAGGACGGGAGAAATCCATCCCTGGGGACGATAAATACGGCTCCGCCAATCGCCGGGCATCAGTTGTTCGGCATGCGGGGATGCAGCGACCACGTATTGATCGAACGCGGGCAAAAGCCGAACAGATCGCAGCGAATGCCGCTGGCACAACTGCCGACAATCCGCCGCCAGCATCCACGCTTTCCGACCCCCCAGCTCCACGGCCGATACCTCCTCACCCAGGGCTGCGATCCACTGCTTGGCCATGGTTATACCGCCGCCTCCCCACCAACGCGCCAGATCCTGGTATGTGGCCGGACCATATGCTCCGAGGAAGCGGCGAGCGACCTCTGCCGTCGCAACCCCGGTTGCAACTGCCTTGGGTTTTCGGGAGGCCCAGGTATCGGGGCGGGTGAATCGCACACGCTGACCCAAGCTGGATGCGAAGCATAACCAGCCCCTGAACGCAGCCGGCTTTAGGATGGTGCCCCAACCACTTTGCGCCAACCCGGCGACGAACGCATTCGATCCAGTTAGGCGCCCTACCTCTCGAGCCAGCTCTTCGCGGGCCATCACGCGGCCATCGAGCGCCGTCCCGATCGCTTCGGTCATGCGGTCGAGCTCTTCGAGCGTAATACCGAAGCACCTCTTCCAAAATGCAGGATGGCGGTAGCGACGACTTGTTGCCAGGGCGGAGTGCCACAGCGGCAATTCTTTCGCGGGCAGCAAGTGGAGCGTGCCCCGCATCGCCCAAGTCTTGATGAGCCTGCGCTCCTCCCACAGCGCTCGTCGGACGGCCGTTCGCTCCAGATTCTCAACTCTTGCCCACAGGCTCAGCTCCGCCGCCGACATTACCTGGGCATGCACGCCGCACAGCCGGCTGACGACGGCAAGCATGCTGTCTGCGCCCGCGCGTTGGTCGAGGTACTGGCGGCGGATGCGCCAGGCACATGCTTGACGCCAGGTAAGCTTCTGGACTTCGCTCGAACTCCCCGACATCAGCGACCTCAGTGACTCCGGGTGCGACCTCCGGTCAGGTCAAACGCCTGCCGGAGCACGGCCGTGCTTTGGGCCGGCTACGACGAAGGTAATAGGCAGAAACGGCTGCCAACCTGTCTATTCCAGGTACACTGGAGGTAGAATATGGAAAGCACGATGCCATTTGCGAATCCCAACTCGCACCTGCCGGCCTGCTGGCTGCACATCGAGGTGTGCCCGCGCCGCTACCTGGCAGTGCTGCCTTCCCATTCTCGGCCTAGCCTGTTTGGCAGCGATTAGTCCCGGATCGTCTCCAGTTTTAGCAGCCCCGGCTTTGACCAGGTTGCAGTCTGTTCGTTGAGTGCTGCCACCTAAGCGACAGAAATTAACCAGCAAATTGGAGGATCCCATGCCCAGTAATACCACATCCATGGTTGACGGACCCAAGATCAAAACCACTCTGCCCGGGCCGAATGCCCGGCGCGTGGTCGAAGGCGACGAGCGCATCGTTTCTCCGTCCTACACGCGCTCATATCCTCTCGTGGCCAGAAAAGGCCGGGGAGTTGTCATCATCGACGTAGACGGCAACGAGTTTCTGGATTTCTCGTCAGGTATTGCCGTAACTTCGACCGGCCACTGTCATCCCCAGGTCGTAGCCGCCATTCAGAAGCAGGCAGGCGAGCTGATACACATGTCGGGTACCGATTTCTATTACGAGAGCCTGGTGACTCTGGCTGAGCGCCTGTCAGCAATTGCCCCAATGCCTGGTCCGCATCGCGTCTACTACGGTAACTCCGGAGCCGAGGCGATAGAGGCCGCGCTCAAGCTGGCACGCTATCACACCGGACGCCAGCAGGTGATCGCATTTTACGGCGCATTTCACGGGCGTACGATGGGAGCCCTATCGCTTACCGCCTCGAAGCCGCAGCAGCGCCGCCGCTTTTCGCCGCTTGTACCAGGAGTTACGCACGTTCCCTTTCCGGACGTCTATCGCAAAGGCGAGCAGGATGCCATGGCCTGTGCCCGCTTCATTGAAGACCGGCTGTTTAAGACCACACTTCCACCCGAAGAAGTGGCGGCGATTTTCATCGAGCCGGTTCAGGGCGAAGGCGGCTACCTGCCCGCACCTAGGATTTTCATGCAGGAGCTGCGGCGCATCTCGGACAAACACGGCATTCTGCTGGTTGCTGATGAAGTCCAGAGCGGCGCTGGCCGCACTGGCAAGTGGTGGGCGATTGAACACATGGGCGTCCAGCCGGACATGGTTTGCATGGCCAAGGGCATAGCTTCGGGCATGCCCCTCGGGGTCACCCTGACGAAAGCCGACATTATGGACTGGGTGCCGGGATCGCACGCCTCGACCTTCGGCGGCAACCCGGTTTCGGTCGCCGCGGCGCTGGCTACGCTCGATGTGATCGAGCAGCATGGCCTGCTCGAGAACGTAGAAGAAGTGGGAGCATCAATAATGACCCGCCTGTCGAGCTGGCCAGCCAGGCACAGGTTGGTAGGGGCGGTGCGTGGGCTCGGGCTGATGATCGGCGTGGAGCTCGTTGCCGACAAGCAAAGCAAGCAGCCGGCTGTCGCCGAGCGCGATCGCGTGGTCGAACTGGCCTTCGAGCGCGGGTTGCTACTGCTCGGCTGCGGGCCAAGCACGATCCGCATAGCGCCGCCACTGATCACAACGAAAGAGCAAGCCGAAGCGGCGCTCGATGTGCTCGAGGAGTGCCTGGAGCTCGCGATCAATTGACCGTTTCCGGCCGCGCGTTTCATGCGGCCGAGGTGTCCAGGCCTGCCGTCTCGGGCATTTGCTCTGTGGCGGCAAGGCTTGGCCGGCCGGTTAGCCGGCGGGCTCGATTCGGAATCGGGCGTCCAACGACGCGCCCCGGCTTTTAATCTGAAGGTGATAGAGGAACCAACTGGGCACCGAGTGATGCCCAATTGAGCGATTGAGCCTGGCTGAGAGAGCTTCGGCTCGCTTGCGGCGGTGGAGGGGTCTGATACCAAAAAGCCAGTCAGGCACTCGTTTCAGACAGCGAAATCGACCGTTAGAGAATTTGTGGGATTATTCGAGAAGCTGTACCCTGATCGTAGAATAGAAGCACCCCGGTGGCAGCGGGTGGAGGAAACGATTGCTTGCCTGAGCTTAGAAAAGATCCCATTGTCGGCCGTTGGGTCATCATCTCGACTGATCGCGCCAAGCGTCCCACCGATTTTGCCCGCGACGCGGTAAGACTCAAGGGCGGCTTCTGTCCGTTCTGCTACGGGAACGAGAGCAAGACTCCGCCCGAGATCCAGGCTTACCGCCCTAGCCAGAACGGAGCGCAGCCCCAGCGCGATACTCCTGGCTGGACCGTGCGCGTGGTCCCCAACAAGTTCCCCGCCCTGGGGATCGAAGGCAATCTCAATCGCCAGGCCGAAGGCATGTTTGACAAAATGAATGGCATCGGCGCACACGAGGTCATCATAGAAAACAACGATCACAACGCCACCTTTTCCAAGCTGCCGCCGAAAAAGATCGAAGATGTGCTGTGGACTTTCCGCGACCGCATTCTCGATCTGCGAAAGGACCGGCGCTTCAAGTACATCCTGATTTTCAAGAACCACGGCGACTCTGCCGGAGCATCGCTCGAGCACACCCACTCGCAACTGATTGCGCTGCCGATTGTCCCCATTTATGTGGCAGAGGAGATCGAAGGGGCCAAGCAGTACTACATCTACAAAGAGCGTTGCGTCTTCTGCGACATCGTGCAGCAGGAGAGCGAGGCGGGAGTTCGCATAGTGGCTGAGAACGACGACTTTCTCACCCTGGCGCCCTATGCTCCGCGCTTTCCATTCGAGACCTGGATTCTGCCCAAGCAGCACGAATCAGCCTTTGAGAACTCCTCGTCGCGCATGTTTGAAAACCTGGCGAAAGCCATTCGCGCATTGCTGAATAAGGCAGACCAGGTGCTCGACAGCCCCGCATACAACCTGGTCATCCACAGCTCTCCGACCCAAGATCCGGTGAACGATCACTACCACTGGCATATCGAGTATGTCCCCAAGCTGACGCGCACTGGGGGTTTCGAGTGGGGGACCGGGTTCTACATCAATCCCACCCCACCGGAAGAGGCAGCCAAGTTTCTGCGGGCGGCCAGCGTGGAGGAACCGGCTGCAGTGACGGCCTGAAACCGGGACTAGAAGTTCTTCCTGGTCTTTAGTTTGAAACCAGTCCCGCCTCTATAGGCTTGGGGGATCGCGACGCCGCCATGAAATCCAGGGCGCGCGCGATATAAGGCTTCAGTTCGCGGCGGTGCACGACCGCATCGAGCATTCCGTGCTCGAGGAGAAACTCGCTGCGTTGAAAGCCCGCAGGGAGCTTCTGGCGTATCGTTTGTTCGATAACCCGCGGACCGGCGAAGCCGATCAATGCGCCCGGTTCGGCAATGTTCAAATCACCCAACATGGCGAAAGAGGCAGTCACACCGCCGGTCGTGGGGTCGGTGAGCACGGAAATATAAGGGACGCGCGCTTCATCCAGGCGTGCCAGGGCGGCAGCAATTTTCGCCAGCTGCATCAGGCTCAGCACCCCTTCCATCATGCGTGCGCCTCCGGACGCGGAGACGATAACGAGTGGCTCGCCGCTTTCCAATGCCAGTTCGATGGCGCGCGTGATCATTTCCCCGACCACCGCTCCCATGCTGCCGCCGATGAAGTTGTACTCCATGGCGCTGATGATGATTGGGCGCGCGTTTAGCTTGCCGCGCGCATTGATTACGGCATCGTTCAGTCCGGTTTCCTGCTGTGCGCGCTGTAGGCGTTCGGAGTAGGGCTTGAGATCGAGGAATTTCAGGGGATCGGTTGAAACCAGCTTGTCGCTGAATCTCTCGTACTGGGCGTCATCAAACAACTGGGTCAGCCGGGTGTGGGCGTCGACCCGGAAATGCCTGCCGCACTTCGGGCAGACGTTCAGATTCTCTTCGAGATCCTTTTTCCAGATGATCTGCCGGCAGTTGTCGCATTTGACCCACAAGCCCTCGGTGCGCACCTTTTTTTCGCCCGAAGGATCAAGATATCCGGACTGGCGTTTGAACCAAGTCATCGACTAAGACCTGACAATTGTAGATTGCGGACATCATGCATGCTCATGATCCTCAGTGCCAGTAGACGCGCCCGGCGACCCGGTACGCACGCCAGGGAACTCCCAGGCTTCAGCCTCCTTTGGGAGACCCAAACCGGTCAGAGAAAACCTGGCAGCCCCTTCGACCTGTACGCACAAATTAATATTCAATTCCCTTCTGCGCCATCACACCTTTTTCATAGGCATGCTTGATCTGGCGCATTTCCGTGACCGTATCGGCAAGCTCGACAATTGTCGGATGCGCATTGCGCCCCGTCAAGATCACATGCACCATGTCCGGCTTGCGCCGGAGCGACTCGACCACCTTTGCCGGGTCAAGCATGCCGTAACTGATGGCGTAATTGATCTCGTCAAGAATCACCAGGTCCCAGTTGCCCGACTGGATGGCGCGCTCGCTCTCCGCCCAGGCCTCTTCTACCATGCGCACATCTTCGGCATCCGGTTGTTCCTTTCCGACTTTTACAAAGCCGCGGCCCATTTGCCTCATGATGAACTGATCCCCAAATGCTTTTACGGCATCGAGTTCTCCGTAGTGCCAGGACCCTTTAATGAACTGCAGCATCAGCACTCGCAGGCCGTTGCCGACCGCACGCACAGCGGTGCCCATGGCGGCCGTCGTCTTTCCCTTGCCCGGCCCGGTATTCACGATGATTAAACCGCGCGCAATATCAGCCATGGCGAAAACTAGGATTGTACTTAGAGCGATCGCTTTTCACCAATGCTCGCCCGGCAGAGGGCGCGCGTGCCCGGATACAATTTCTCTCATTGAGCTCGGAACCCGCCAGCCTTCGGGGCTGCCGTAAATGGCTGCGGCCGGGGCTGTCAAGTTCGCGACTCTCAGAGGCCCTGGTGAATCTCGATGACACTATTGTCGCCGTAGCCACTCCGCCGGGCGCGGGAGGTATCGGTATTGTTCGCCTGGCCGGCCCGCAGGCCCGCTCGATTTCGATGCCCATGCTCCGCCTGCGGCAGGAGCTCGAGCCCGGACGCGCCGTCTTCGGCGAACTGATTGAACCCGGCCAGAACGACCCTCAGGCCGGGGCAGACTCCGGCACCGAACTTTATTCCTCGGCCTTGCGGCTGGAGCAGCGCATCGATGAGGTGGTAGTAACGTATTTTGCCAGGCCTCACTCCTATACCACCGATGACATTGTCGAGATCTCTGCCCATGGCTCGCCGGTCGTGGTACGCCACATCGTGGAGCTCGCGCTCGAGCGCGGCGCGCGTCTTGCCGAGCCCGGCGAGTTCACCATGCGCGCATTTCTCAACGGGCGAATCGATTTGACCCAGGCCGAAGCGGTCCGGGATCTGATTGAATCGCAAACCCTCTACCAGGCTAAAGTCGCCGCCCAGCAGCTTGGCGGCTCGCTTTCACGGCGTCTCGGTCCCGTCAAGCAGATGCTGATCGAGCTGATTGCTTTCCTCGAGGCAGGCATTGACTTTGCCGAAGATGATGTGTCGGTTCCCGCCTCGGCGCAGATACTTGAACGCATGGCGCGAGTCCGTGCACCTCTTGAAGAGCTCGCCGCCTCCTTCGCCTATGGAAAGATCGTTCGGGAAGGTCTCACCCTTGCCATCGTCGGCCGACCTAATGTGGGAAAGTCGAGCCTGTTCAACCGGCTGGTAGAGCGCGAACGCGCCATCGTTACCTCCGCACCGGGTACGACACGCGATTTAGTGACCGAGACGGTTTCGCTCGGCGGTATTCCCCTTCATCTGGTGGACACGGCCGGAATCCGAGGCGCACTCGATGAGGCGGAGAGCATTGGAATCAGAAAGTCGCACGAAGCGTTGACCGATGCCGACCTGGTGCTCGCCGTGGTCGACGCCTCGCAACCGAAGAGCGCCGAAGACGAGCAGCTGCTCCGACAGGTCCTAAAGCGGGCGGCCATTGTGATTGAGAACAAGTCCGATCTTGTATCGGCCGCCGCGCCGTGGGTCGAAAAATATCCGGAACTTGCAACCGGCGACGTGAGTTCCCTGCGCACTTCCGCGCTGACCGGCCAGGGTATCGCGGAACTGCGGGCGCTTATTTTGCGGCATGTCAGCGGTGGCGGCGCAAGCGAAACCGGTTTCATCACGAACATCCGCCACCAGGCGCTCCTCCGGGACACGCTTGCTGCTCTTGATCGCGCCCTGGGTGCGGTCAAGAATATGCTGCCGCACGAGATGCTGCTGCTCGACCTCTACAGCGCCCTCCGTCCCCTCGACGAGATTACCGGAGCAACCACGACCGACGACATCCTGAACCTCATCTTCAGCCGCTTTTGCATAGGAAAGTGATGCGCAGGGGGAGGGCTCGGGGAATGGCTCTCGCTTTCGATTTACAATTTCCTAGTGAGCGAAATCGGCAAGATGCTCGTCTTCGTCGGCCTGCTGATCGCGGCCGCTGGGCTAGTGCTCATGCTGGTCGGGCGGACGAACCTGCCCATCGGGCGACTGCCCGGAGATATCCTCTACCGCGGGAAACACACCACCTTTTATTTCCCGCTGGCAACCTCGATCCTCGTCAGCGTAGTGCTGTCCCTGATCCTGTATCTGGTTGCGAAACTCAGGCACTAGACCTGCGGTCGTGTAGACCGAGGAGCGCTCCGACAAGTTGGTGGGCGGCTTCAATGGGCATGAGAGGCGGTGCTGCCCTTAAAATCTCTGGGATAGAGCACTACCGACCGCCGCAGCCCCTCTCCCGCGCTTTCGGTGCGAAGGTCCTGCTCATCACGCAAGGCGAGGTGCAGAATGCGACGCTCGCGCGAAGACATAGGGGCAAAGTGATAAGGCATGCCCGTCTCGCGCACCTTGTCGGCGGCCACCCGCGCCGCCAGGCGCAGTTCATCAAGACGAGCCTTCCTGTGCCCCATGCAGTCGAAGCTGATTTTCTCGTGCTCGTTTCCCGGCAGTCGGAGCATTTCGATCGCCAGCAGTTCCAGCGAGCGCAGCAGTTCCGCGCCGCGCCCGAGCAGAAGGGAAGCGTCCGGGCCGGCAAACTCCACAAGTAGATCCGGTCGCTCCCAGTCGCGATCCTCGCCGATCGGCGGATCGACGGTGATGCGGTACTTCAACTTCAGGCCCGCGTTTTTAACAATGCCGCCGAGGAAGGCGTTAAGCTGATTTGCGGATTCGATTTTGTTCATAACTGAGGCCCGCGGAACCGACGATTCGAAAGAGCCAATTCTGGCATTAGCGGGCGGCAACTCGTCAATCTTTCTTTTTTCTTGCCCGCTTGGCCGCAATTTCCTTCATCTCCCGCCCCAACTCGGTGCGGTTCATGATGGCTTGCTGCGCAATCATGATCAAGTTGCTCTCGGCATAATACAGGTTGAGTCCGGCGGCGAGATTAAAGAAGATGAAGCCCATCATCGCCGGCATCATGAAATTCATCATGCGTTGCTGAGCCGGATCCATGCCGGTCTGCGGGTTCATCTTCTGCATGACGAACATGCTCGCAACCATGATCAGCGGCAGAAGAAAATAGGGATCGCGCGACGAGAGGTCATGAATCCATAACCAGTGCGCCTGACGCAGGTCGATCGCGGCGCCGAGCATCTTGTAGTAGGCCCAGAGAAACGGCAGTTGCACCACCAAGGGCAGGCATCCGCTGACCGGATTGACGCCTTCACGCTTGTAGAGTTCGGCAATCTCCTTCTGCATCTCCTGCTTGCGCGGGTCGCGCATGCTGTACTTCTTGTATTTCTCCTGGATGACCTTCATCTGGGGTTGCACCCGCTGCATCTTGAGCTGCGAGCGCATCTGCGTAATGCGCAGCGGCAGCAGGGCGATGGTGATGATCAGGGTCTGAAGCACGATCGACCAGCCCCAGTTGTGGATGTACTTGTTCGTCCAGCGCAGCCACAGGAAGAGCGGCCGGGCAATAAGCCCGAGAGAGCCGAAGTTCACTACTGCGCGCAGGTCTTTTTCCGCGCCCGCGATCGCCGGCACACGCACCGCCTCGAGGACCTCGAGCGATTTAGGCCCGACAAACAGCCGCCCTCTCGATTCTCCCGGCCGCCCTGCGGCCACGCCCAGAACATCGCCGGGCTTGATCTCATTTGGCCGGCTCGGGTCAGGGATGATGTCGACCACATTGTGCAGGCTCACAACGTAGAGATCGTCCGGATTCTCAGGGATGAACACGGCGCCAAAAAAAGAGCTGCTTACTCCCACCCAATCGTAGGAGCCGTGCAGCGTATTCTGGCCGGAAACTTTCTTGACTCCGAGATGCTCGGTCGAGTTATTCAGCTGGTACTCGAACTGGCCGGAGGCGTATGCCTGCGGAGTGGTCTGATCCCCGAAGCCGGCGGGCCAGGCGGGATATGCGTAGAGCGGTCCGCTCGGAGAGGTCGCGACCGTGTCGACGCTTACCACGTAGCTGTGGTCGAAAGAGAAGCTCTTGCGCACCATCAGCCCGGAATCGGAGTACTCGAAGGTGAGGGCCGCAGGCGAGCCCAGCCAGCGGGCATTGGTGCCGGGCACATACAAAGCTGAATTCAGTTTGTCTCGTGCTGTCTGGTCATAGGTCCACAACGAAAGCGGATATCCGTATCTGGCAGCTGCGGGGTTGACGAGGTCGAGGGGTCGGCCCTGATCGTCGGAAAATTTCTTCAGCACCCACGATTTCGCTTGCGCCCCCCGGTTGGTGAAGCTGATTCGGTAAAGATCGTTTTCAACCACAATTTCCGATTCCGAGGCCGCCTGCCGGGAGCCTGTCGGCGCCGGCACGACGCTAGGGGTGCGCGCCAAGGCTGCCGTGTGTTCCGGCGGCGGGGTGGAAGTTGAGGGATTTCCGGGCTGGATCGGCTGGGTGGGATGAGCGGAGCTGGGAGGCTGCTGCGGCGCGTACTTGCGCATGAAAAGCTGGGAACCGAAGATGACCACGGCCAGGAGCAGAAAAGCGAGCAGCAGATTCCGCTCCATCCCGGGTTCCGATTGTGGGCTCTTGTATTCGGGCATGCGACTTAAGCGCGCTGGCCGGCGGAGCGGCTGATGGCCGCCATCCGGTCGGCGGGAATAGATTCCGCCGCTCGGAGGTCCGGAACGGGATCATATCCGCCCTCTGTCAGGGGATGGCAACGCAGGATCCGCGCCACCGCCATTGCCGCGCCACGCCCGGCTCCGTAACGGGCAACCGCATCGGCCGCGTATTCCGAACAGGTGGGAACGTAACGGCAGGAAGGAGGAAAAAGCGGAGAGATCGCCCACTTGTAGCCGCGGAGGAGCGCCAGGACAACGGCCTTTGCCATTCCACGATTCATGGTCGCCTCTCCGGCTGTTTCCAGCAAGACCTTTCGACCGTTTCGAGAGCCTTCTCGATTTCCATCCGCACCTCGGCAAAATCGGTCTCGAGCAGAGAGCGCCTGGGGTTAATCACAATGTCGGCGGGAATGGCGCGCTCGAGTCCGCTCAGACGAACCGCCTCGCGCAGCCGCCGCTTCATTCGGTTGCGCTCAACCGCACCGCCGAGCGCCTTCCCAACCGTAAAGCCAAATCGCAAACCCGCGCGGTCCGTGCGCCGCAGAAAAAAAACCGTCAGGTGGCTGGCAAAGTACCGTCGCCCCTGCCGATAGACTCTCTCAAACTCCGCATGCCGCAGCAAGCGCCGGCTTTTTGAAAGACTCCTCCTGGTTTTCGAACTCAGTTCGCTCACGGTAACTCGGAGAAGCCTCGTTTCGGGATTTCGCAAGGCGCCCAGGCGATGGCGCGTCGTGGCCGGGCAATGTTCCTAAGCCTTTGAGCCTGGTGCGGCGTCTACTCACGAAAGCCGGGTTTGACAGATACTCGTTTGCGGCCCTTCGCCCTGCGTCGCGAGATGACCGCGCGTCCGCCCTGGGTCTTCATTCGCGTGCGAAAGCCGTGGGTTTTCGAGCGACGCCGCCGGTTCGGCTGGAATGTACGTTTCGGCATGAAGAGTCGTGGGCTCCTGTGCTGACGAACTGCATTCGTTCAATCTGCTGAAGGGAAAGTATAAATGACTGCTTGCCGACGGTAAACCGCCTGGCAGTTCTCGCAACTCGAGCAAGTCGGCTCGGTTCTCTTGGCGGAAGCTCTCGCTTGAGTCGCCGCGAAAGCGATGGTCGAGTTGGCGCCGACGAAACCTGAGCGGAGTTTTGAGCAAGTCATCATGCGATTGGTCGCCGGCTGCGCAGCCGCATCCTTTCGCCATATTTTTTGCCAGGGCAGAATCGCGGTGCATTCGTCACCACACGATTTTCCCTTCGATTTTTCTCGCGGCCGTCAGCATGCGCCGTCGCCCGATCAAGTCAATGATTGGCGAACGATCATTTCCTCAACTGCGGCATCAATGCCCGCGCGACGCCGCGCTGGTGCTGGCTTTGCACAACTATCGTGGCAGTTATAAGCCCTCCACTTGACAGAATTTGATTGCCACGATTGGAATTTGAGAGCCTCGGAACTTTTTTGCCGAAAAGATTTCCACACAGAGAAAAGTTTTGTGCTAGCATGACGCTCTGTCGAAGGGAATTGGATTTGTCGCCGCCAGCTCATAAGCACCGCTTCTCTGCTGGCAAATAGAAGACGGTTTAATCGGAAACCCTAATAATCCAGGCGCTGCCCCAGCCGCGGCCCCCAAATTTAATTTTTATGTCTGTTCCGACTCCGACTCTCAGCCCCAATCCGTGGTTGCGTATCCTGGACGCGCTCGAGAAAAAAATCAATCGGCACTCGTACGACACTTGGCTGAAACCGACGCGCTACAGCCATTCGAGCAACGGCATCATGTACGTACGCGTTCCCACCGCCGAATTCCGTCATGTAGGAGACAAGTACGCCGACCTGATACAGGAAGCGCTCGACAATCTGAACATGGATTATCAGGACGTTCAGTTCGTCACTCCTGAAGACGATCCTGCGGCCACCCCGGTTCGGCACGACGGCGGTCTTTCGGCGCCTGCCGCCGCCGCTCTGCATTCGGTTTCGCAGGCCCGTTTTGACTGGGACGGGGCGGCGCAGTTGAATCCCCGCTACACTTTCGATGCCTTTGTCATCGGCAGCGGCAATCAGTTCGCGCATGCCGCCTGCCAAGCCGTGTCGCAGCGTCCATCGAAGGCCTACAACCCACTGTTCCTGTATGGCGGCGTGGGCATGGGTAAGACCCACCTCATGCAGGCTATCGGCCACGAGGTGAAGCGGCTGCTGCCGCAGGCTGCCATTTGCTACATCTCAAGCGAGAAGTTCACCAACGAGATGATCAACTCGCTGCGCTACGATAAGATGACCACCTTCCGGGACAAATTCCGCAACGTCGACGTGCTGCTGATCGATGACATTCAGTTTCTGGCGCAGAAAGAGCGTACCCAGGAAGAATTCTTTCATACCTTCAATGCCCTGCACGAATCGATGAAGCAGATCGTCATCGCCAGCGACCGCCCGCCGAAAGAGCTAGCGGAGATCGAGGATCGTCTGCGCAGCCGATTTGAGTGGGGGCTGATCGCCGATATCCAGCCGCCCGACCTGGAAACCAAAGTGGCCATCCTGCAGAAGAAAGCCGAGCAGGAACGGGTCACGCTGCCGACCGATGTCGCCCTGTTCATAGCCTCCAACATTCGTTCCAATGTGCGCGAGCTCGAAGGCGCTCTGATCCGCCTGGTCGCGCATTCCTCGCTGGTCGGCGCCGAGATCTCCCTGCCCTACGCCCAGCAGGTGCTCAAGAACTTCATCGACTCCCAGGCGCGCAAGGTCACAATCGAATCGATCCAAAAAGCAGTAGCCGAACAGTTCGGCCTGCGGCTGATCGAAATCAAGGCCAAGAACAACGCCCGCGCGATCGTCTATCCCCGCCAGATTGCCATGTACCTGGCGAAGCATTTGACGGAAGCCTCGCTGCCTGAGATCGGGCGGCAATTTGGGGGAAAGCACCACACAACGGTGTTGCACTCGGTCGAAAAGATTGAGGAGGCGCGTAAGACCGACAAGGACCTGAATCGATTGCTCAACAAACTGACCGAGCAGCTGGGGGGATGACGAGGGGTTGTCGGGGGCGGCCTTCGCTCTGCTGCTGCCGTTCACGAGAAGGCGGTTCGAAATTCTACCTAGCCCACGGCGGTGGGGCACTCTTTTGCCCTGCCCGGAAGGGTTGCTGGTCTGGGCGGCAAGCGTGCAGTTTCGAGCGGCAGACGGTTCGCCGGCTGGTTTTTGTGCTTTTCGATTTGATATAAGGAATTTATTCAGACAGCGCTCTCTCCAGGGGATTACGCTTTTATGCCGGTAGAAGCCATAGCATCCGCGACGGGAACCACTACGATGGAGATCACAGTCGGCAAGTCCGAGCTGCTCCGGGAACTCTCGGCCACACAGGGAGTAGTGGAGCGCAAGACCACGATTCCCATCCTTTCCAATTATTTATTTGAAGCCGCTGGCGACCGGCTGGCCTTGACCGCCACGGATCTCGACCTCAGCCTGCGTACCTCGTGCAGTGCGAAGGTCAAAAAAGAGGGTTCCTGTACGATTCCGGCCCGCAAGCTGCACGACTACGTGAAGCTGCTGCCCGCTTCTGATCTCACGGTGAAGCTGCTCGAAAACCACTGGGTCAGCATCCGCTGTGGACGTTCGCATACGAAGATGGTGGGCATGGCCCGCGCCAATTTTCCCAGCCTGCCGCTGTTTCCGACCGCGGGGGTGGTAAAAATTCCGACCCAGCTTCTCGGGGCAATGATCGAGCGAACCGCCTTTGCTGTGGCTAACGAGGAATCGCGTTATACCCTCAATGCCGCTCTTTTAGTGCTCAAGCCGGAATCAATCATTATGGTGGCCACCGACGGCC
>JAFAWX010000101.1 GCA_019241535.1 Acidobacteriota bacterium | reverse complement strand
AGGTCCCAGGGATGCGGCTGAAGTTGCTTCAGCCCTACTGAAACCCGGTGCTTCTCGCGATCGATCTTCAGTACCTGCAGCCTGAGCTCTTGTCCCGCCTCGAGCAGGTCGGCAGGTTTATTAAGGCGACGACCCCAGGAAATGTCGCCCACGTGAAGGAGCGCATCCACCCCGCCAATGTCGACGAAAGCGCCATAGTCGGTCAGGGTGCGCACGGTGCCACTTACGGTATCGCCCTCCCGGAGCTGAGAGTAGCGCTGCTCCTTAGCCGCCTGTTCCTCCTCTTCGACTACGGCGCGACAGTCAACGACCACGTTTTCATCCGTGGCGTCGAGTTCGATAATGCGGCAGCGGACCTCTTGTTCCACTAGCTTCTGCATCTCGGCAGCATCGCGCGCTCGGCTGCGCGATGCCGGCAGGAAGGCACGCACCCCTACGTCCACGCTCAAACCGCCTTTCACCACGCCGGTGACAGTGCCGACAATCGTGGTCTTCTCGGCGAAGGCCTTCTCAAGCGCCGCCCAATCCGCAGGGCGCACATCCCTGCTCGATGTCAGTTGATAGTAGCCGTCGGCGCCGCGCCCCTTGATCGTGACACGAACTTTGTCGCCAGGTTTGACTTCCGGCTTCTGCTGAAACTCCGAGCGTGGCAGGACACCCTCGGTTTTCAGTCCGATATCGACGAATATCGAATCCCCGGAAATGGAGACGATCGTGCCTGGACGGCTGCCTTCGACAGTTCTTTCCGCGTGGGCTCGCTCGAACTGTGAAAGAACGTCGGCGAAAGCTTCGGGAAGGTCGTCAAATTCTGAAGAATCCGGGTTGGACATGGTATTAGGGCTACGGAACCCAAGCATAACATTGCGTCATGAGCCGCCCATATGTTACCAGCTGAATCTGTTCTGTCGGCAAGCAGTACAACAATTCACCGTCCAGGCAATGCCTTCCAGCAGATGCGCGGCTTTGGCGCGGAGCGAAGCAATTCCTGAAACGACTTTGAATTTTAGGATTCGCTCTGTGAACAGACAGGACGGTTTGGGCGCTGCATTCTTGTGCGTATCGCTGATAAGCTTAGGTTCATGGCTGAGACTGCTCTAGTTGATCGGAAACGCGTAGGGATTGCCTACTGGATGCAGGAAGTGCTCGATCAGTGCGACCGGGTGGCCGCGGATTTCGGAGCTGATCCCGTGCATGATCTGCGCACGGCGCTCAGGCGGTGTAGGTCGATGGCCGACGGCATCATGGTTGTCGATTCGGACAATCGCTGGAAAAAGATGAAGAAGGCTGGCAGGGAGCTCTTTAGAAACCTCGGCGACCTGCGAGACACGCATGTAATGCTTGAATGGGTCCAGAAGCTCGCGCCCGCAAATGATCCGGTCGGGAAAGCGTTGGGCGAGCACCTGACCAGCCGAGAGCAGACGCTCAAGAATACCGCTCTCGCCGCACTGCACCAGTTTGATCGGCGGCAATGGAAAAGCTGGGCGGCCGCATTGCCTGAACGCGCCGCGCGCATTCCCATAGACAGTCCGGTTTTTGCCCATCTCGCCGTGGAACGCTGGGGCGAGGCCTACGAACTTCACCACCGCGCCCTGCGCAACCGCTCCGGTCGAGCGTTCCACCAGTTGCGCATCGGCCTCAAGCGCTTTCGTTATACGGTCGAGAATTTTCTGCCCCGCCTCGAGGAGATTTGCGGACAAGATCTAAAGCAGCTGCAACGCCTTTTGGGCGATGTGCACGACTTCGACGTGCTCTGGCAAATGACAACCAGTATCAAGCCCTTTCCGAACGCCGCTAGCCGCTCCTGGTGGCGGGCGCGGCTGCGACAGGAACGCCAAGAGCGCCTCAAGGAATATCGTCAGAAAATGACCGGGCGCAACTCCGCCTGGGTGATCTGGCGCGCCGCCCTGCCACCTCCTGAGGAGCTGCGTTCGATAGCCCTGGAACGTTTGCAGATCTGGGCTTCTTTCCTGGATCCGGCAATTGAGCACGCCGAGCATGTCGCCAGGCTGGCGCTCGAACTCTACGATGGATTGCCAGCGGAGGGAATTTTGCGTCAGCCGAAGCAGAAAAATTACCGCGACATTCTGGAAGCGGCGGCTCTTATGCATGACGTTGGGCTCGCGAAAACCAGCAAAGGCCACCACAAGGCGTCGGCGCGAATGATCCGGAAGTTGTCCCCCCCCTTGGGGTGGGCCGGAGACGAGATGAGTCTGGCCGCCGCCGTGGCGCGTTATCATCGGGGAGCGCTACCCCGGGAAAAACAGCCAAGATTTCGAGCTCTGGCGCAAGGAAAGCGTCACGCGGTGAAGATTCTGGGCGGCATCCTGCGTTTTGCCTGCGCTTGTGACCGGCAACATAACAGCCGAATACAACGCTTGGAGGTGGACTCGACAGCGCCGGTTCTTAGGATCCGTGCAGAAGGCTACAGCGAGTATACTTCCTTGTCTGAGCGCTTGGCGGCAGCCAGGCACCTGCTTGAGCTGGCCTGTAATTGCCCGGTAGTGATTCTGCCCTGGGGAGCTGAGAACCAGGCCCGCGCCGCCTGATGCGAGCCAAAAACTATTCGGATTATCCAGTGAACAGTTAACCCGCCAGCCTACTCACCGCGTTGGACCCAACCCACGACGAAGATGCGGCCAAGCGAAAAAGCAACTATGTCACCAAGAACCGATACTTATAGCCGCGCAACCCACGAGCTTAATGACCTCGCTGTTCGCGCCTGTCTGGTCGCAAGCGATGCCGTTTTCAATGTCAAGGACTTCCTGCGCCATTCATCCCGCATGGCTCTTATTGCGGTACGCGATTGCGAGAAAGAGCTCGATCGAATCGAGCGGCAAATCGACCAGCAGCTTCCCGCCGCCATCACAGAGGTTACGGAACTCGAGGCGCGCGAGCTTCTAGCCTCGCTCAGGTTCAGTATGGATCTTGAACGCATCGGTGACCTACTCTGGTGGGTGGGACAATGCGCCCAGAACCTCGACAGTCAGTTGCCCAAATCGGATTCGCAACAGCTCCTCGATATGCTGGAGATCCTCGAGAAGATGCTCAAAGAGATCCATGGGGGATTCACCCGGCGCGAGCTCGATCCTGCCACATACGTGCTGCGCGCTGACCATGAAATCGATCGCATTTACCGATCCCTTTTCCGCCGGCATCTCCAAAATCTGGAGCACAAAGAAAAGCAGCATGCCGCGGACGTCTTGTTAATGGCGCAGGCGCTCGAGCGGGCCGGGGATCACGCCACGAATCTCGCAGAAGAGCTGTTTCGTCTTATCGAGGGCCGCAGCCTTCGCCACAAGCCGAAACGCCTGGCGAAAGACTAGGCAGAGGATCGGTTTACTGCACCGCCGTTCAAGACTCCGCTTTCAACGGGCCGGTGATGAAACCTCATTTTCTCGAGCGAGCACGAGCGGCGTCGAGGGAGTGCTCAACAGAATTTATTCGCATTGCACTCCCTTGCCTTCTATCCGGTGCCACTAACCTAGTAAATCCAATACTCTTTCTGCTGCAATCACTCCCCGATATTGGGCCTCTTCAAAAATGGAAAATCCGCTGAGGTCAGAGTTAGCAAACAATATGGGCCCGGGGGCTTTGCGAAGATGTTGGCGCTCATGAGAAAAGATAGCGCCGACCCTTGGACGGGCCATTGCGTGGCCCATCCGCATCAGGTCGATGCGCGAGATGCACGCCCGAATGTCCGGATGCAGGCGCTCGAGATCGCGAATGATGCCTTCCTGCCAGTAGCGCCAATCCCGCGCCAGAAGCAGTTGACGATTTTCTGAAGGGGATCCCTGGGCGAGGGCCCAGTAGAAGGTCCATACCGTACGCTCAGGGTGGGTGCGCACACTCTGGTGAGTGGCATCTACGTAGCCGAGAGTAGGGGATTCCATCGAGACACTGTCCCAGGTCGGGTCACCGCCGTAGGAGTCCGGGAGACGCTCAAGGGTGAGATTTGCCGTCAGCCACGGCGAGTACTCAAAATCATGGAGGGGCGCCATACCTAGAACCAGATAGGGAGCGAGAAAGGTCGGCGCGGCGAAAACAACAAATCGTGCCTCATACTTTGTATCTCCCGCGAAGACGCTCACGGCTTTCTTGTCAACAGCTATTCTGTGCACCATCTGCCCGGTATGAACAAAGTTGCCGAGGCGCTCAAGCAGCCGTCGCACGATCCAGCCGTTTCCTTCCGGCCAGGTGAGCGGGCCTTTCTCCTCCGGCTCCCGGGAAGCGAAGTACTGGATGCCAGCCCAGGCCGAGGTATCCTCGCTGGTTGCACCGTAGTCATCGCGGCAACAGTAATTCATGTACCAGTTCACTATGCGGGAGTCGATTCCTTTCGAACGCAGCCAGGACGAAAAAGACTGCTGGTCGAGTTCGGCTGTCCTCGTGGAGAATCCCACTTCCATGGGCACCGTGAACTCGCCGCTCGCTCGAAATCTCTGGATCTCGTCCTGGAAACGCCGGAACTGGTCGCGATCCGACCTGCTCAATCCGATTGCGGGTTCAATTCCTTCCTGCCAGCGTCCGAACAGGTACAGTCGTTCCTGCGGGGAGAAACACAGATAACGCTCCTGCCACTGACCCGCGACCAGAACCCCTAGCTCCTCAAACAGTTCTCGAACGTAGCGCGATTTTGTTCCGGGGACCGGAACGTAGTGAGCCGCCCACGGGTAGGCGGTAAACTCGTTTTCGCCCCAGCGGGAGTTTCCTCCGGCCTGGGCGTTCATTTCGAGCAGCAGGAAGTCGCTAAAGCCACGCTTATGAAGTCGCCACGCGCAACTGAGGCCGGCAATTCCGCCTCCGACAATCACAACCGGCAATCGCACGATTCGCTTACTTGCAGGAAAGCTGGATTGATCCCGCAGTTTGTGGCCGAGCTCGAACGCATCGTTTACGAAGCCGCCGGGAATGGGCCGGTCACGGCGATCGCTTTTGACCGACAGCCCGATGAGCGCCGCACTGGCCGACTCCAGAAATCTCCGGCGGGAGATGCTCAATGGCTGATGTCCTTCCAGTCCTGCTCGTAGGCGCGCACCAGGATCTGGTCATTGAGCCGGTTGGCTGGCATGGCCAAAGGGGACATGTCTGGCGGAAATTCAAACAAACCGGCAAGCCCGCCGGTATCGACAAAGCGAAGCCCGGCCGGCAGCGAGGTAGGGAGCTGATACTCACGCAGGCCGGCGATGATAAATCCCCATTCTCCGAACGATGGAACATATACGTGGTAGGGATAAGTGCGCAGCCCTGCCTGTTTCAGTGTTTCAGCGATGCACCAGAAGGAATCTCGGGCGAACATCGGCGAGGTGCTCTGTACCACCATCAGGCCCTGAGCGCTTAAATGGCGGCCGGCTGCCTTGTAAAAAGCCGTGGTGTACAGCTTGCCGAGAGAATAGTTGGTGGGATCGGGAAAGTCGACGGCGATGAAATCGAAGCTGTCGCTGGTCGCATCTACCCAGGGGAAAGCGTCCTCATTGATGATGTGCACCTTAGGTGAGGAAAGCGATTTCTGATTGAGCGCCGTCAGCATGGGATAGCGTGAAAAAAGACGCGTCATTTCCGGGTCGAGGTCGACCAGGGTAATGCTCTCAATCTGGGGATACTTGAGAATTTCCCGCACCGCCAGGCCATCGCCTCCTCCGAGAACCAGCACGCGGCGGGGCGCCGGAATGGCGGCCAACGCGGGGTGAACGAGCGCTTCATGATAACGGTACTCGTCGCGTGAGCTGAACTGCAGATGGCTGTTGAGGAACAGCCGAAGATCATCCTTGAAGCGGGTCAGAACGATGTGCTGATAGCGAGTGTCGCGCGCGAAGATAATCTCATCCGCGTAGATATTATCCTCGGCTGCTGCCGTGATGCGCCTGGCCTGCGCCAGCCCGGCTGCCAGACCACATAACAGCACACACGACACGATGCGCAGGGCACGCGTTCTCTGAAGCTGGCTTGAAAACAGAAACGTGCTCCACAGGGCGACCGCCACGTTGACGATGCCGAAAAAGATGGCCGAGCGCACCAGACCGAGCCTGGGGACGAGCAGAATGGGAAAAAGTAGCGATGCTCCGAGGGCGCCCAGGTAATCGAAGGTGAGGACGTGTGCCACCACATCGCGAAAGAGATAGCGAGCGCGAATTATGCGCATCAGCAGAGGG
Organism: Acidobacteriota bacterium; assembly: GCA_019241535.1. Taxonomy (GTDB): domain Bacteria; phylum Acidobacteriota; class Terriglobia; order Terriglobales; family Acidobacteriaceae; genus Gp1-AA145. The sequence continues at coordinate 6,609 of JAFAWX010000101.1, read as the reverse complement.
ATTTCAAGCCCCACCAACACGCCGATTACGATCACCAGCGCGTACATGAGAAGCGCGAAACCCTGGGTATAAGCGAACGCCAAAAAGAGCAAAGCAGAAGAGAAGCCGCCGATCAGCCCCAGCATGAGCTCGGTCCACACGAAACGGTAGGCGAGCCCGCGATGGATGTAGCGGGACAGCGCGCTTCCGATACCCATGGCAAAAAGATAGCAACCTATGATAGTCGAGAACTGCAGCACGCTGTCGCCAAGCAGATAACTGGCCAGAGTGGCGGCTACGAGCTCGTAAATCAGCCCACAGGCGGCGATCAACAGCACGGTGATGAAGAGCAGAATTCCCAAGGTCAGTGAACGGCAGAGGCGATAATGACGCAGATGCCCAAAGACATCGCCCCCAGTAGCAACGCCAGGGCGGTATTGTGCTCCTGCACGATCTCTTTCCAGAGATTGTAGGGCGTAACCTTGTCGAGCACCAGAAACGCGCCGGCAAAAATAACGATGCCAATAGCGGCATAGATGACCGCATTTACCACGTTAGTGAGCAGCACACCCATCATTTGCCTCCTGTGTAATGGTGGTAAGAGCCGTAAACCGAACGATAAGAACCGGGATTGTCGCGCACCGACTTGGGAACATTCTTGACTTCACTGATGGAAGTCAGGGTCCATCCGCGGTACTCGGCCGCGGAAACCAAAGCCAGCACCGCGAGTCCGTAAATCAGAAACAGGCTTCGAATCATTGGTCGTCCTGCTTGAAGAATTGGCGGAGCGGGGCGGCGAGCACAGGGGCCATGCTCTCGCCTGGAGCGTAGCTGCTCTCTGCCCAGCGAAGGTGCTCAAAGTTTATGGATTTCCAGGTAAGCAATACCGCGGGGATGAGAAGTGCCAACGCGCCCAGGCCGAAAAAAGCCAGTTGCGGCACGTCGCGCCTGATTCCAATCGTGTAATAGATAGTCCCGCGGCGATAGTCGCTCTCGGGTTCCACTCGCAGGTAGTAGCGCCCCGGAGGTACGCTGGGAATTGTGACCGTGTCTTTCTGAGTTCCCTCCGACCATGAGCCGTCCTGGTCATAACCGTGGTAATAACTGACCTCCCGTCCGAAGTCAAAGGCCTGGCCGGTATCCTGATTAATGAGGGCATAGTTCAAATAAATCCAGTTATTGTCCACATGAGCATGGGTCATCAGCTGGACATCCGAAGCCCGCCCCTTCAGTTCGAACATGTCGGTGACAAACGATGCTTCGCCTTTTGTCGCCGTGTCGAAGCTGTAAGCCCGTTCAAAAACCTGCTCGTTGCGGGCAGTCGCATAGAACAGGGCACCGAGTGCAATCAGCGCAACCAGAAAACCAGCCGACATCGTCCAGATCTTTTTCACCTGCGCCTTGAGCGCAGAGGGCTGATTTTCGTAAACTCCGATGGGCGCCGGCGGATGTCCGGGAAGTTTAAAGGCTTTCCAAACGTCATGCCCGGAAAGGTATTCACCGAGCGACCAGGTAACCTCCTGTCCGCTACCTTCTCGTGAAATCACCCGCGGTGGGGAAATGTAATCTGAGACAACGGCTGCCTCGCCGACGCGGACTTGCCAGGGAAACTCGCCCAAAACAAAGCTGGTTGCGGCCTGAGCGGTCTGAAAGTGTCGATATGTCTCCCCCAAGTACGTGACCCTGCCTCCGGCGCCAACCACCGGGAGAGAGCGAAGAGTGCTCGTATCATTCCAGTGGCCGTCGTACTCCGTCAGGTAGCGAAACCCTTTATAGGGATTGAAGAGGACGTACTCGTGCCAGCTATAGTCCACGCCCTCCACCTGAATTGTCCGGCGCTCGAATCCGATGACTTCGTACAGGGCTCCGCGAATTGTTCCCCGTGCGCCGAGAGGAATCAGGGGCCGATCCTTGCCGGCGGCGGCCTCGAATGTTTGCAGCACTTTTGCTGCGGGATCTTGGGCATCAAGAATGGAGTGGCAGCTGTCGCAGACAATCGTGACCGCTTGGCCGAAAGATCGCAGAGTGAGTGTAGCGCCGCAATTGGGACAATTGAGCGATCTGACCTGAGGAGCACCGGCAGGCGTTGGCCCGATAGTGCTCATGCCCAGCCCTCAAAACTACGCAGGTTCTTCAGCTTGAGATCGTCGAATTCAACCGCCTCGCCAAGGTAAAGCTGCGGCTCCTTGTCACTGTAGTCGAGAGTGGCAAATTTGCCATGTTCCGACATAAGGTCGATGAACAGGACATCTTTCTTGTCCCAGTACTGAAAGGGCAGCTCTCCTTCCACTCCCCGATAGTGCGCCCTGGTGATGGTGCTGACCGTGTATGTTTCCTTATCCCACGTGTAGCGCTCGCCGACCTGGCAGGTGTCCGGCAGCTTGCGCCCGGGTGACGAGAACGTAACCACGTAGGTATCCTGCGCGTCTCCCAGCCAGCCACTCACGCCGTTGTTGAGCATCAAATGCCATTCGTTCCAGCTTCCCTGATCGTATTCGTAGATGATTCGCCCAATGGCGACAAAGGCACGAGTTCGATATATGCCCTCGGTTCCGATCTGGATGGGAGAGCTGTCAGGAGGCAAGTCAGCAACTTGGCCGACTTTTTTCAGGTCCACATCGGTCCGCACCAGAATCGACTTACAGTATTCACATACCGTCTGCACGCTGGCAGACCAGCGAAAAACGATTCTTGCCCCGCAGTTGGGGCAATTTGCATCAGGCTGCCTCATTTATCGCGGGTCTCCCGCGGCTAGCGTCACTTCAGAATCGAGCTGCGACGGCGAGTGGTACATTCTGTCAACGGCACGAACACAAACCGTGCGTGCGGCAAACAGCCGGGTCAGTTCGGATTGAAATGCCCAGGGCTCGCGTGGGACGCAGCAAAACAGGTTCAGGCAGAGGGATCCAGACTCGGGGAAGGTATGACATGCGAGGTGCGACTCGCAGAGCACACAAAAACCAGTGATTCCGCCAGTTTCGGGAAATTCATGCCACCGCGCCTCTCCCACCGGGCGGAGTCTCATGTCGCCGATGATGCGATCAAAGAGCTGGCGTAGAAGCGGCTGATTCCGCAGCGATTCGGCACGACATCCGTGCGCCTCGACGATCCATTCGATCCCGCTCATGACGGAAACGACCTGCCTATTACTGTGCGTGCCCGCACTCGGGACAGAACTTGCTTATCCTGGGAATCGCCTTGCCGCAGTTCAGGCAGAACTTTGAATCCGCGCTGGCAGCGGTTTGGCCGGCGGCTGCCTGGGCGGGGGCTGGCGACGCAGGTTCCCCTCCGGATCCTCCCGCCTTCTTCAATGCGTCGGCCATTGCCTGACCCATGGCCACACCAGCTCCTAGGCCTGCACCGACGCCGGCCGCCCCGCCGCCTTCATTTGCCGCCGCCAGGGGGATTGACTGCGCCACTTCAAACTGCGTGTAGCGGCTCATATCGCCGACCATATTCATGCTGATTCGCTGGTCAAGTATCTTCTGCAACTCTTCGGGAAGGGACAGATTCTCAACCACGAAACTGTCGAGAAACAGGCCGAGTTCGGTGAAGCCTGGCTTGAGCTGAGCGGAAATCTTTTCAGAGAGTGCGACCTGATTGGCGGCCATGTCGAGAAACGGCAATTGACTGTTCGCGAAGCTATCGGTTAGGCGGCCGACGATGGTGTTGCGCAGCTGTCCTTCGAGATCGGCGACGGTGTACGTCTCGCGCGTGCCACTCACGCGCGTGTAGAAGACTTTGGCGTCTACCAGATGGTAGGCGTAAATTCCGAAGGCTCGCAGCCGCACGGCACCGAATTCCTTGTCGCGGATGGTAATCGGATTGGGCGTGCCCCAATGCTGGTTGGTTTGCAGGCGGGTCGAAAAGAAGTAGACGTCGGACTTGAAAGGGGACTTGAAAGCTTTGTCCCAGTTTTCAAGGTAGGTCATGATCGGCAGCGTATGAGTATTGAGCGTGTAAAGACCCGGTCCGAAAGCATCGGCGACTTTGCCTTCATTGACAAACACGGCCAGCTGCGAGTCTCGCACCGTCAGCTTGCCACCGCTTTGTATCTCCCGGTCCTGCATCGGGTAACGGTAAGCCAGGATTCCGTCCTCGGGTTCTACCCACTCGATGACATCGATGAATTGTTTGGCAAAGAAGTCCCGGATGGTCATACATAGACTCTCATTGAAATGTTGATACTTGTCAGGGGGAGCTGAGACGGCATCCTACGGTCTTCGTTGAGCTCTGTCAATGGCAGCGCCTGGTACACCTCTGCTTCGCCTTTTTCACGTCAAGTCTTTGCTCTCGACGGGTTCAGACGATTGAATCCTTTTGGCAGTTGTCAGGGCATCTGTGCTTTAAGAGTACCCCCGTATCGAGAGAGCAGGCGAGAAAAGCGGAAAATGAACTCTCCGCCAATGCTTGTTCCGGATGTGGCCAAGGCGTTGACTCCCTTCTAGGTTTTGCCGATCGAAGCCTATCAATGCGCTTATCGCAACTCTCCGTCGGAAGATGCTCAAACTCGACCCACGCGGCATCTTCGTCGCTTTGGTCTAGTCATTAAAATAAATTTGATCGACAACTAAGGAGTTTGTCTATGAGTGCATGGCAAGTTCAGGATGCGAAATCTCGGTTCAGTGAATTCTTGGATGCAGCCATCAAGAAGGGTCCCCAAATTATCATTCGTCGAGGAATCGGAACTGCTGTCCTGGTCTCCATTGCGGAATGGAAGCGTCTGCAGAGGGCCGCCCGACCAAGTCTCAAGGCTTTGCTTCCGGCTCCGGAACCCCGCTTTGAAGGTTTCATTTCGCAGAGCCGTAAGTCGCGACGGCGGGCGGTCATGGAGTTCGAATGAACAGGTATCTCTTAGATACCAACGTGATTTCCGAACTGCGCAAGCCGCGACCGCACGGGGCCCGTGATCGCCTGGTTGAAGGAGCAGGGCAACGGACAGCTGTTCCTATCAGCTGTGACCATGGGCCAAGTGGACTCCGGTTATGGCAGGATGGGTTGCCATAGCTGACGATGTAGAAGGGCAGAGCAACCGGACCTTTTAGTAAAGCTAACCCATTCGTCTTAGCTCGCTTTGCTGCGGCTGAAATTAGGATCCACGGCCACTTCTGCAGCCTGCCCTTCGCGGAGTATTTGCTCGTACAGGCTCGCATAACTTCTAACCATCCGCTCGACGGAAAAGTTTTCTTCCACATAGCGGCGGACCGATGCCGCAGGAATATTCAAATCGCGCACGCGCTTGCTCATCTCGCGCGCACTAGAACAGATAAAGCCTGATACGCCGTTGCGCACAATTTCAGCCACGGAGCCTCCCGGCATGGCCAGTACCGGTGTACCACAAGCCATAGCCTCGACCATGACCAACCCGAAGGGCTCATTCCACAGGATCGGAAACAGCATGGCCATGGAATTGCCCAAGAGTTCGTTCTTGGCCCTAAGGTCCGCCGGCCCGATGTATTCGACCAGCTTCCCATCGAGCTCCGGCTTGATTTTCTTTTCAAAGTATTCACGGTTTACCGGCTGTATTTCACCGGCGATCTTTAACGGGATGCCGGTGCGCCTTGCGACATCAATCGCCAGGTGAGTTCCTTTTATGGGGGCAATCCGTCCGATGAAACTCAAGTATTGCTGTTTGTTCTCTACCAGTTGGTAGCTGCTAAGGTCGATGCCGTGGTGAATAATACGCATTTTGGGCATCGATTCGTTTTGGCTCTGCGCCTCGCTGATACACACATAGTGCAGGTTGGGGTAACTGCGGTAGTACTCGGTCAATTTTTTGTCGTTTGGCCCATGCAGGGTCAGCACCATGGGGCGATTTACAAACCGCGACAGCGCAATTGCCATCGCCGACTGGACATGGACAACGTCGCAGTCCCGTGCGGCATCCTGGACCGCCCAGGCGGTGTGGTTCAACTCTCGCTCGAAGACGTGCTGGGATGCTTTGAGAGGCCACTCTGAGCGCTCATAGATCCAGCGGCGCTGCGCGTTTACCTTCGACTCACCGTTTGTATAGACAACGACATCGATGCCTTCGCGCTGAAGGCCTTCGGCCAGGTGAGCTACGAACAACTCAGTTCCACCATAATCTTCAGGAGGAACCGCAATGAAGGGAGGGGCGACAAGTCCGATTTTCAAACAGCACACTCCTCGGGAGCGGCATTAGGGCGTGCGAATGGCTGAGATGAAGAGCGGGGCAGTGGCGGTTGTAGCCTGCGACCCTGGTTATCGAGCGGGGAGCGCTGAACGCCCGAGAAGTGTTCGATCTCGAACTCAGGGCCGCTAAGTTGTCCTACGAAAAGGATCTCACGAAAAATGTTCCCCCTCCCCTCGCCAGAGGCCGGAATTTTGGCCGATTGCATCCAGCCCCGTCTCCTTCCAGGGCGAGGTTTTGGTTTTAACCGCCTTAACGAGCCGCGGTGTAAGCCATGTCATAACAGTAAATGTTGTTGGCCGCGGTGACGGCTACTCTCGGCCAGCCACAACGGGTCGTAGATGTCCGGCCGCATGAAGAGCGTGTCGCCGGCATGCGCCACCAGGTTACTTTATGGGTCATGCCCGCACACGGTATTCTTGACAATGTGACACAATATGTGTCACGATATCAGTATGCCTAGCATGAACATTCGGCAG
>JAFAWX010000028.1 GCA_019241535.1 Acidobacteriota bacterium | reverse complement strand
GTCCCGGGGAATGTTATTCATGTTGACCATCGAGAGTTCGGCCAGGCGCTTGCTGAGCTGCCGCACCCGGGCTTTCACATACTCCTGCCGCTGCTTGGCCATGTGGTACTCGGCATTTTCGCTGAGGTCGCCCAGAGAAGCGGCTTTTTTGATCTCCTTGGGGAGTTCGTGCACCAGTTCGCGCTCGAGCAAATTGATCTCGTCCTGCAGTTTTTTTTTGATGTGCTCGGTCATGCTGGCGAAATTATAAACCTTACCTGATGGGCATGGCCGCATATGGGTCACGGCTTTCGATGTTCTGCCGGGCAGCTTTTCTGGTTCGAGGGAGGTCGAGAAAGATATTCCTGGCGCGTTTCAAACAGCAGTGCCGGGTTCACTACGCGCTGAACGGGTTTCTTGGGCCGGCGATAAGTTGATGAAAAGAGGGGAAACGGCAAGGTGTAAATTGTTAATAGTCGAGCGGTAGGCTAGAATAGATAGGTGTTGCGATATTTGGCTGTTCCCTTATGAGCAGCAACGGTAGTAGTGAATTTCGCATTGGCGACCGGGTCGTTTATCCCAACCACGGCGTCGGAGTGGTCGAGCAGATCGGCAGCCGCACAATTGGAAGCACGGCCGAAAAGTATTACCTCCTGAATATCAAATCCAGCAACTTGAAAGTTACGGTTCCTTTTCATAGCGTCGGAGCCGTCGGTCTAAGGCGGGTGGTAAGAAACGGCGAAGTGCAGAAGATTCTTGATTTTCTTTCCGATGGGGCCACGGAGAACGCTGCCGACTGGAAGGACCGTTTCAAGGAGAATTCCGACCGAATGCGCACCGGTTCTCTGCTTGAAGTAGCCGCCGTGCTTAAGAACCTGCTGGTACTGAAAGAATCAAAGAGCTTGTCTTTCCGGGAAAAGAAGATGCTTGAGCGCGCCCGCTACCTGCTGGTAAGCGAACTGGCGCTGGCGCGAAACTGCGAAGAATCGCACATTGAAGTTGTGCTCGCGGAAACCCTGTCGAGGACCAACCTGAAGTTTCCGGAAGCGGGCGAACTCGAGTCCTGAAAACCCCCGGGTCCTCTATTCCCTTCCTATTCTGATCCCTGTTTGGGTCGCCGCTTGCGCGCGATATTCTCACCCAGCCAGGCGCCAACCGGCCTCAGCGATTCAACGTGGTCAAATACAATTTTCATCGCGGCGGTGATGGGGATGGCAAGCACCAGCCCGACGGCGCCCCACAGCCACGCCCAAATCAGAAGCGCAATAGTTAAGGCCAGGGGATTCAGCCGCAGGCGCCCGCCGAGAAATAGCGGATAGAGCACATTGACGGAGAGGACATGGAAGGTGAACACGGCGACCGCTATCCAAAGCACACTGCTCAGACTGATATGCCCGATGCCCAGAAACAGCGGCGGCAAGAGCGCGAGCACCAGTCCCAGGTATGGAACCAGGCTCAGGAAACCGCTCCCTAGCCCGGCGAAGTAGAAGAAGGGAACATGCAGCAGGGCAAATACGACCGTGCTCAGAGCCCCGATCATGAGGGCAATCAAGAAATTCCCGATGATGAAGTTCCTCACCATCAGGGAGATGAGGCCGATCGAGACATGCGCCGCATGGCGGTTCTCCGGGGGGAACAGCTGGACGGTTGCAGCGCGCGCGTGTTCGTGCCAGGTCAGCATGAAAAAAACCAGGAAAGGGACAAAAGAGGCCGCCAGGATAATTTCTGCCGCCGATCCGAAGCCTCGGGTGACCATTTCGTTCCAGTCGCTGGCCGGCTGGCGCGGGCGCGGGGGCTTCCCATCGGGCGTGCCGATGGCCTCGAGATTGCGAACTTTCCTTGAGATCTTCGAGATATCGTGGCGGATGTCGGCGGAATACTTCGGCAGTTCGCTTACTAAATTATCGGCCTGATTGATGCCGAGAAAGGCGATCCCGACCAGCAATCCGCACAGGATCAAAATGACCAGAGCCGCGGCAACCGTCCTCGGCAGTCGCAGCCGGGTAAGAAGATCGGTAACCGGGGCGAGAATGAAGGCGATGAGCGCGGAAACCAGGACGACGACAATGGTAACTTCAGCGAAATAACAGATCGCCAGAAGCACCCCGATGCCCATCACCCCGAGAGCCCAGTCCTTGCGCCTGGCCGGGGGCGGAGAGAGGGCGACGTCGGGAGGGGGCAGCCTCTTGCGTGCAGACAGTTCCTCGACTTCGCGTCCCGGTTCGACGTTTGTGGTCGCCTGCGACATATAATTCCAGCATGGCCCTGGGCAGCTACTCTGGCGGCGGGCTGCCGCCAAGGATCCTAGGCTTAGATGTCGGATCAAAGACGATCGGTACGGCGGTTTCTGATCCTTTGGGAATTACTGCTCAGGGGCTCAAGACCATCCGGCGCCGGAACAAGCGCTGGGATTTCGAGCAGCTTTCAGGCATCCTGCGCGAGTACGAAGTCTCTGAAATCGTAGTCGGTTATCCGCTGCGTCTGAGCGGTGCCCAGGGTCCCCAGTCGGCAAAAATCGAGCGTTTTGCCGATGAGCTCCGCAAGTTCTGTGGTCTGCCGGTGCATCTGTGGGACGAGCGCCTGACGACGAGGCAGGCCGACCGCGTGCTGCGGGAGGCCGAATTATCCATCAAACGGCGAGGCCAGGCGATAGATCGCATGGCGGCCATGCTCATCCTTCAGAGCTGGCTGGACGCAAGAGATGCACCGGCATGAACCTACGGGTTTTGCGGCACTTACCCAAAGTGCTCTCCTTCGCTTAGTCCTTTGGTTAACCGGTATCGATTCCGCCTTCCTCTAAACTAAGAGGTGGTGCGCAGGCTCATCCTACTCGTAAGTGTCGCGGTCATGCTCTTTGCCGGGTGGCTTGCCTTTGGCCTGCTTGTGCCGCTGTCTCCCGGCGCCAGCAAACTGGTCATGTTGCGTCCGGGCTACTCCAGCCGCCGTATCGCCCGCGAGCTCAAGGCCGCAGGCGTCATCCGCAGCTTCGACGCTTTTGTCCTCTGGCACGCGCTTCACCGCCGCTCGACGCTCAAGGCCGGGGAGTACCTGTTTGAGCGCAGCGCGAACGTTCTCGAAATACACAGACGGCTCGCCCGCGGGGATATTTACTTCCACACGGTTGTCATCCCCGAAGGCTTCAACATGTTCGACATCGCAAGCGCGCTTGAAAACGCCGGGCTCGGCCCGGCTGCGGATTTTTTGAAGGTCGCAACCGGCGATACTTTCTTGGTGACCGATCTTGCGCCGCAAGCCGCCTCGCTTGAAGGTTATCTGTTTCCGAACACCTACCGCTTCACCCGCACCCAAAGCATGCACGAGATGGCGGCGGAGATGGTCGCGCAGTTCCACCAGGTGGCCGCCCAGATCGGGCTGGCCGGGGACACCCAACGAATTGTGACGCTTGCCTCGATCATCGAAAAAGAAACCGCCGTTCCCGAAGAGCGTCCGCAAGTTGCGGGCGTGTACCTCAACCGATTGGACGGCCGCATCCCCTTGCAGGCGGACCCATCCGTCATTTATGCAGAGCTGCTCAAGGGGAGCTACGGCGGCGCCCTGCACCATGCTGACATGCAATTTGATTCCGCCTACAATACCTACCGCCATCCAGGCCTTCCTCCAGGCCCCATCTCGAATCCGGGCAAAGATTCGCTTCAGGCAGCCCTGCACCCCGCCGAGACACACTTCTATTACTTCGTGAGCGACGGAAACGGCCATCATCGTTTTGCTACCTCGCTTGAAGAGCACAACCGCAATGTGGCCGCTCTGCGGCGGAGCACAAGCCAGAGGTAGAGCGGGGACGGTCAACCAGGGTTGAAATCCTGCTACTTTATACTGGTTTGATAGAAATGACGTCGAAGCTCCCCTACTCCGCAGTGCTCCTCTGGCTCGCAACCCTGCCCCTGGCAGGGTGTTTATTGCGCACCCGACGGGTTGAACAGACACTCAGTCCCATTCCCTTGAAAATTGCCACCAAGCCGCAGTTAATCGCCTACATCAACCAGCAGGCGGCCAATATCCAGACCATGCAGGCCACCGTGGATATCGATACCGCCGTCGGGGGAGCGAAGAAAGGCAGGATTACCGAGTACAAGGAGATCCGCGGATACGTGCTGGCCCGAAAACCCGCCATGCTGCGTATGATCGGGTTGATGCCCATCGTGCGCAACCGGGCCTTTGACATGGTCAGTGACGGGCGACAATTCAAGGTGTGGATTCCTGCGAAGAATCGCTTTATTGTCGGCCGCAATGATGTGGTGACGCCGAACCCGCAGCAACCGCTCGAGAACCTCCGCCCGCAGGCCATCTACGACGCCCTCCTGCTGCGGGAGATCGATCTCGAGAAAGAAATTCCCGTGCTCGAAAACAGCACGGAAACCGTGCGCGGCGAAAAAGGCCGCAAGTTCGAGCAGCCGGACTACGTCATCGAGGTAATTCGAGGACACGGGAGCGGCGGCTGGTTATCACGCAAGATTGTCTTCAACCGCCAGGATCTGCTTCCGGAGAGTCAGCTAATTTACGACGAGTCGGGCACGCTGGTAACCGAGGCTCGCTATGCCGAGTACAAGGATTACAATACCGTCCGCTTTCCTTCGCGAATTGAGATCAAGCGGCCGCAAGAGGAATACGACATCACACTCAACATGGTGAAACTGGATATTAACCAGCCGCTCCCGGACGACAAGTTCGTGCTCGAGCAGCCCCCGGGAGTGCCGGTAATCCATCTTGATCACACGCCGGCGAGCGGCGGCGATTGATGCCCCCCGCAGAGGGCGGCGACCAATCTCCCTGAATCGAAAGCCCCCGGGTTATCGTCTTATAACTCTGATAGATGGCCTCCGCTTACCCATCCCGCTTCATTCTGGGCCTGAACTTCCTGCTCGTTTACCTGTTTTGGGGATCCACGTACCTGGGGATCGATATCGCCATTGAGCACATTCCGCCGGCGCTGATGTGTGCGACCCGGTTCAGCCTTGCCGGCCTACTGATGCTTGGATATTGCCTCGTGAGCGGCAAGAATGTCCGCTACAGCGCCCGCGAACTTCTGGAGCTGGCCGTGGTCGGGAACCTGCTGCTAATGGGAGGAAACCTCACGCTCTCTTACTCGGAACGCTATATTTCAACCGGCCTGGCTGCGCTCCTGGTGGCCATCACCCCCCTCTGGTTTCTGGTGCTCGACTCCCTGCTCATCGGACACCACCGCTTGTCGGCCCGTGGGCTGGTTGGGCTGGGTCTGGGATTTGTCGGAACAATCGTGCTGCTGTGGCCACAGCTGGGAGCGCCCGGAGAGCTCGGGAAAAAACAGCTCTGGTACTCTCTCGCCCTGCTCGCCGGATCGCTGAGCTGGGCATTCGGATCGGTACTCTCGAAGAGGTGGCAGTCTGGCCCGCCGAGCTTTGCCGCAACCGCCTGGCAAGTCCTATTTGCCGGCCTGGGCAATCTGGTCTTCGCACTCGGGAACCATGAGCTCGCGCATGCAACGTGGACAGCTCGAGGTATAGGCGCTATCGCTTACCTGATTGTCGGAGGATCGTTGATCGGGTATACGGCTTATATTTACATTCTCGGCCATGCGCCCACGGCCAAAGTCTCAACTTACGCCTACGTGAATCCGCTGGTGGCAGTTTTCCTGGGTTGGCTGGTTCTCGGAGAAAGAATAGACCGCTATATCGTGGCGGGCAGCGCGATCGTAATTGCCTCTGTCATACTGGTCACCGGGGCGGCCATAAGAAAGACCTCTGACAGCATGACCGCGGCCGAGGTGCTGGCGGATTGAATTTCGGAGTTGGGCGTGGCACTCGAGTCTGGAGACGCATTCCTCGGCGCAGGTAAGGATGGCGATTCCTGCGAGCATTCGCGAGGTCCGGGTAATTCCCAATGACAACTTGCCGTAGCTGCTACCGGGAGCTGCCGCTCAGCCCTGAACCTGACAACATCTGCGACGGCTGCCGCGCAATGCTCCTCACTCCCGCACAAGCGAGGCCGGCAGTCATGCGCCGTTTTACGGCGGTCGAGAAGATGCCGGTCACCTTTGTCCTTGTCACCCTCAATGTACTGGTATTCGTGGCCATGTCGTTTTCCGGAGTTTCGCCCGGCATGCCGCAGACGCGGCAGCTGATCAGGTGGGGCGCTGACTTCGGTCCCCTGACCCTTGACGGGCAGCCCTGGCGTATCCTCACGGCCAATTACGTGCATATCGGAATCCTGCACATCGCCTTAAATATGTGGTGTTTATGGAACCTGGGAGCCTGGGGGGAGGTGATCTTCGACCGCTGGACCTACTTCCTTACTTACACAACCTGCGGACTGGCCGCCAGTATCAGCAGCCTCTGGTGGCATCCTCGGGGCGTTGGAGCCGGCGCATCCGGAGCAATCTTCGGCATGGTCGGAGCCCTGATTTCGGCCCTCTACCTCGGCCGCCTGGGGATTCCGCGGAGAGCCCTGCGATCAACGCTCAAAAGCCTCATCACCTTTACTGCCTACAACCTGGTCTTCGGAACTCTGGTGCCCGGCATCGACAACTCGGCACATCTTGGAGGACTGGCCTCGGGCCTGGTACTCGGCGGAATCCTGGCGCAAGATCTCAGAGCTCGTCTGGATCAGCGCGCGGCTAGACGCACGTGGGTCTTTCTCCTGGCCGCCATTGCCTTGCTTGTTGCCTTCCGCCTGGTTCGCGAGCACGCGTTGCACCATGGGCTGCTTTAATTTTGAAGTGAAGCGGGAAGCGGAATTGACCGATCCCAGGTTGTCGGCGGGGATCTATAAGGGGAAATTACCGTGCCTCGTCGACTGAAGTTCAGGCTCGAGCTCACCACGACGGCCGGCAATGCATACCGGGCCCGGTCTTCGCGAGGGTCGTAAAGCCGAGTGGGCACTTGCCCGGACGCGCGAGGAATGTCCGATAACGTAGTATCCGCCTTAGAATCAGGCGTAACCCGGAAACGCCGCTACAGGCGCGGGTTCTCGCCGGCCATCCAGGGCGCCGCAGAAGACGCTGATGGGGCGATAGTTAGTGGTTTGGTACGCAGATTAAGGCCAAATTTAGGAAAACGTTTTTATTCGCGCGAAACTTTGCATAAAATAAGAATTAGGCAGTCATGGATTGGGCCAAGAAGCTTTCCAGCATTGCTTCCAGACGGCCACAGAACCCGGG
>JAFAWX010000391.1 GCA_019241535.1 Acidobacteriota bacterium | reverse complement strand
GCACCTCGATTGCTGGGCAATGACAATCAAACCTCAGAGGCCATATACGTGCATGACTTCCCTCATGTCTCGGGTGTTGGCCTTTATCGTTGAAATGCGCATGCCGCTGCTGCCAGATCGATTTTACATTTGGCTTGAGGGGAGGTGCCACTGAAACTAACTCAGAATGCCCGCCTGAGGAATGATCCAGCAGCCCGACATCAGGCGTCAGGTGACCGATCGCGCTCCTCTTGGTTCAACCAATGGCAGATCTCTGGGCGCTCCGGCTGCAGATATCGGCTATGCCAGACATGTTCCAGCCAGTCTGGCGGATTGGATCACGAAGTGCCATTACTTACAAAAGGCTGTATCTTTCCGCGCCGCCCAGCCTGATTAGATCGCAGGTGCGCGAAGACAAAATCTCACTGGTCGCCAGGCTGTGAACAGGCTGGCATCGCGCTAAAAGCTTGCTATAATCCCGCAAGGTTATTTCGACATGAAATTTTGGCTTTTGTTTGTTTTAAGTGGGGTTTTATTCACAACCGCCTGCGGCCGCAAGACTCCCACCCTGAGCCTTTTGGTTTGGGAAGGCTACGCCGACCCCTCATTTGTCAATGCCTTTGCGGAGGAGAATCATTGCAGGGTTTCCGCCTCCTACATGGGATCGAGCGATGAATTGGTCGCCAAGCTTCGAGGAGGTAGCGCCGGCAATTATGACGTGATTTCCCCTTCGAGCGATGTCGCGACCGTGATTTCTGAAACCGGGTTGGCGACTCCGCTCGATTTATCCAAACTGCCGACTTACGGCCAGCTCTCCCCCAAGCTGCGTGCCATGCCGCTGGTTCGGGTGAAGGGTAAGGTGTTTGGCGTTCCCTTTATGTGGGGCCCGAATCCGCTGCTCTATGATTCCAAATCCTTTCCAGTGGGGCCCGAGAGTTGGGCAGTTTTGTGGGACCCAAAATTAAGAAATCGGATCTCGGTATGGGATGATCTCTCCACGGTGTATATGGCGGCACAAGTGCTCGGTTATGATAAGCCGGATCCCAGTCATCTTTACAACCTGAGTGATCAGGAACTGGATGCCGTGAAGTCCAAGCTGCTCGCGCTGAAACCAAATATCCGCAAGATTTGGTCCACCGGAGGCGAACTTACGAATTTATTCGAAAACCACGAAATCGTTGCCGCAATGGGCTGGCCGCTGATGACGAACCAACTGCATCAGGCAGGTTTCCCAATAGGTGAGGTCATTCCCAAGGAAAACACTACCGGCTGGATCGATCACCTTATGATCACGGCAGGCAGCGCCAACTCAGAATTGGCATACCGCTTCCTCGAATACATGATCGAAGCACAGACTCAGAAAAAGGTCAGCGACGTAACCAGCTACGCCCCTGCAAATCCCCAAGCCTCACGCTTCCTCAGCCCCGAGCAAAGGAAAAACCTGCATCTTGATAATGTCGATGAATATCAAGAACATATTTATTTTTGGCAAAATGTCCCCCGCCGGACCAAATACAACGAGATCTGGAATGAAGTAAAGGCGGCGCAGTAAACTTCAACGGCCAAATGCAGAGCGATGGGCAAGCACTACTGGCAGACGGCAGCGCAGATCCCCTGCTCTGCCTGCGCCAGATTACCAAGAACTTTGGCCGGCATACGGTGTTGCGGAATATTTCCCTGTCGGTTGCGAGCGGCGAGTTTCTTACCATTCTGGGTGAGAGCGGATCGGGCAAAACCACTTTGTTGCGAATTCTTGCCGGCTTTGAACAACCGAGTTCAGGCGAAGTCTGGATGGCTGGGGAGCGGCTCGACCCGCTTCCTCCCTACCAGCGCAAAGTTAACACTGTGTTCCAGAACTATGCACTGTTTCCACATCTCACCGTAGAAGAGAACGTCGCCTACGGGCCGCGGGTGGCCGGAGTATCTTTCGATGAGGTTCGCACGCGTGTCGCCGACGCCCTCACCAAGGTACGGATGCTGTCTTTTAAAAGCTACCGGCCCGCCAATATCAGCGGCGGGCAACAGCAGCGGGTGGCTCTGGCGCGAGCCTTGGTAAACCAGCCACGGCTCCTGCTACTGGACGAACCTCTTTCGGCGCTCGACGCCAACCTGCGGCGACAGATGCAGGTTGAACTGAAGGCTTTACAGCGCGAGGTCGGCATCACCTTTATCTTGGTAACTCACGATCAGGAAGAAGCCATGACGATGTCAGATCGTATAGCCCTGTTGCGTTCTGGAGAGCTAGAGCAAGTGGCAGCACCTGATGAAATTTACTGCCGCCCCGCAACCTCCTACACCGCGCAGTTCATCGGCCACAGCAACTTGCTGCCGGCGACCGTGCGCCAAGGAATGGCGCGAACTGGTTCACTAGCATGGCCTGCGAACGTGCCGGACGGCAGCGCGCTGTTTTCCCTGCGGCCAGAGTGCATTCGAGCGGCAATCGCCACCCCCGGAGCGGTCAGATTTCGGGCACTGGTTCTCGACTACGCCTTCCATGGCGCTAGCGAACTGGTACGCATTGAAACCGCGGAATCGCTGACACTGACGGTACGCTGTCCGCAGCGCGGTCTGTTGCGAGGACATGTCGAATTAGAGTTTTCTCCCGAAGATGTAGTCCTTGTCCGGGAATCTGCCGCCTAGCCATGTTCTCCCGCGCGTACAAAACCTGGGTTACGCTTCCACCTCTGGTGTGGGTGGCGGCATTTCTGGTGCTCCCTTATGCTCTGATGTTCGCCTACAGCTTTTGGTCGGTGTCAGCTGCCGGCTCACTGCGCCATACCTGGAACTTTGCCAACTACGGCCAGTTGCTCGGACGCGAAGTGTACCGGCAGACATTGTTGCGCTCAGCCTGGATCGCGGCCCGGGTCATGCTTTTTGCCGTACTGCTTTCCTATCCGCTCGCATACCTACTAAGCTTTCACACCCGAAAAGGGAAGGACCTACTGTATCAGCTCGTAATCATTCCACTCTGGGTCAGCTATCTGGTGCGGGCTTACGCCTGGAAGACTATTTTGGGCACGGATGGTGTTCTGAACACATCGTTGCAGTACCTGCACATAACCACCCATCCTTTGCACTTTCTGCTCTATAGCCCGTTCGCGGTTGTGCTGACTCTGACTCACATTTATACCCCATTCGCCTTTCTGCCCGTGTATGCAGCGATGGAGCATATCCCGCGCAACCTGATCGAAGCTTCCCATGATCTGGGGGCCTCAGCGTTACAAACATTCTGGCGGGTCATCGTTCCTCTCTCCATGCCGGGAGTAGTTGCGGGTGCAACGTTCGCCTTTGTCCTCAGCTTTGGGGACTTTCTTGCACCCCTGCTTCTGGGCGGGCCTAGTGGCGTCATGATTTCTAACATTGTGGTCAGTCTGTTCGGTGCAGCCTACAACTGGCCGCTCGGAGCGGCTATCTCTTTCTGCATGCTGGCGCTGGTGATTGCCTTGCTCTGGCTTTCCGAGCGTCTCGAAAAACGATGGGCTTGGTCATGACCCAGAACGACTGGAACCGCGGTCGCATCGCGTTGGCCGTGTACGCAGCCCTGCTATTCGCATTCCTTTACCTGCCGGTTCTCGTCCTCGTCGTTTACTCCTGTAACGGGCAGGGGGTGGGTGGTTTTCCCCCGCACAATTTCACCTTGCGTTGGTACAGTTTGTTATTTCAAGATGACGCCATCTGGAGATCGGTGGGAAATAGCATTGTCGTTGCACTCGCCTCGGTGCTGATCGGCTTGGCGCTTGGTATTCCCGCCGCTCTGGCCCTCGATCGAGCCAGCTTTCCTGGCAAGAGAGCCTTTCGCAGGCTCGTGCTCCTGCCGTTGGTCCTTCCGGGAATTATCACTGGTCTTTCACTGCTCATGCTATTTCGCGAGGCAGATGTGAAGCTCAGCCTGGCAACGGTCATCCTCGGTCACGGTACAGCGCTTATCTCCGTGGCTACTACCGAGGTGTACGCCAGCTTGCAGAGACTGGAACGGGTACAAGAAGAAGCATCACTCGACCTGGGCGCAAATTATTGGCAGACGTTCTGGCGAATCACCTTTCCTCACATGAGGCTTTCGATCATTGCTGCAGCTCTGCTGATCTTTACCCTGTCGATCGACGAGATCGCAGTAAGTTTTTTTCTCATCGGGCGCGAAAATACTCTGCCGCTTGAGATCTGGGGACGACTACGACGCGGGATTACCCCAGAAATCAATGCCATATCAACAATCATCTTCGTGTTCTCGCTCCTTACCATCCTGGCATGGTATCGCTTGCGTATTCGTGGCAAGGGGGAGACTGAACCGTTTCAGGCAGCTGAGCCACTTCCTTAAAGTGCCCCCCCTGCCTGATGTAGGCCGGCCATGCCCAGATCGGCGCGCACGCGTGGTGCGGCACTCGTTGCAGCAGGTCAGCTAGCTTACGAACTACGAGTTGATGATCGCAAATGTTTGGGGGCGGCTAGCCTGGCGACTAGTCCTTCCCGCTCAAGTGGAGCGTGAATATGGCCTACTGGTGAAAGCGTATTCCGAATATGACTAAAACTGACGTCTTTGACCGCCAGGTGACAGTCTGGCCTTATGTAGAGGCTTTTGCAACACGGAATCTATTCATGTCTAGGGTGCGGTCTGCTCAACTCGGGCACGTCTTATTGCGAACGATTGAATGTGCCTGAGATCGTGAGCACCCAATCTTCGAAAGCAAGCGGCCCGGGTTTAATAGCTCGAAGCTGTTCAATCTCGGCTCGGTCCCAATTCGCCGTAGTTTCCAGGCGGCGAAATATGTGGTAAAAATCACGACCCAACACAAATCGCGCAAGTACCGCCGGCAATTTGGATGCCCGCACGTTTCGTCCCTGTACGCGGCCTATGATCGTTGCTTGTTCACGGGCGCTGCGAATGTCGCTTAGCAATGAAATCGTTTGGCGGTCGAATCGGGCTGGGGCAGCAAATACCCTTGCGGCGACAGCACCGATATCATCGACAGCGATTAGTTTTTGCGGAGTATCAATACTGAACGGTGTGACCAAGGTGCCTTTCGACAGTCGCTTGCGACTGTGGGGTAGCAACACGTTTTCCATGAGTGAAATCCGAAGCTAAAGCACGCGAGCCGGTTTCGCCGTTGTCCTGAGACCAGTTCTCGATTTCGCGACCTCGATTTATGCTCGGGGAAATTCGAGCATTGCGGGCGTAGCTTCTAAATTAATCTGCGCCCGCCGGCGACAAACACCAAAGAATAATGCGCTGCTCAGCTGGGTTTTGCGCTCTTGCCCACTGCGACCAGGAACACCGTACTTTTGCCCTGAGCGTGAGGGGAAAAGAAACTGACCACATCATCATCGTAAAATGTAAGCCCGGTCGCGCCCAGGTGCAATGAATAAGCTGCTAGGTAGAATTTGCCACCGACGATGCCGGCCTCCAACTGAGCCGCCCTATATCCGCGGTTGCCGAAGCGCTCAAAGATGGCTTTGAGGTCAGCGAGAAAGAAGATCGCGACGCTGGCGTCAGCGGGGAGTTGCTGCTCGAGTCCGAGGTCGCCGGCTTCCTGCCGAAACACACCCTCTTTCAATAGTTCCAACCCCCTTTGCTCGCGATTGAAGAAGTACGACCCGGAACGCAGGTCCTCTACTGCATTGACGATCAAATATAGATGATTGAGCATTGTGCCGAACGGGTTGAGAACGTCAGCCGGCACACCGCCCGTGGCCCGATCGAGGAGTGCTGAAAGTTGGAAGAAGCTGATTGGATCGCGTGCGAATCGGCGCGTGGAGCCTCGGCGCATTATTACCTGCTCAACAGAATCGTAGGAGAGTTCCGTTTCGCCCGAAGCCAGAGGAATGAGTTCACCTTCAGGTTTGCTCACTTTTGCGAGAACAGCCTTTCGGCGCCATTGCACGACCTCTTCCGGCGAAAGCAATGACGACGCCCTGTGCATCGTGCGCATGGCCGGGTACTCGATCTCTCTCCTGGATAGGGGAACGGTTTCCCAGTTGTTCAGGGAAATCTCTGCCGGCAGAGCCGGAGGCAAGTCGGGAACATGCCCAATTGCGATGAGCGTAAAAGCCACCTCGCGCTCGGTATCGACGTTTAGGAGCCGATTTACCTCTCCATCTACGAAGCCGCATATGACTTTCGCCGGAAATTCGAGTGATGCGCTGACGGTCAGCAGATTCGCAATGATCGTGCCGTTATCCCAACCAAAGTGGCGGTAACTGCGTGCCTGATATTTCCATGCGTTGCGCCAGTACGTCCCTGTGCAGATAACGATCAGCGGTGCATGCGCAACGGAAGGCTCTTGCGCTGTCGCTTCGACAACAAAATGGCGAAAATCACCGGAGTGCAGCTTGCGAATTCCGAATCGGTCGGCAGCATAATGATAGAGTCCGGGTTCGAGGTCAGGAAGCAATCCACAGACGAAATAAAGCTCGATCTCATAAAGGGCACCGGTGCAGGCTGCCGCACGGAAATAGATCTCGCGGCCACTGAAGACCCGCCGCCGGGTAATACCAGCAGAGAGATAGAGCAACTGGCTCACTGCCTGCAGATCAGGCACCGCGTTGTCACGTCGTACGACCTCCGCTATCGCCCGGAGCGCAGGTTTGCCTGTTTGCCGAAATTGCCCGGGAAGCGGAGTGGGTGGCAGTTGAGGGTATATTTTGAACGGCAGCGGCTGATTGGCCCAATCAAGGAAGTGCGGGTTGCTGCGGACGCTGTGATGGGAATGTTTGGTCGCGTTGTGATAGTCCCAGCCAGCTTGAGTATCGGAATTCGCCATGGTCAGGCTTGATTTTATTAGAGTTCCGGTGTGAAATCTGCGAGCAGGAAGGAAGTGGGCATTAGTGAATCGGACAAATTAAGCGTTTTCGTCCAACAGGCACCTGTCGGCCAGCATCTCTAATAGCCGGGAGAAATCTTATGAAAATCAAAGCAACCTGCATCCTTGGAGTGCTCCTTTGCGCAATGGCTGCATTCACGCAAACTAGCCGTGTGTTGCCGGAGGGCGCCGAGATCAAGGTGCGGACCGATACC
>JAFAWX010000041.1 GCA_019241535.1 Acidobacteriota bacterium | reverse complement strand
GCCTGCCAGAAACCTTCCTGTGGCGGTCAGACCAAGTTCCCCACCCGCCAGCAACAGGAAGACGATCTGAACTCGGTTACCCAGCTGTTCGGATTCGCCAGCGGTGTCGGGCCGGGCGGCCCCATGCAGGCGGCGTTCAACAGCCTAGTCACCCGTGGAACGTATCCGGATGCGGCCGGCATACCGGGATTCCTGGGACCCACAACTATCGTACGGTTTACCCGCAATCACCGCCAGCCGTATGGAATCCAGAACAGCCTTTCGATCGAATTTGAGCCTGCGAAGGATACGGTATTGAATATCAGTTATCTGCGCACACACGGCGTGCATCTCGGCAGCTTCTACAACATTAACCAGCGGCCGAACGGCCAGGTCTGCGGCCTGCATGATTCCAAAGGCGATACCGGCTGCAAGGAGCAGTTTGCCCCTGCGAGCGCGAACTTTTTATTTTTCGAGGCTGACTCGCGCTGGTATTCGGAATTTGACGGGCTGCTGGTCAATTTGAACCGGCGAGTGACCCATCACGTGGGATTCGGAATCAGCTATACCTGGTCGAAGAGCCTCGACGACGGGCCCAACCCGAGTTTCGTGCTTATCCCGCAGAACACCTTCGACTTTGGCGCCGAGAAGGCGCTGTCGGCCGACCATGCCGCCCACCGCTTTGTGGCCGATGCCACATTCACCGGCCCGAGCCAAATGAATGCCCTGTTGAACAACTGGCAGTTGTCGACCATCGTGACTCTCGAGTCGCCGCACTATTTCACAAAGTTTGCCGGCCTCGACACGAACGCCGACGGTTTCCCGATTAATGACCGCGTAGGCATCGAGCCGCGCGACACCTTCAAGGGGGACAGCTATCAGGCGGTCGATCTGCGTATTGCCCGCATGCTCCGCCTGAGTGACCGCCTCAGCCTCGAAGCCCTGGCCGAGAGCTTCAACACCATGAACACCGTGAACATCCGTTTCTTCAACACCGTCTACGGCGCTCCCGACTTTATTCCGCCGGGTACGCCGGGGACTTTCCGGGAAGGATCGCCCAATCCAAATTATGGGACGCCCCGGGCGGTCTTTAATCCCCGACAAATTCAACTTGCCGTGCGCCTGCGCTGGTAGAACTCTGAGGCGACCAGATTGAATGCATTGCACTCTGTGCCTGGATGACTGAATCGAAGATGACGGTGAAGGCAATATCTCCGGCCCCGGCGCTTCCCGTTGCAGCGATGAGCGCGCGCCGCCTGCTTACGTTCGGCGGCATTCTACTGATCGTTGCCGGCATGCTGTTTGGCGATCTCTTTGCCGTCTTTGCCCTCCATCAAAACGCCGGACGCATGGAACTAGCGCTCCTGGCTGCAACTCAGGCGGTAGCCGGTCAGAACCCGGCCGCTGTCGGACAGGCATTCGCCAAATTGGCGGACCTGGTCGAAAATCGCGGTACCAAAGTCGATACCCACGTGCACATGACAGACGTCGGCTACCTCGCGCTGCTTCTCGCTCTCATCCAGCCCTTGGTAGCACTCTCAGAAGGGGGCAAGAAGCGCCTCGCTAAATGGTTTCTTGCGGGTGCAGTTCTGCTGCCTGTGGGCATTTTTCTGATTCACTACGTCGGGGTAGCTTACGGTCCGACGGCGGTGATTGGCTGGGCGAGCATTGTGGCCGACGCAGCCGGAGCGTTGCTGATCCTGGTGCTGAGCGTTGAAGCCTGGGGACTCGGGAATTTTCTTGCCCGACGAGCGACTGCCGACCCGGAAGCCGAGCTCTTTCGCGAAACGAGCAGTTGGGAGGAGCGGGCCCTGCTTAGCGGAGGAACTCTACTGGTGCTCGTCGGATTTTTGTACGGCGCCTGGTATGCGGCCGGAAATCTCAAGGAACAGGAACAGCGCGAGACTACGACTCTGAAGGAGATGTTCAAGCCAGCGCCCGGCCAGGCTCGTTCGCTGGTCTCGGCCTATAGCCGTCTTCAGGGCGAGAAGGCGGTCGAAATTGCCGCCCACTCCCACATCATCGAGTTCGGAATCCTCGGCATGCTGCTCGCTTTTGTTCAACCGCAGGTCAGGCTTGCCCCCCCCTGGAAGAGGCGCTCGATAGAACTTTTTCTGGCGGGGTCGCTCGTGCTGCCGCTTTTTGTGCTGCTCGAGCTTAAGTTTGGTCTCGTGGCTGGCGCGATCGCCGACGCGGGCGGCCTCATGGTGATCGCTGCGCTGATTGCCATGCTGGTCGGCCTTCGGCGCTCGAGTAACCTTCAAGCACAGACGGGGAGCCTGGCATGAGGGCGCCAGGAAAGGTGCTGGTCTTTGGAGGCGTATTACTTGCAACCTTCGGAATGCTCTATGGTCTTTGGTACGCGCTTGCCCTTGAACACCAGACACTGAACGGCATGGGCGTTTCACTTTCGAGGGCCTTTGCCGCAGCCGCCGAACGGCGCTCGACGGAGTCCGAAGACGCTCTGGCCGCCTACGGCAAAACCAAATGCGATTACCTGCGGCAAGTTGACGTGCACTCCCACTGGATTGGTCTCGCCATGCTGCTGATCGTTCTCGGCATGGCGTTTGAAAAGGTCGGGTTCGCCGAGCGCACGCGCCTCCGGCTGGCGCTTGCCTTATTGACCGGCTCGGTGGTGTTCCCGCTGGGGGTCATTCTCGAGACCGCGAGAGTAGGAGCTGCCGCCTCGGGCTTGGCCGTCAGCGGCTCCGTGCTGGTCATTGGCTCCCTAGCGGTGATCGCAGTCGGATTTGCGCGCAAACGGGCAGGTGATCCGGCATAGCCGTTCCGAATAGAAGACGAATCTCATGTACACCGCAGCCTTCGAGTATCACCGCGCAAGTTCGCTAGAGGAAGCGGCGACGATGCTTTCTCAAATAGGAGAGGGCGCGAAGATCCTGGCTGGGGGCCAGAGCCTTATTCCCTTGATGAAGCTGCGCTTGGCTGCTCCGAGCCACCTCATCGACATAGGTTTCACATCCGGTGGGTCCTACATCAGGGAGGAGGGCCGCCTCCTGCGCCTCGGTGCCCTGACGTCGCACGCGGAAATCGAGCTCTCGCCGGTCGCGCAGAGAATTGCCATTGTGCACGACTGCGCCGCCGGAATTGCCGACGTGCAGGTGCGCAATCGGGGGACGATCGGCGGTTCGCTTGCCGAGGCTGATCCGAGCGGCGACTGGGCGACGGCGCTGCTTGCGCTCTCCGCCGAGGTGCACTTGATCAGCCCCGCCGGCGAACGCACCCTGGCGCTTGATGATTTCATTAAGGACGCCTACACGACTGCGCTCCGCAGTAACGAAGTCATCGCCGAAATCCGAGTCCATGTTCCCGACGCGGGCAGCGGAGGGGCCTACATCTGTCTGAAGCGGGCGGCACCGGTCTACGCCACCGCCAGTGTCGCCGTCGAGCTCAAGCTCGAGGGGAATGTCTGCCGACAACCGGCCATTGTCCTCGGTTGTGTGGGCCTGAGGCCAATAAGGGTCGACGGTGCCGAAGCTGCGCTCCGCGGCCGCGAGATCGATGACGTGGCGCTCGAAGCTGCTGGCGAGGCCGTCCGCGTTGCCGCCGATCCGGAATCCGACATGCGAGGATCGGCCGAGTACAAGCGCACGGTCGCGGGTGCGCTCGTGAAGCGCGCCCTGCGGGCGGCGCTCGGACGGGCGCGCGGCGAAATCGTCGAGACGAGTCACCTCTATGCCTGACGAACCCGCGCCGGTCACCCTCAAATTGAAGGTCAATGGCAAACCCTGCGCCCTTACGGTCGAGCCGCGCAGGTTGCTGGTCGAGTTGCTGCGGGAAGATCTCGATCTCACCGGCACTCACGTGGGCTGCGACTCGAGCTACTGCGGGGCCTGCACGGTTCTGATGAACGGGCGGGCGGTGAAATCGTGCACCATGTTTGGCGTCCAGGCCGACGGCGCCGAGATCGTCACTGTTGAGGGCCTGGAAAAAGACGGGCAGCTTGGCCCCATTCAGACGGCCTTCGCCGAGGCCTACGGCCTGCAGTGCGGCTACTGCACGCCCGGTCTCCTGCTTAGCGCCCTCCAACTGCTCGGCAGCAACCCCAAGCCGCAGGAAAGCGAAATCCGCAAAGCCATTGCCGGCAATACCTGCCGCTGCACGGGCTACCAGAATGTCCTCAAGGCAATCCGGCTGGCCGCCGAACACATGGCCAAGGGCTGAGCATGGCGATCAGGCTGAGCGGTGAATTCGAAGTGCGGCGCAAGCCCGAGGAGGTGTATGACTTCCTTAGCGACCCGCAGAAATTCGCTCCCCTGCTTCCGGATTACCGCGGAATGACCCAGCAGGATGCCACCCACTTCACCTTGCGAGTCGAAGTGGGAATCTCTTACATCAAGGGAATGGCCGAAATGAAGATGCATCTGGAGGAAGCCGAGCGCCCGAAGCGAGCGCGTTACCGGGGTCAGGGAAGCGTGGCGGGAGGAAATGTATCCGTTACGGCAGGATTCGACCTGCGTCCGACGGATTCGGGCACGGTGGTCGCCTGGGCGGGAGAGTCGCTGATCTTTGGCCGCTTGACCTCCATTGCGGGCGGGCTGCTTGAACCGCTCGGGAAAAAAAATGTGCAGCGCTTGATTGATGGACTGCGGGCAGCGCTTGAATAAGCTCGTTTCGCCCTATTAAGCCGGGGCCAGCAATGGTGAAGACTGAAACCGAGGAAAAAAACTGGGTAGGCAGGCCGGTGCCGCGGAAAGAAGAGAATCGGCTTTTGCGCGGCCGGGGGAAATTTGCCGACGACATCAAGCTGCGTAACATGCTGTATCTCGGCTTTGTGCGCTCATCCTATGCTCACGCGAGAATTGTCGCCGTCGATACCTCGCGCGCGCAGGCGCGTAAGGGCGTAGTCTCGGTCTTGACCGGACCGGAAATTGCCTCCGAGACCCAGCCTTTTCTTGAAATTGGTCCTGAGCCTTGCGCCAAAATCAAGGATTATCCTCTGGCGGTGTCGAAAATCCGCTACCAAGGGGAGCCGGTAGCGGCCGTCCTGGCCGAGTCGCCGGCCCTGGCGGTTGACGCCGTGGAACTTGTCGACGTTCAATACGAACCGCTCGACCCGGTGGTCGATGTCGAAGAGGCTCTGAAGGATGAGAGCGTCCTTCATGAGGAGGCCGCCACCAACCGCGTGTGGAGAGGCGTCTTTGAGTACGGCAACGTGGACCAGGCATTCGCGGAGGCCGCTTACGTTGTCGATATCGACCGCCTGCACTTCCATCGCTTCTCGAGCACGCCGCTTGAGACGAACGTCATCCTGGCCCAGTGGGACGGCAAAGACGAGCGCATCTACTACTGGTGCAACAACTCGTTCCCCTCATTTGCTATTCAATTCCTGGCGGCGCACCTCGGAGTTCCGATCGATCGCATCCGGGTCGAGACGTCGGATATCGGCGGCAGCTTCGGAATCAAGATCACCAGCTATCCGCAGATGGCCGTCTGCGCCCTGGCATCGAGAAAAGCCGGCGGGAGGGCGGTCAAGTGGGTTGAAACCCGCTCCGAGCACATGCTGGCGAGCGCCCATGGCAACGAACGAACCTTCCGTCGTACCCGGGTGGCTCTTGACCGCCAGGGTGTGATTACCGCCTTGGTGTCAGAACACCTGGATGATTGTGGCGCTTACCCCCGCTACGAACCGTTGGGGTGCGTAATCTGGTCGCAGGTCTTTCCCGGCGTATATCGCTTCCGCAATGCGCGCATCGATTTCACCCAGGCGGTCACCAACAAGTGCCCGGTCGGCCCCAACCGCGGTTACTCACGCATGCAGCACCTGTGGTTTCTCGAGCGCGTGGTGGACATTTGCGCCCACCAGCTGGCCATCCCCGCCGACGAGATGCGGCTGCGCAATTACATTCGCCGCGAGGAATTTCCCTATACCACCCCGAATGGATGTGTGTACGACTCGGGTAACTACGCGAAAATGCTCGACGTGGCGAAGGCACTGATCGGCTGGGAGGAATGGAAGAAAAAGCAGGCCTCGGCGCGCGAGGAGGGGCGCCTGATCGGCATCGGCATCGGCACCACGCTCGATTCCGGCACCAATAACTTCGGTCAATCGCAGATCGTCAATCCCGCAGCGCCCTTTTCCGGAAATTCACAGGGAGCGAACTGCAAACTCGATATTTACGGCGAGGTGGTGGTGGCCGTAGGCTCCTGCCCACAGGGCCAGGGACACGAGACGACCGCGGCCCAGGTGGTTGCCGATGTGCTCAATATCCATCCCGATACGGTCACGGTGCGTACCGGCTTTGATACCGAACGCAACGTGCACACCGGGTTCTCGGGAACCTACGCCAGCCAGTTCGCCGTCTCCGGGCTGTCGGCCGTACATGGCGCTGCCCAGAAGCTGAAGCATGAAATGACGCGTCTGGCTGCTTTCGCTCTTCAGGCCAGCAGCGACGACCTTGAGTTCGGAAGCGGTTCGACAGGACCGGAGATCCGCTCGCGGAGCACTGGAGCGTCGATTAACTATTGGGGTCTGTCAAACATCGTCAACGTTAACAGCGCGGTGCTGCCCCCGGAGCTCCACGACATTACCCTGAATTGCCGTTACGTCTGGCGCGCCCCGTTCAAGGTTCCGGACAAGGAGAAAAAATACGGCAGTTTGACCCTAACCTATGCTTCCCAGCTTCACATAGCCGTGGTTGAGATCGAGCCGGAAACCTTCATCCCGCGTATTCTCGATTATGCCGCGGTCGATGACTGTGGCACCCGGATCAATCCCCCGATCGTCGAAGGGCAGGTATACGGGGCGACGGCGCACGGCATAGGGGCCGCTTTGATGGAACGATGCGTCTACGACAGCCTCGGGAACATGCTGACCAGTACCTTCAGCGACTACACTCCCATCACGGCGATGAACATGCCGAACGTGAAATACGGTCACATCGAGACTCCTTCGCCCCACAGCTACAGCGGCGCAAAGGGTATGGGAGAAGGTGGAGCGGCGCCGCTGCACGCCATCTCCGCCGCCCTGCAGGATGCGCTCTCTGCCCGCGGGATTGTCATTGCCGACTCCTTCAACAACGGCGATAGTCTGTTCCGTGCTCTCGCGGAACAAAAGAGCGGACAAGGGACCAAGCCGGTCAAGGTCGAGCGGCGCTCGTGACGGTGCGGATGAAGCGCGTTTGTGTTGTCGGCTGCGGGTCGATCGGGAGCCTCTACGCAGCCCATCTGGCGCGAGTGACCGAAGTATGGGCATTCGTTCGCCGAGAAGAGCATGCCAGCGCCTTGAATCGGGAGGGGCTCCGGGTTTCCGGGAAACACGAATTTCGGGTTTCACTCAAGGCCACCAACCGGCCGGACGATCTCCCCGACTGCGATCTGGCCATCGTAGCCACCAAGGCCACACAGGTCGGGGAATCGATCTCCCGGGTGGGAAAGCGCTTCGACCGCGGCGCGGTCATTTCCGCCCAGAACGGGCTCGGCAGCGAAGAGATCATTGCCGCCCATACCCGCGGGCAGGTGATCCGGGGAACCACCTTTATGAGCGGCACCCGCCACGGCGATACCCACGTGCAGTACGAGCTCGATACCGCCACCTGGCTCGGCCCCTTTGAGCCGCGCTCGACTCCCTACGGGCTGGTCGAAGAGGCAGCTCGGCTGATTGCATCGAGTGGCCTCGAGGCCGAAGCGCTCCCGGATGCGCGTCCGGCGCAGTGGTCGAAGCTGATTTTCAATGCTTCGGTGAACGCCGTCTCCGCCCTGACCGGTCTGCCTCACTCTCTGCATTTCGCCGACGAATCGAAATTTGCCGCGCTCGGGCACCTGCTGCACGAGCTCATCGATGAAGGCAAGCGGGTGGCGGCGGCAGCCGCCATAGAACTTCGCGAGGATCCGTGGACCATGAATAAGATCGGCGCCTTGACCAATCATCCCACTTCGATGCTTTATGACATTCGCCATCAGCTGCCCACCGAGATCGAGTTTCTCAGCGGCGCGATTGCGCGCGAGGCCGTGCGGGCAGGCGTCGACGCGCCACTGCATACGGCTCTTTACCGGCTGCTCAAGGCGCGGGAAGTCTCCTGGGGCTTTGCGGACGAGAATCGCGCCGTCCTCGCCCAGCGGGAGGCGCCTTAACTCATGAGCTGGCCGGTCGATGAAACAAAACTCGCTCGCGTGCGTCGCTTGATGGCGGAGAACGAGGTCGATGCGCTCGTGGTGCGCGCTCCTGACAACGTCCTCTATCTCACCAATTACTGGTGCATGAAAGGTTACGATATCGCCATCTTTCCCCGCGAAGGCGAGCCGACGCTAGTGGCTATCGAGCCGCAACTGGCCGATGCCGAGCGTAATTCCTGGACCCGGGACATACGATTGTTCAAGTTCTACGACGAGCGCGACGCCCGTCCGCCGCAATACCGTGCCCTGGATCTCGCGGTTGATGTCATCAGCCAGCGCGACCTCGGGCGGAGAGTGGGGATCGAACTCAACATGGGAACTCAGGCTGCCGACCGCATGGTGGCCGAGCCCACGACCCCGACCCAGTCCTACTTTGAAACGTTTCGCCGCACTGCCGGTGAAGTTGTCGATGCCACACCGCTCCTGAATCAGGTCCGCGCTCTGAAGACCCCCCAGGAAATCGAACGCATGCGTCTAGCGAACCAGCTGGCGGCGCTAGCCATGGACTACACGCGCGAGCACATGCGCGCGGGCATGAAGGAGAGCGAAGTGGGTGCCATGTACGAAGGCTTTGTTCATGGCCACGGAGTGGGCTACCAGGACAAAGTGGAAATGGCCCGCGCCTTCACCCTGGTATGGTCGGGCAAGGGAATCCGAACTTTCACCGCCACCGGCGACCGTCCAGTCCAAAACCATGAGCCTACACTGTTTGAGATCTGGGTATGCGTGGACGGCTACTGGACGGACCTGACCAAAAATGCCTGCCCCGGCGAGCTCACGCCCGCTTACCACCGGCTGCTCGATCTGCTGCTCGGGGTTTTCAATGAAGCCACGGCCTTTGCCCGGGACGGCGCGAGCTTTCCTGATCTTGATCGCCTTATCCGGGCCCGCATACGCGAAGGTGGATATCCTGGACAGCCGTCACATCCGATCTGCCATGGCGTCGGGGCGCGCGCTCACGAGCCGCCCTATGCGCACCAGGCGGGCGGGGGTACGATCGGAAAAGGCATGGTGCTCGCGATTGAGCCCGGCATTTATTGGCCCGAAGGCGGCGGGCTCCGCCTCGAAGATGATTTCCTGATTACCGGTGAGGGAAACGAGAAGCTTTGTTCTTACCCCGATGATTTCCGCCTGAAGGAAAAGGGGCGCGTTTGATCGAAGATCGAGTGCCGAGGGAAACCCGGTTCGAGAAGGCCCTAACGTGAACGCAGCGGAGAAGACTCTGAACCGAATCGACCCAGCTCTCGCCGCAGAGATTTGTTCAGCCATCGATGAGCAATCCCTACTCCAGATGTGCTCGGAGATGATCAACATCCCGAGTCCTACGGGCGGCGAAGGCCCGATGGCAGAGTACGTGCGCGCCGCATGGCAGGGGATGGGCCTCGCGGTCAGCTGGCAGGAGGTCGAACAGGGCCGAGCCAATGTGATTGCCCGCTTTGAGGGAACCGGCAACGGGCGGTCTTTGATGTTCAACGGCCACATGGATACCTCGAATACCGGCGACGAGAACTTTTTGACCGGGATTGGCTATAAGCCGAACGCAGTCATCAAGGACGGCATGATCTACGGGCTGGGTATCTACAACATGAAGGGCGCACTGGCCTGTTACACTCACGCCGTCAAAGCACTCCGGAATTCGCGAGTAACCCTCGCCGGAGACATAATTCTCGCGGCTGTTTCAGGGGAGATCGAAAAAAGCCAGTGGGAGGAATTTCGCGGTCCCGAGTACCGCGGCTACGGCGTCGGCACTCATTATCTGGTCAATCACGGGGTGCTTCCGGACATGTGCATTCTGGGCGAACCGACCGACCTGCGGGTAATTCTCGAGCATTACGGATCGCTGTGGGTGCGAATCGCAGTGGCGGGAATCTACGTGCACACGGCATTTGCCGCCGGTCGGGACGGAGAAAACTCGATCCGCCGCCTTGCCGACGTCCTTGATGCCGTACGCGAATGGATGCCGGTCTGGGAGGAAAAGGCGGCCCATGGCGGTCACCGCGGGGTCGCCAATCTGGGCTGTATCCGCGGCGGCCATCCCTGGCGCGCCAGCCGCACCCCGGAGCGGGCAGAACTATTTCTCGACCTGCGGGTGCCGCCGCGGATGACTCTGCAGGACGCGCGCCGGGAAGCAAGAGCCCTGTTTGAGGAAATCAAGAAGCGCTATCCCGGCTACCCTCTGGAGTTTGAAACCTATGTTTCCGTGCCCGGAGCGACGATAAGCGCCGAGCACCAAATGGTGGCCGCAATTGAGAGAAATCACCGGCGTCTGCTGGGGACGGAGCCGGAACGGGGCGTGGTTTTATGGTGCTCGGATGCCTCGGTTTTGACCCGTTACGGTATTCCAACCGTCAACTATGGGCCCTCGAGCGGCCCGCGTGACGCCCAGGGGGAACGCGTAAAGATCAAAACACTCGTTGACATTACAAAAATCTACGCCCTCACGGCCGCCGAGTTGTGCGCGCCGCGATTAAGTTAACCGTCAAGTGCCCAGCACTCGTGAGATCGAACGCCGTTATACGAGGATCCGCTCCATGATGGAGCGTGACGGACTGGATGCGCTGATCGTGTGCGGCAACCAGTACGCCGGCTTTGAAGGAGCCGTATTTTACCTCTCCGGCTTCGAGATCGTGCACCGCTACGTGTACGTCGTCCTGCCCCTTGCCAGCGAGCCGACACTGGTTTTTCCGCGCGAGGCACAATGGATTGGCGACAAGTCGAAGCCCTGGGTCAGGGACCAGGTCTGGCCGGAAATTCCCGGCAAATGGATCGCCGCGCGCGGCCGCGAACGGCATTGGAGGCGAGTAGGAATTTATGGGCTCGATTCCATCATGGCGGTGCGCGATTACCGCGAACTCGGGCAGGGCCCATTTCAGATCGTGCCCGTCGATTTTCAGTTCGACATCGCCCGGGCGGTGAAGAGTGATGAAGAGCTGAGCGAAATCCGCGACGCCATGGCGATCATCGTGGATGGTTTTTGGGCGCTGGTGGACGCCTATGAGCCGGGGAAGACGGAGGCGGAAATCATGGCCCCCGCAGTCGAGAGCTTCTTCGCGCGCGGCGCCGGTCCGCGCATGATGAACATCCTCCTCTCGGGTTCGGGCGGCGAAGCCGAAGCCTCATTCAAGATTCCCGGGCGCCGGGTAGTCAAACCCGACGACCTGCTGCTTTATTCGCTTGAAATCGCAGGTCCTGGGGGATACTGGGTGGAATTTTCCCGTCCCCTGATTGGTGGTCGGCCGAGCAGGCGGACCGAGGCTATGGCAGAGGCCTATCGCCTGGCGCTTGAGGCGGCACGTCCGGTGATGCGTCCCGGGGAACGGGCCTCGAGCATTCATCGCGCGATCGTCGAGGTCTTTGCGCAACACGGCTTCAGCCTCGGCCACCTGTCGGGACACAGCATCGGGGCAACCATGATCGAGCATCCCGCGATCGGTCAGAGCAGCGATGTCGAACTGGAAGAGAACATGGTGCTGTCGCTTCATCCTCAGGTGGTGAGCCAGGACGGAAAAGTCTGCCTGTATACCCAGGACACCTACCGCGTCGGCAGAAGCCAGGGTGAGTGCCTGGCCGATGTGCCCTGGAAATTTTTTAATGGCGGAGAAAAACGTGAGGACGCGGATGCCCGGTCGAGGATCCGCAAGCCTCTTTGGAAGCCTGAAGGCGCGAAATGAATATCTGTGTTATCGGCTGCGGAGCTGTGGGCAGCCTGTTTGCGGCCCATCTGGCTAAGGCAGGCGAGGCAAACGTCTGGGCCTACGACGTGTGGGAAGAACATATCCGAGCAATACGCCGCGGCGGATTGCGGCTTTCGGGTGCGGCGGAATTTACCGCGCAGGTCAATGCTACAAGCGACCCCCGGGAGCTACCACGCGCCGATTACGGCATCGTCGCGACCAAAGCAATCCATACGCGCCTGGCCATCTCGCAGTCGGCGCATGCCTTCGATGATGAGAGCGCAGTCGTGTCGGTGCAGAACGGAGTGGGTAACGAAGAGATCATTGCCGAATATGTGCGCTACGTAATTCGCGGCACCACCTTTCCGGCAGGACATCCGATCCGGCCAGGTCATATCGGGTATGACATCCAGGGCGATACCTGGATTGGTCCCTATGAGGCGGCGGGCACGCCCATGACTAAGGTCGAAAGACTGGCCGGCCTCCTGACCCGCTCGGGCATGAATACGATTGCACTTGAGGACGCGCGCGGCGCGCAATGGATGAAGTTGATCTTCAACGCCTCGACCAATCCGGTAGGAGCGCTTACCCTGCTCCATCATGGGGCGGCGGCCCGCTTCGGAGCCACCGGGGAGCTGTTCGAAGAGCTCATTGCCGAAGGCGAAGCAGTCGCGAGAAAGCTGGGAATCAAATTGCACGGCGACCCCCGCGAATTGGTCCGCAAAGGCGCAAATGCTCCCGGGAAGCACAAAGCGAGCATGCTGCAGGATGTGCTGCTGAAGCGCACCACCGAAGTGGATTTCATGAATGGTGCAATTGTCGAATGGGGTGCAAAGGTCGCGACCCCCACTCCACTCAATAAGGCACTCTGGCAGCTGATCAAAGGTCTCGAGCATTCCTGGAAAGAACCCGACTGAGCGACACCAGCCGTCGAAAGCCGGACGCGCGTTCGGGCCGGAAGCCAGACATGACCGTTCCTTTCAATATCGGCGTGCTGCAGCTCAGCATGGAACCGGCTGGTGAAATCGTGGCCATGGCTAAGGCCTGCGAGAATGCCGGATTCGACACCTTCTGGCTGGCAGAAGCTTATCCCTGGTGGCGTAAGCACTCATTCGAGGCACGCTCCTCGACGGCCATTCTGGCGGTGATCGCCAGCCAGACCCGCCGCATACGGCTCGCCTGGGGAATCATCTCTCCCTACACGCGCCACCCGGTCGAAATCGCCATGGAGGCGCGCGTAATGCAGGATCTCGCAAGCGAGCGATTCTCGCTCGGCCTGGGTGCCTCGAAGATCTTCATGCGGGAAATCGGCGCCGAAGGCAGAAAAAGCAGCCCGGCCAGGGTCATGCGCGAGAGCATCGAGATCATTCGCGGGGTGTTGGGCGGTGAGGGCTTTAGTTACCAGGGAAATGTGTTTGCTGCCGAGGTGCCGCCGCTCAGGTTGGATGCGTGCACCAGTCGCGGTGCCCCGCCCATATATGTGGCGGCAACCGGGCCGGTGTTACAGAGGATGGCGGGATCGCTGGGCGACGGTTTGCTGACGGCCAGCATTTCCACTCCTGCCTTCATCCGCTATTCACGCCGGAATCTCGAAGAAGGAGCCCGCAAAGTGGGCAGGGACTGCTCGTCTCTGATTCTCGGGGCCGTCATCGTGGGGAGCATCGGACGCAATTCCCGTCGGGCCAAAGAGGGAGCGCGGGAGCAGGCGGCCATGTATCTGGCCAATAAGGTCGAGAACATCCGAAGCTCGGCTGACATATTGCTCGAGTGTGCCGGCCTGAATTTGGACGAGTTGAGGCCGGTGGCCGAAGCCATGGAGAGAGGCGGCAGGCGGGCAGCCGCCGAGGCTGTCAGCGACGAAATTCTCGACAAAGTATGCCCCATTGCAGGAACGCCCGAGGAATGCATCGAGCGCATGGGCGAGTACCGCGACGCCGGCTGTACCCACATCATGCTTGAAATCTGGGGGGAGGACCGGCCGGGACAAGCGAAGTTGTTCGGGGAAGCGGTGCTGCCGGCCTTCCGAAGCTGATCTGGCGAAGGAACCTGCACGTCTGCGCCTGTGACTCTCGAATCCCTGGACCCCACGCTTTTCAGCCGCTGCGCCCCGCGCGATCGTGAGACTACGAATTGCAGTGCCGCGCATCGGGAGCGATGTAATGCCCCAGGGATGCCACTAAAACAGTTATTTCATGTGCCTTTTTTCAACCATGACGGAGCTTTGCTCGCGAACATTTATTCCGGCCTGGTACCACGCATGACATATTGCCATACGCATGATATGTTTTACCATATGAAGACCACCCTAAATATCGACGATACGGTGATGGCACAACTGAAGCGCGAAGCAGTGCGCCAACGACGTACCATGTCGGAACTGGTCGAGACCGCACTGCGCATGCTGTTTCGAGCCTCGAAGAGGCGGGGGCGGGTTCCTCCCCTTCCCCTATTTCGCAGCGGTGGCACGCTGGCGGACGTCGCCGACCGAGATGCCCTCTATCGAGTGATGGAAGAGCGGTAATGCTCGTTGTTGATACTAACGTATTGGTTTACGCTGCGGATCAAGATTCACCATTTCATGCCCCATGCCGCAATTGGCTGAATGGCCAACGAGCACGTCCGGACGCTTGGTATACCAGTTGGCCAATCTTGTACGAGTTCCTACGTGTAGTTACTCACCCGCGAGTCATGCGACGACCTTGGAATATACCCTTGGCATGGGACTTTATCGCAGCCCTGCTCAGTTCGCCTGGCCTTAGTATCTTGGTTGCAAGCCAAAGGCACGCTGACGTTGCGGCGCAGGTTTTCACCGAATTACCTCATATAGCGGGCAACCTGCTTCACGATGCTCACACGGCTATCCTGATGCGCGAGCATGGAATCCGCCGAGTGTGTACCCGGGATACTGACTTCCATCAGTTTCCTTTTATTGAGGTCATCGACCCTCTTCGACTGACGGGCTAAATAATCAAATTAGTTCTGCTGGTTAGGCTCGAGTAAAACCTGCGGATCCTTGCTGTCGAAATTCCCCTTCGACCCACCCCTGAACCTCGCGACCGAGAATTCGCCGAGAGACTCCGCGCCATTTCCCCTTGGAAGCTCCATTATTTCAGCGTCTCCTGCGTGGCCAGAGCCGCCGGCGGGTGTCCATAAGCCTGCTCCCAGGAAATCACGCGGTTGCGCAGGATACCGATCTTTTCTATTTCGCATTCCACCACGTCGCCAACTTTCAAGTACCAGGCTTTGGGGTCGGCGCTGAAGGCAGCCACACCCGAGACTGTGCCGGTTGAAACCACGTCGCCTGCGCTGTAAGTCAGTGGCGAGTAATGGGAAAGAATCTCGGGGATGGTTACCGACATCTTGGCGGAGTGGGAACGCTGCCGCACTTCGCCGTTGACGCGCAGCTCCATTCGCAGGTTGTGGGCATCGGGAATCTCGTCGGCGGTAATGATCCAAGGGCCCAGGGGACAGAAGGTGTCGATTGCCTTACAGAAGCTGAAGACGCCAGACTTCATTTCACGCCGCTGGATGTCCCGGGCAGTAATGTCATTAAAGATGATGTATCCGCCGATGCAGCTTGCGGCTTCCTCAGGGGTCCAGTGCTTGCCTGCCTTCTTTACCACAACTGCGAGCTCCAGTTCGTAGTCAAGTTCGCGTGTGAGATGCTCCGGGTAAATCAAAGGCTCCTCATGGCCGATGATCGCGTCCACGTTCTGAAAGAATACGATCCAGGGCAGCACCGGATGGGAGAAGCCCGCTTTAGACGCCTCCTCGTGATGCTCGCGAAAGTTGCCGGCCGTGTGAAAGAACTTTTTGGGAATAATTGGAGGCTTGAGAGTGACTTCGGAGAAATCGTAAAACACAGCCTCGCCCCGCGGCCCGGGCGTACTCTCACCGCGAGCTATCGAATGAGCGAACGCCTGTCGCGCGAGTTCGAGGCTGGTCTCGCCGCCGCCGAACAGGGCTCGCATGTTAGGCGGAACGAGCGCGTCGGCCAACCGGTAGCAGGCCGGCTCGCCTTTCACCTCGCGCAGGTAGCAGGCGCAGGCGGTATGCAGATCGACCACGCGCGTTTCTTGCGTGACGGCCCCGATCCGGGACTGCCGGGCAGGGTTTTCAAAGCTGACGAGTCGCATTAGAGATGGCTGCGGCTAAGGCCCGCGCTAGAAGTCTAGTAATCAGGGCAGTGGTTGTCCACGCCGGAGTAAAGCCAATGAAAGCCGGCGTCGCTCGGACTTGCGGCTTACCCCGACGGATGGGCATGCGGGCTTTGCGCCGGGTTTCTCCTCTTCTCGCCGCCGGGGTTCTTTAGAATCTGGACCTCGAAGCTGAGGGGAAGCTGTTTCGGAGGGTAGCAGACCGCCTTGTCGCAGGCCTGGTACTTGAGGACGCCGTGGATGGCGTATTTGGCGGGCAATACGGTTTTGAGGGGCCGCACCAGAACGGCGATTGAGAAATCCCCGCTATATACACTGAGTTTCTCTTCGGGGGCGAAAGGAAAGCTCTGGTCTTCACCGGCCGGATAGCGGACCTTTTCAATCACGATGTCGGTCGGGGGGTCGAGGTTCAGTTCGGTCTTTTTCAGGTATTCCTGCCGGGGCAGGTGGGAATTGATGTGCAAGCCGGAGGCGATGCGAAACCCGAGCTCGATGCTCGTTGAGCTTCCGCGGTGAATCTCGACCGGCTCTGGAGGATGAAAGCTGATCCAGTCTTGCTTCGTGCGCGAGAAATCCTGGGCAGCGGCTAGAGAGGAGCCAAGCGCGAGGGCCAGGAGAACTCGTGCCGCGGTCATTTCTCGGCCACCTGGCCGGTTGGACCGAGGGCCTTTTGAATGTCGGCCTCGATATCAGAGCGGCTCACCAGGCCGAAGATGCGATCGATAACCTTACCATCGCGCCCGATATAAAAGCTCGAGGGCAGGTAAGGGATGCCTCCGTACTGATCGCCGACTGCATCCTTGCCGATCAAAATAGGGTAGTTCACGCCCATCTTCCTCGAGAATTCCGCGATCTCTTTACTGCCCGAATCATCCATGGCTACGCCTAATACCTGCAGGCCCTGGGGACCATACTTGCTTTGCAGTTCGACAAACCACGGCATCTCGACTTTGCAAGGCTCGCACCAGGTGGCCCAGAAATTCAGGAGAACGGCTTTGCCGCGAAAGTCGGAAAGCTTCAGAGTTCGCCCCTCAAGCGAGGGCAGCGCGAAGTCGGGGGCAAGTTGACCCTGGAGCTTCGAACCGCTGGTCTGCCGGCTTGATTGATGCCGGGTCTTCTGGATACCGAATACCAGCATCAGGGAAATTACCACGGCGACAATGATCAGTATGACAGGATCGCGCTTCACGGAACTCCTTTACAGAACGAACCGATTCAAAGCGGAGAAGTAGCGCGCCAGGACGGTGAAACGTCCGAACACGAGCAGGATACCAAGCAGAATCAATAATCCTCCCGAGGCCACTTCAACCCAATGCATGTGGCGGCGGAAACCGCCGTAAAACTTGAGAAAGCGTTCGATTCCAAGGGCGGTCAGCACGAACGGGACGGCTAGACCCAGGGAATAGACGGTCAATAGCACTATGCCTTTGCTGACTGAATTTTGGGCGGCGGCAAAGCCCAAAATAACCGCCAGGATCGGACCCACGCAGGGAGTCCATCCAAAAGCAAAGGCGAATCCGATCACGAAAGCCCCCCAGGGGGTGCTTCCGCCTTTGACGCTGTGCAGGCGTTTGTCGGCATAGAGCGCTCTGAGGCGCAAAATGCCGGTCAGATGCAAGCCGAACAGGACAATAATGACGCCGGCAACTTGGGCGAGAGTCGATTTATAGCGCGCCGCCAGCTGCCCTATCTCGGTTGAAATCGCTCCCAGAGTGACAAAGACGATGGTGAAGCCGGCGATGAATGCGACCGAGTTCAGCATCACTTTGCGCAACAGCGATACCTCGGGGCTCTTCAGTTCCTCGACGCCGAATCCGGAGATGAGAGAAACGTACCCGGGCACGAGCGGCAGCACGCAGGGAGAGAGAAAGGAAACCAGCCCGGCTATAAAGGCGGCAATTGGGAGCGGCAGATTGCCCATCTCAAGTATTGTACCTTTCCGAATCTGACCCCGGGGAAATGGTCCTGAACAGGAGTTCTTGGCCTACTGCTTGCCCGGGCCGGTCGAGGACAGCTCCCGGGGAGCCTCGGCGACTAGT
This sequence comes from Acidobacteriota bacterium, assembly GCA_019241535.1. Lineage (GTDB taxonomy): Bacteria > Acidobacteriota > Terriglobia > Terriglobales > Acidobacteriaceae > Gp1-AA145. Next base: position 2,397 of record JAFAWX010000041.1, on the reverse strand, counting down.
TTGCGGATAAGTTCGGCGGGAACGGTCGCGGTCAACACCGCCCGATCGTGTTTCTGCTCGATCTTGATGCTGTCCATGGCGTGCTTGAAATCGGTGTCCGGCACCCGACCGGACACCGACACCTCGGCCTGCCGGAAAAGCGACAGGAAGGTGCCGGCCTGAGAGGCTATTTGCTGTGCCAACTGGGGACCGGCGGTGAACGCCTCTGCGCGCAAATGTACTGCTCCCAGGTAACGCACCGAAGCGACAACCGTGGCCGGGCCGGGAAGAAGAAACCCGGAACTTGCCGCCGCTCCGCCCTTCAGGCGGAAGACCGCCCATCCCAGGCTGGGAAGCGGTAGCTGGGGCACATGCTTATAAAACTGGCGCAGTAGCGACGGGCCTCCAAAGGGTGATGCCAGCTTACGCGAGCGGTCGATGATGCCGCGGATCACGGCCGGGTCGTCGTGATTTGACGCCGCCACGATATCAACTCCGAGGATGCTCACCCGCAGGGTGCGGTTCTCGAGGGGGATGTCATAGATATCGATCGAGCGGTAGCTCGACACCGAGCGCGCGAGTTTGGTGAGGTAGGCGCGCACCTTGTCGCCGTCGATGCGGACCACGAAGACTTCTGAAAAGCGGGTTTCCCCGGCGGTTGCCGGACCGCCGTAGTGAATGGCAAAGGCGGCTTGATCGAGATCGCGTTCGAACTGGAAGCCGGTTGCCTGAATGAAGCGTTCATATTCGGGATCGTGCGCGACCGGCGGAATGCGTCCGGCCATGTCGGCGCGCCGCATCCACTTCAGGTTCATGTAAAGGAATGCGTCGGCCCCAGGCAGCAGGCGGGCGGGCTCGGGCGGCGCATGCTTGCGCAACTCGATGACTGCGGTGAGCGCGGCCAAAAAGGCGAGTAAGCCGGCAAGTACAGGGAGTGTTCGACGCAGTCGCATCAAGCGGTGGTCAGAAATCATAGCATTGCGCTTCGGTTCACGGCTGAGCGGCTCCCGCGAACCCGTTATGATCGCCTGAAGGCGCTCTGATGGCTCTGCAAACGTCCGTAGTCCCGCCTCACGCTTGCGCGTCATTTAACCGCTGTGGTAACTTAAATTGTTTCGTTCCAGGCATTCGTGTGAGGGCGATTGAACGGGATCGACTCTCATCGCTGGCGTAGCTCAGCTGGTAGAGCATCTGATTTGTAATCAGAGGGTCAGGGGTTCAAATCCCTTCGCCAGCTCCAGAGATGGTTCAACAATTCCGGAACGTTTGGCGAGGCGGGCGGCGGACAGGCTTTTCCATCAGCACTCCATAAAGGGATTTTTTCCAGATGAGTTTAAGGCGCGCATAGGTCGCACGCGCACTTTCTGATCCCAATGGCAAGCCCCAACTAGGAACGACTGGGCATGATGCCCGTGAGTGGCTTTTGCATTTCTGCACAGGTGGGTGAGCGGTTAAAGCCGGCAGACTGTAAATCTGCTCCTCCTTGCGAGGTACGGAGGTTCGAATCCTCCCCTGTGCACCAGCGGTTTTGGCTTGTCACAAGTTGTCGCTGAAGAAAAAGTTCGTGTGGGCTCTGGTGGCCTATGCAGCACTGGCCGTCCTGGCGTTGACGACCTTGTCGAATGAGCCCATCCGGGTGTGGGAGCTGAACGTACGGCTACGGACGGGAACACTTTTGGTGTTGGGACTATTCGTCCTGCGGACGGTGGTTTATTTCTGCCGCACCCCGACCGAGGAGCGCGCCGATCAGTCGCAGCCGATGTAGCTCAGTTGGTAGAGCACTCCCTTGGTAAGGGAGAGGTCACCAGTTCAATCCTGGTCATCGGCTCCAGAGATTAAGGGCGGTTCACTAGGGAGTTTTGGCAGCTCGTCAGGGCGGGAGTAACTCAGTGGTAGAGTCACAGCCTTCCAAGCTGTTGGTCGCGGGTTCGATTCCCGTCTCCCGCTCCACGGACCTGGACGCTTCAGGCGGGAAGCTGACAATCGTCCGGAGTGTTTGAAGCAGATTGAAAAGACGGGTATTCGAGACTTCAGTTTCGATGCTGGCGAGGAAGGCTTGACCGCTGCTATTAACGGCCGCTGCATTCGAGTCGGCAATTTCTCGCGGCCGGTACTGTCCGGTCAGCGATGAGCCGGTGATCACCGGTTGATGAATGGAGCAGGAGAATGGCGAAAGAGAAATTTGAACGCACCAAGCCGCACGTAAACGTGGGCACGATCGGACACATCGACCATGGCAAGACGACGTTGACGGCGGCGATCACCAAGGTCTTGTCCAAGCACAATCCGAAGGTGGCATTTCGCTCGTTTGATTCGATCGACAATGCGCCGGAGGAGAAGGCGCGAGGGATCACGATAGCGACGGCGCACGTGGAGTACGAGACGGCGAATCGGCATTATGCGCACGTGGACTGTCCT
>JAFAWX010000295.1 GCA_019241535.1 Acidobacteriota bacterium | reverse complement strand
GGCTTCGGCTTCCGGCCAGCGTTTCAGGCGGCTGTACATCGTGGCCAGGTTCACATAGACTTCGCGGTCCGCGGGCGTCCCCTTAAGAAGCGATTTCACCTGCCGCAAGGCGAGATCCGATTGCCCCATGTCGGCCATCTGCCCGGCGTAGACCATTTTCAGGTCGCGATCGTTGGGCAATTTCTCGGTCGCCTCTTTAGCCGCTTCTGTGGCCTTCTGCCACTGTTTAGCCTGGCGGTAGGTATCGATGATTTCCTGGTAACCGCGCTTGGCGTTTTCGTCCCCCAGGGCGACCATCTTCTGGAAAGTTTCAAGCGCTTGCTGCTCGTTATTGTTGTCGCGGTACACGCTTCCCAGGCGCTCGAGAAATATGGCGCGGTTCTCGGTCTCTTCCTGGGTGTACTTATTGTCGGCCTTTTCAGTCGTTTTGAGCAGACCCTGAAGTTGCTGGACGGCATCGTCGTAGCGGCCCTGCGCCTGGTAGATCTCGGCCAGTTCGTAGGAGATGCGCTCGTCATCCTTAACAATGGACGAGGCCTTTTTCAGGTTCTGAAGCGCCAGGTCGAGCTTGCCCTGTTTGCGATAAATCTCCGCCATACGGATATAGCTCGAGGCATCTTCCGGATTCGCGTCGGCAATAATCTTGTACTGCTGGAGTGCTCTGTCCGTCTGCCCGTCGTTCGAAAACGACCCCGCCAGGCCGCGTATGGCGTCGAGATTGTCACGGTCGAGAGCGATCGCCCGCTGGTAAGCATCGATAGCGCGCTTATAGTCCTTTTGCTCGTCGTATACTCCGCCCATCATCAGGTACAGCTTGGCTGAGCGGTTAGCCTCGGGAACGGCCGCCAGGGTTTCGGCCGCTTTGGTCGCATTACCCTCTTCGGCGTAGAGCCTGGCGAGTTCAATTACCGCTTCCTCGGAGTCAGGCGCCAGGCTGACCGCGGTTTTCTCCTCCTCCTCAGCTTTTTGCCCCTGGTTGTCGGCGTGATAGAGGTGCCCGAGCATAATGTGGTCGTCGACGCTTTTGGGATCGAGCTTCACGATCTGCTGGTACTGCTCAATTGCGAGCTTCAGCACATTCTCCGACCCGTTGCCGCCCTGCATGTCTCCCAGGGATCGCAGGTAGATGTGCCCCAGCAGGCGATGCGCCTCGAGATTTTGCGGATCCCGCTTCAAAAGCTCCTGCGCCTCTGAGACGGCGTCGCGGATCCGTCCCGTCCGGGCATAGAGCTCGGCCAGTCCCGAGCTGAGGTACTCCGAAGTCGGATCGGCTTCGAGCGCCAGCCGGTACTGCTCGATTGCCTTCGCCACCAGATCGCTGCGCCCGTAGGCGGCCATCTCCTCTTCATACGTGTGCGCCATTGTGAAGTGGTAGTAAGCCGCGGCTTTGTCCACTTTGTGCGGGGCGGAATTGGGTGCCGGGCCTGAGGCCGCACCTCCAGGTAAGGGATTCGACGCGGGTTGCTGGGCGATGGCAAAGCTAGATGTCAAAAGAAAAAGGGCGACAAGAGTTTTCATGAATAGATTTGAACTCCCTAGGGCATAGCGATTGGATGCTCAACCGCTACCAGTGGGTGCTTCGGCTATTTTACCCTGCCGGAGACACACCGGCAGAAACGGCGGTAACGGCCGTAATGTTGTTTGGCAATGGGGGAACAATCCTGCCGGCCTTCCCGGTGTCGGCGAACAGATCCCGGCAGCACTGCCGAGCTAATGTCGAAAATGACGTATACCCGTGAAGACCATGGCGAGTCCCAGCCGGTCCGCGGCGGCGATCACTTCCTGGTCGCGGACCGAGCCGCCGGGTTGGATAATGGCAGTGGCGCCTGCTTTGGCGATCTCCTCGACCCCGTCCGGGAATGGAAAGAACGCGTCGGAAGCGGCGACCGTTCCCTTAAGAGGCAGCACAGCTTTCTGCGCCCCCAAGCGGCAGGCATCGACGCGGCTCATCTGCCCGGCGCCGACTCCGACCGTCTGTCGGTCGCGCGCATACAAAACGGCGTTGGATTTCACGTGCTTTGAAACTTTCCAGGCAAAAAGCAGGGCACGCATCTCTTCGTTCGTGGGCTGCCGCCGGGTAACGACCTTGACTTCGGAGCCTTCAAGTTGCCGGCGGTCGCCATCCTGGATCAGCAAGCCTCCGGAAACGCTTCTAATGACCCGGCTCGACCGGCCCCCGCCAATCTCGACCAGCCGCAGATTTTTCTTCGCTGCAAAGGCTTCTAGTGCCCCTGGTTCAAAGGCGGGCGCGGCGATCACCTCGAGAAACAGCCTGGCCATTTTCTCGGCCGCCGCCCCGTCGAGCGCATGGTTTACTCCGACTACGCCACCAAAAGCTGAAACCGGGTCGCACTCGAGTGCCCGCGCGAAGGCTTCGGCCAGGTCCGTGCCGGTCGCGGCCCCGCAGGGATTTGTGTGCTTGATGATCGCGCAGGCAGGCTCGGCGAACTCCTGGGCCAGTTCCCAGGCGGCTTCGAGATCCATAATGTTGTTATAGGACAGCTCCTTTCCCTGCAGCTGGCGGCCATTCGCCACTCCCGAACCCGAGCCGTCGGAATACAGGGCAGCTCTCTGGTGAGGATTCTCGCCATAGCGAAGGTCCTCGACTTTGCGGAAGGCAAGGCGCAGAGTGTCGGGGAAGTCGAATAAAGCTTGAGGTTCCAGGTTGCCATGGGTGCTGACCCGCTCGAGCGTCGAGGCGATGGCTGAATCGTAGGCGGCGGTCACGGCAAAAGCCTTCTGGGCAAGGCGCCACCTGGTGGCGCGTGAGAGCGCAGCTCCGGAACTCCTCATCTCTTCTAACACCGGCCCGTAGTCCTCGGGCGAGGTCACGACGGCCACGTCGGGAAAATTTTTTGCTGCCGAACGGATCATGGATGGTCCGCCGATGTCGATATTTTCAATCAGCTCATCGAGAGCGACGGCTGGCCGGGCCGCGGTCTGCTCAAATCGGTAAAGATTCACGACAACCATGTCAATCGACGGGATGCCATGCTCTAACACGGCGGCGCGGTGCGCGGGATCTTCGCGGCGGTGCAGGATACCGCCATGCACCTTGGGGTGCAGGGTCTTGACCCGACCGTCGAGCATCTCGGGGAACCCCGTGATCTCGGCGACGTCTCTTACCTTGGTGCCCGATTGGCGCAACAGCCGGGCCGTGCCGCCGGTTGAAACCAGCTCAACCCCGAGACCCTCCAGACCGCGGGCAAACTCCGCCAAGCCGCTCTTATCGGTCACGCTGAGAAGGGCTCGCTCGATTTTTCCGGACATTCAAGGCCTCGGATGGGTTTCAACGACCTGCGGTGCAGGAGGAGATTCTACCAGCAGACCCGGCCTGGAACGCGGGCGGGAGAACGATGGCAATGTTGCCACCGAACGGAAGCCGTTCAGGGCCTGAGGAGGATTCAGGGCTTGGCTTTGGCCCGAAGCCGGACTTTTCCATCCTGTACTTCGACTTTATATTCGACCTTCGCGCAGCCGTGCTGTTTACGGATCTCGATCGTCTTTTTTTGCACGAATGATTTGAAACTGGCGAGCGAGCCGGGCACTTTTTCGCCAGTCTTCTCCTTGGCGGCGCTCAAGGCAACAAAGAGGCGTTCGACATCTTCACTCTCCCCGTCGGGATCGGCGCAGTGCATGATGAAAGGCTGCCCCTCTTGAGCGGCGGCGGCTTGGCTTACGCCGTGGACCTTGTGCTCAGGTTCGTGCTGCTCCGGTCGGACTCCCTGTACGGAGAGCAGCGCATCCTGGGGCCGGCGGTAGCCTTCCTCGCGAATCCGCGATTTCTTTCGCCACAGGTCGCTATAGATCGCGTAGCGCTGCGCTATCTGGTTGTAGCGGAAGCGCTGGGCAAAGCCCATGCGGTTGCCGTCATTGAACTTGCGTAGCAGCGTAAGCACCTTCCATTCAAGATCGGTAGGCGCCTTTTTCTGCGGGTTGCTGAAATAGATCTCGTATTCGATCTTCAGCCGCCGCAGGTGGGCGGCGAGTAAATCCAGTTCCTCGTCGACAGTCATCGAGCTCTCCCCCTCGTCAGTCTAGGGCAGGATGTGCCCGGCAGAGGAGGTACCCGGGGGACACGACGGGAATTGAACCAAAGTGACCAGCAAGGACCAGCTCGCGAGTGCTCCTGCGGAAAATGAGATGGAAAAAGCCGGAAGCGGCAATGCCTTGTCACTCGCCGAAGAGAAGTTCTCGGAAAGCGGGCGACTACTTCATCGCCATTTTCCTGATCATAGCGATGACCAGCTTGCGGTCGCTTTCGTTCAGATTTCCGGAGTAGCGGCGAATCTGAGTGAGGAAGCGCAACTCATCATCGGAAAGCTGGGGGAGGGCTTTCGATCCGTTGCTGTTTCCAGGTTCGGAGAAGAAATGCGAGAGAGGCAGGTCCATGGCGCCGGCAATCTTTGACAGCGTATCGAGAGAAGGAACCGTGTGTCCGTTTTCCACTCGGGACAGATAGCAGCGCAGCAGTCCTGTGCGCTTTTCAATATCGCCCTGCGACATGCCCTTTTGTAGCCGAAAATTTCGGATTGTCTCGCCGATGTTCATCCGAAGGAGTTAGCGTGCATAGTAATCAGAGTAGTAGCTTATAGCAAGAGAAATCTGTCCATCTCACGGCAGCGTCTTGTTTCCAGCCGGGCTGTGAAATTTTTATTCTTGGCGCGGGCTAAGACCTCTGCTTGCAAGGGAAGAGAGAAAGTTTTCCAAAGCAGAAACTGAGGTCTGCTACTTTTTTAGCGTGGCAGCGAGGAAGTTAACCGTCTTATTCCACGCGTCAGCGGCATCGCCGGCACGATAAGCCGGGTTGCCGGGATTTTCAAAGGCGTGCCCGGCGTCGGGGTAGATGGTGATATCCACTTTTTTCCCCAGCTGCTTCAGCTGCTGTTCAAATTTTCTGACGTCCTCAGGCGGTATGCCGCGGTCCTGAGCTCCGAAAATTCCTAAGATGGGCGCGTTGATTTTCTGCAAACTGGCAGGATCGGTTGCCAGGTGCCCGTAGTTGATCACGTCAGCGGCCAGTTGCGGCTGGCTCAGGGCGACGCCGAGCGAATAACCGCCACCCCAGCACCAGCCGATCGAGCCGATCTTGTCCTTCTTTACGTTGGATTGGGATTCGAGGTAGTGAAAGGCGGCGTTGAGGTCGCGTGTGGCGCGATCTTCCGGCACTCCGCGCATGAGCTCGTGCGCTTCCTCGGGGTTCGTCGCGACTTTACCCCGGTAGAGATCAACTGCCAGAGCCACGTAACCCTGGTCCGCGAGCTTTCCTGCCTGCTCTTTCACCCAGTCGTTCAGGCCCCACCATTCGTGGATCACGATGATGGCCGGAAACGGGCCCTTGCCTTCGGGGGTGTAGAGCATGGCGCGAACCGTCTCATCGCCGCTTTTGTAACCGATTTGTTTGCCGGTCGCCGCGAGGGCAGAGAGTCTGGCGATGACGAGAAGCGAGCACAGTAGAATGGTTTTCATCTGTTTCCTTTTTCCTTTCACAGCGCGAGTTCCAGATAGAGGGTGCCTTCGATCGGATTGGAGCGATAAGGGGCGATTTCCTGAAATCCCAAATTGCGGTAGATGGATACGGCCGTTGCCATTATCGGTGCAACCGTGTCGAGACGGATCTTCCGGTACCCGATCTGTCGCGCTTCATCGATGACGCGTTCGGCAAGCAGCTTGCCAAGTCCTTTGGCGCGGAACTGCGGCCGCACATAAAGGCGCTTCATTTCGCAAAGTTCGGCAGCCAGGCGGTGGAGAGCCACGCATCCCGCCGGGGCGAGATCGACGGTGAGGAGCAGCAGGCGGCCGGAGGGAGGCGCATAGTCGCCGGGCAAATTCTTGAGTTCGGCATCAAAGCTCTGAAAGCAGAGGCTGAAGCCGAGCGATTGCGCGTACTCGCTGAAGAGCTCCCGCACAGTGGCCACGTCCTCAACAGATCGGGCCGGCTCGAGGCAAATGCGTTCGCCGACCGACGAGCGGGTTCGATTTGCCTCGACGACTTTTCCGTCGAAAAAAGGGTTTTGTGGAGCCGGTCCGGAATTCTCTTGCATGGCCGCCTCGTTTCCTTCCGGACGGGGTTGCCGGGCCCCGCAATTTGGGGGCCCTGAGCTCAGCCCATCAACATCCCGCCGTTCACGTTTAACACATGACCGGTGATGTATCCAGCCTCTTCTGAGGCCAGGAAAGCCACCGAGTGCCCGACCTCGTCGACCGTACCTATGCGGCCGAGAGGGATCATGGCGAGCGCTTTTGCCCGCAATTCAGGAGCAAGGCCCGAGGTCATAGCGGTCTCGATAAAGCCGGGCGAGACCGCGTTGCAGGTGATATTGCGAGATCCCACCTCGCGCGCGACCGCCATCGTAAGTCCGATCAAGCCGGCCTTGGAAGACGCATAATTCGCCTGTCCCGCCTGCCCCATCTGGCCGAACACCGATGCAATGTTGATGATCCGTCCCCAGCGTTGCTTCAGCATCGACGGGATCGCGTGTTGCGTGCACAGGTACGCGGAGGTGAGATTGGTCTGGAGCACCCGGTCCCAGTCGGCGCGCTTTAGGCGCATGATGAGCTGGTCGCGCGTAATGCCGGCGTTATTTACCAGGATGTCGATCTTGCCGAACTGGGCGAGCACTGAGGCGAAGGCGGCTTTGATCTCTTCTTCGTTTTCGATGTCGGCGCATGCGATGAGCGCGCGAGCCCCCAAGGCCGAGATCTCGGCCGCGGCTTCGTCCAGCTTCTGCCGATTGCGTGCTACGACAGCCACGCTGGCGCCGCAGATGGCCAGCCTCCGCGCGCACGCCCTTCCAATACCCTGTGAGGCCCCGGTGACCAGAGCTATGCGCCCGGAAAGATTCATGCCCGCGTCCTCGGCGGAAATTATAACTGCACAGGAGCGGGCAAGTTGTCGTGCCGCCGCTGGCGAATCTCACGGCGGAAAAGATACCGTAGCAGCGGAGGAGCAAGGAGGGTGGTCACTACGGTCATCAGCACCACGATGCCATAGGCGGCTTCGCTCAGAATCCGCGACTGCAAGCCCACGAGAGCTACGATCAGAGCAACTTCTCCCCGCGGCATCATGCCGATGCCTACGCGAAAGACCATGGTCCAGCCTTCGGCGACCAGCGGCAGGCCGCAACCAATTACCTTGGAAACGATGGCCAGCAGCGAGATCACCACCGCCATGGTCAGCAGGTTTCCGTTCAGCACCCGTGCATTGAAGCGGGAGCCGATATCAAAGAAAAAGAACGGGGCAAGAAAGGCGGTAATGCCGCCGACTCGGGGAATCAGGTTCCAGCGCGGTGCGTAGTCGGCGAAAGTGAGACCGGCGAAGAACGCGCCCACGATAGCCGCCATGCCGATCTTTACCGCCAGCCAGGAGAGCAGCAGGCAAATCGCCAGGGCCACCACCAGCGAGGCATTTTGGGTCGATAATTGCTCCATCCTGGGATGCAGTTGACGCACGATACGGGGTGCGACGAACATCATGAACAAGGCGAAGGCAATCGCTTCCCCGGCCAGCACGCCCAGATGCAGCCATTGCACGCCCCCTCCTGAGGCGCCGGTCACCACGGCAAGCACCAGCATGCCGAGAACATCGTCAAAGACGGCGGCTCCCAGAATAATGCGCGCCGTGCGGCTGGAGAGAATGTGCATGTCACCCAGGGTGCGGGCGGTAATTCCGATGCTCGTCGCCACCATCGCGGCGGCCACGAAGACGGCTTCGACGCTCGTGTCTCCGCGCAATTTCATATAGACGAAGCCGAGCACGAACGGTGCAACCACGCCCAGCACGGAGACCAGCAGGGCTTTGCGGCTGACGCGAATCAGGTCGCGCGGGCTGGTTTCAAGCCCCGCACTGAATAGGACAAAGATGGCGCCGATCTGGGCCACTGAGCGTAGCGTATCGCTACCCGGTATCCAGCCCAAAGCGTAAGGCCCAAGAGCTACCCCGGCCAGAATCTCACCGGGTACCGCGGGTAGATTCAGACGCTCGAAGATCTCGCCCAGCATCTTAGTGGTCACGAAGATCACAAACAGCTCGAGCAGCAGCCGCTCGGTTCCGGTTGGGATTGCGTTGCCCATGCCTGATCGCAGCATATGAAAAGGCAGAATCGCACGCAACAAAACTCGAGAGCTGGATTGTCGCTAGAAGCCGCAATCAGCGCGGCTTGTCAATCGACTTGAGGCGCCAGACAAGCACCTCGAGTTTCTTTGAGTAATGAAGCAGAGAAGGTGCACCGGCAAGCTCGATGCCTGCCGAATGAGCAAGCGTGTTCTCGGAAATTTCAGCCTCCGCGTCCTGCAGCGGCCATTGCCGATGGTGAATCTCGGCGCGAAAAACTTTCCCCCGGGTTACCGTATAAAGACAGTAACGCTCCGTGAGCCAGTGCTCCAGGCTTCCCGGTTTTCTCAGCGCGACCGGAGCGCTGGCGCGATACTCGGCCCGGAACTGTGCTCCCGGCTCGCGGATGGAACGATAACGGACGGTGTCGCCGAGTTCGACCCGCATGCGGGCGAAGAAATAGGGCAGATGGTAAGTGGCGCGGGCTGCCCAGGCGGCCAGACGACTGCCCGCATCCAGGCTGAAGAAAAAGACGCCGGGTTTTGCGTCTACGGTTACGTAGGTGCGGACGTTCAGCTCGGGAAAATCACTCAGTCCGGCAATCGGTGGAAGCCCGCGCACCCGCACGCCGCTCATGTGAAAGGGCGTGACTGCTATCCACGAGCGGCCCTCGAACATATCGATAGGCAGTTGGGGAGGAACCAGCGGCCGCACGATCTGCGGAGGGAGCGGCCAGTGGGCAAACAGGAGATCATTCCACGTCTGCTCCATAACCCAGGGGCCGTCGGGTAGTGGGCAGGGACGGTGTGCGACGGATTCTAAGACCGGGTGCATGGGATTCAGATCGGCCTAAGGAGCGCGCTCGAAATCGGCCGGGAAAACCGAAGACAATTTGATACTAACCGCAGCCTCCAGCGCCACGGCGATACAAATACAATCAGTGAGGTGAATGCCGTCCCGACACCCAGCCTGCCGGTGGTAGATAAGCCGTGGCGTACATTTAGCCGCAGGGAGCGCGTCCTTTTATGGCTGATTACCTGGGCGGGCTATCTCACGATTCGCCTTCTCGGGCCTACCATTCGCTTCGCAGTCTCCTGGGAAGAAGGCTCGCCGCGCAGCCTGGCTGAGCGGCCGTTTGTTTACTCCTTCTGGCATAACTGTATGATTCCGGCGATGTACTGGTGCCGCGCCCTCGAGGTACGAGTCATGAGTAGCGACAGCTTTGACGGCGAGTACACGGGGCGGATCATGCAAAAGTTCGGCTTCGTCAAGGTACGGGGCTCAAGTTCAAAGGGCGCAATCCGCGCGCTGCTCGCAATGCGCCGGGAGCTTGAACAGGGCTGGACAGTGGCGTTCACCATCGACGGTCCTAAAGGTCCGCGCTATGTGGCCAAGCCCGGCCCAGTAGTCTTGTCGCGCGCGACCGGCGCGCCCATGGTGGCCTTTCACATTGCCCTGGATCGCGCTTGGGTTCTTAATACCTGGGACCGCTGCTTGATCCCGAAGCCGTTTGGCCGGGCGCTCATGCGCGTGAGCCGCGCTATCACGGTCCCCGGGGACGGCAATCAGGATCAGTATCAACAGGAGCTCCAAGCGGCACTCGACCGGGTACGCATCTTTGCCGAAGAAAACATCGGGAAGGTGGGCACTCGCGAGTACCCTTATGCCGGCAACAACCGGGAAGAGCACTGATCCAGCGCGTACTCGACGGCTCTGGCGCCGCGTTCGCGAGTCGCGTTTGCTAGAATTTTTTTTCACCGCGAGGTCTGCGATGTCGGCAATCATTCTCGAGGGCACGAAGATAGCGGCCGAAATCCGCGCCGAGGCCGCTTTGGCCGCGCGCTCGCTTTCGGCGCGGGGAGTGCGCCCGGGTTTGGCCGTCGTTCTGGCCGGCGACAATCCCGCATCCGAGATTTACGTTCGCGGCAAGGTGAAAAGCTGCCAGGAAGTGGGAATTTATAGCGAAAAGCACACGCCTGGTGCCGGCGTTAGTACCCAGGAATTGCTGGCGCTTGTCGCCGGGTTGAACGCGCGCGATGAAATCGACGGCATCCTGGTACAGCTTCCCCTACCCCCTCAGATCGATTCGAAACGAGTTCTTCTGGCGGTCGATCCGGCAAAGGATGTAGACGGGTTTCATCCTTTGAATGTGGGCTTTCTTTCGACCGAGCGTCCTGGTCTGGTGCCCTGCACTCCGGCGGGAATCATGGAGTTGCTCGTGCGCAGCGGGATCGCGCTTGCCGGGCGGGAAGCGGTGGTGATCGGGCGCAGTTTCATCGTGGGCAAGCCAATGGCGATGCTGCTTTTGAATGCCAATGCCACGGTTAGCGTTTGCCACTCGAAAACCCGCGATTTGGCGGAAGTGTCGCGCCGGGCGGACATTCTGGTGGCGGCTATCGGGCGGGCCGGAATGGTAAGGCGGGAGTTTGTCCGCCCCGGGGCTACGGTGGTTGATGTGGGCATGAATCGCGTCAGCGACGAGGAGGAATTCCGCCGCCTGTTCGCGGGCGATGACCGCCGGGAGGACTCATTCCGCACCAAAGGCTCGATTCTTGTCGGCGACGTACATCCGGAGGTTGCCGAAGTCGCCGGCGCGATGACTCCCGTGCCGGGAGGGGTGGGGCCGCTGACAATTGCCATGCTGATGGCCAATACCGTAAAAGCGGCAGGCATGCGGCGCGGCAGCGGGGTGGCTGAGCTTTCGCGGGTGTGAACGCAAGCCCATCGCCAGAAATGCGCTCGGAGCTACGTTCCGGCGGTTACGAGCCACTGTGTTTTAATGGTTTCGGGCAAAAGGAGAACTCGTGCTCAGAATCGGACTCACGGGTGGCATAGCCTCGGGAAAATCCCTGGTGGGCCGGATGTTCACCGATCTTGGCGCGCACGTTCTTGATGCCGATGAGATTGCCCATGACCTCCTGCAGCCGGGCGAGGCGGTTTATGAGGAGGTCGTTGAGAGCTTCGGCAGCGGCATCCTGAACGCCGACAACACGGTGAACCGGGCTCGGCTGGCCGAGATTGCCTTTGACAAGCGTAAGCCGCGCATTTATGAGCTGAACCGCATCGTACATCCGAGCGTCATCGAGCGGCAGGAGCAGTGGATGGAGGAGATCCGCCGGCGCCAGCCGGATGCAATCGTGATGCTTGAGGCCGCCCTCCTGCTAGAAGCCGGGCTGAGAAAGCGCTTTGACGGAATCATCGTCGTAACCTGCACCCCGCAACAGCGCATCGACCGCTGGGCCGAACGCTTTCAGATCGATCCCGATACAGCCCGCGCCGAGGTCACCCGCAGAATGATGGCGCAGGCTCCGGACGAGGCCAAGATCCAGGCCGCAGACTACGTGGTCGACAACAGCGGAACGCCGGAACAGACCAGAATGCAGGTCGAGAAGCTGTATGAAAATCTGCTCGCGCGGGTGAAAGCGCGCTCCGCGTGACACTCTCCATTCGTCGCCTTTTCTGCCTTCCAGGCTAGCGGTTGTTTCGATTGACGCAAAATCAGGCGATTGTCGCCGCCGCTTACGCCGGTTCGCGCCTGAGCACTTTGCGGCGCCCGCAAGCCGGGCGTAGCATCTAATTGCCATGCAGGTAAGCGCGGCAGTTTCCGAGCTCGCGCCGAAGCTCGCCTTCAGCGAGATACTGAGCTTTGCCTACGAGACGTTCTGCAGCAACAAAGTTCGCTTCATGCTTACCGGTCTGGGCATGGTGATCGGCACAGCTTCGCTCATCCTGGTCGTCACCATCGGGTTGACCGGCAAGCAGTACGTTTTGAACCAAATCCAGGGGATCGGCGCAAATCTGGTTTATGCCGAATACGAAGGAGGCGCGCAGCGAATCACCAACACCGCTGCCGATCCGCTTACGGTCGACGACATGAACGCCGCCGAGGAGCAAGTGGCTGGCATTGTGAACGCTTCTCCGGTGGTGAGCCTCGAAGAGCGCATCCCGGTGGGAGAAAGCAAGGAGCGGGACATCCAGATCCTCGGGGTCTACCCCGAGTATCGCAGCGTTCGCAATCTGGTCGTCGTCTCCGGGCGCTTTTTCGATGCGCGCGATCAGCAGTCGCATACCAAAGTCGGTCTGGTGACGGAAAAGTGGGCCGAGGAGATTTACGGTTCGGCCGAAGCCGCGGTTGGGAAAATCATCAAGCTGAGCGGTCTGCCCTTCACTGTGATCGGGACCTTCCGCGAGCGCGTAAATACCTTCGGACAATCGGAAGTAACCACCAATACGTTCCTGATTCCCTACACCGTGGCCCGCTATTTCACCGAAACGCCTACGGTCAAGCTGATCTATTTCTCGGTCGCCGATCCATCCATGGTGGCGCCGGTAACCGACCAGATCCGGCGGGTCATCCAGTCCCGCCACCGCGCCGAATCGGTCTATAACGTCACCAATCTTACCCAGCTCGTGGCGGTGGCAGAGAAGACGGCCAATGCCCTCACCATGGTGCTGCTGGCAGTGGCCGCCGTGGTGCTTCTGGTCAGCGGAATTGGGATCATGAACATCATGCTGGCCACCGTGAGCGCCCGCATTCGCGAGATTGGCATCCGTAAGGCTCTCGGGGCCACCAACCGGGAGATTCGATACCAGTTTCTCTCCGAGGCGATCCTGATCTCCGTGGGGGGCGGGCTCTTGGGGGTGGTGATCGGCCTGGCGCTGCCCTATTCGGTGCGCTTCCTGAGCGAATATCGGCTGCCGATTTCCGGGCTGTCGGCAATCGTCGCGATTGTGGTCTCGTCGCTGGTTGGTATTCTGTTTGGCACTGTCCCGGCAGCCCGCGCCGCCAAACTTGATCCGGTCGAGAGTCTTCGCTACGAATAGGGGGCGACCAAAAGACGCCCTGAAACAAGAACGCCGGGCTGGTTGGCCCGGCACTTTCCTTGTCGTTCATCTGTGGGGAGCGACTGGTTCCGTCTATGTCCCCGCGGATTTTATAAAGCCTGTCTTGGTCACCGCGATCAAGACAGGCTTAAACTCACATGACCAGAGCGAGATTCTCCAGTTCCTGCTCGAGCACGGGCAGCGCACAACCCGCCATTTCCACCCGGGCTACCGCATCCCGGGCGGCCTGCGGGGAAACTCCGTAACCTCGTCCCATCAGAAAAATCTGTACCAGTTCTGCGGCTTCCCGGGAATCAGCCAGCCCACCTTGCAGCAGGTCGTTCCGCAGTGCCGCTAATTCAGTGGTCGAAAACCTTTCTCTCATTGCATCACCTCCGACCCTGACTGCTTCTACCCATTAGACTCAGCTGCAACCAGTTTTGTTGCATGCAATTTTCCTGCCGAAATTCAGGATCTTCCAGTAGTTCTTGGCGGAAGAACCGTACATCTTCTTAAACCCTTCGGGATCAGTGAAGTTGCTGATTGCAACAGCCAAGAGAAAGCGTGGCCTTCCCGGCACGAGTGTCAAAGTCTGGTCTCATACCGACACCAAGTGTCAATTTACCCGCAAGACTTTTTTCCATGTGAGACTGTGAGACCCTTAACCGGTTGAGGGCACCTCAAGCGGGGTCGATCGTCGCCTCGTCTACCAGAAGAATGGGAATGTCGTCGCGGACGGGGTAGACGCGGCGACAGGCGGCGCATTTCAGGCTCGCGCCGTTGTCTTTTTCAATCAGGGGCTTCTTGCAGAGGGGGCAAACCAATATTTCGAGCAGCTCTCTCGAGATCATGCAGGTATCTTACGCGCTTCGCAGT
>JAFAWX010000280.1 GCA_019241535.1 Acidobacteriota bacterium | reverse complement strand
TTGTGAAGGCGAGCAAGAGAGTTCAAAACGAAGGTCATCATAATTTTGTCTCCTCAGACGTGATCTTGCATAGGATTCTTGCGCGTCGGGGGGCTCGCGAATGAATCGCAGCTCAGTTTAGTGGCAAGTGTATAGCCAAACCCGCTTAGCTGTCGATAGCCCCAGCATCAAGCTCATATACAAGAATTTAAATCAGTTAAAAAGATCCACAGATGCCGAGTCTCTTTCGGGGTTTGGCTCGAAAGGCAGCATTAATGTGGAACCGGCGCTCTCTGGCTACTTTTGTCAAAAGCTCCCCGGGTTAGATGAATACAGTTGTACACAGGGGCAGGGGTACTATGGATGGGCGAATCCGGCCTGGAAGCCGACTATGGAGAAGCACGAAGAGGGTCGCGAAGCCCAGACTACGGTTGCAAGTCTTCGTCCTTGCGCCAAATCCCCGGAAATTTGGATACGTGCAGCGGCCATTCTGGCGCTGACGGTTTTGATGGTGGCCATTGCGTGGTTTTCTTTTCTAAGCCAGTCGAACAATGACTTTACCGAATATTACTGCGCTGGCCAGATCGTCCGGTCAGGGCTGGGCGATAGGCTCTACAACCTGGCGACGCAGTTCGAGTGCGAATCAAAGCTTGGTCCAGTCCACGTTTTTTACTATCATTCCGCCTTCGAATCACTGATATTTCTGCCTTTCACATACCTCAGCTATCGCAGAGCTTATCTGCTATGGATGCTGCTAAGCGTCATCGTCCTTGTCGCGGTTGCTCGCCTCATTGAGCGGCGCCTTCACGCCAGTGACGCGATTACAGAATATACGCGGGTGCCTGCCGATCTGGGACTGCTTTTTGCCCTGTTTCTTACTTTTGCACCGGTTACAACGTGCTTGCTTCTTGGTCAGGATTCAATTCTGATGTTGCTCATCTATAGCGTGGTTTTCGTGCTGCTCGACGACAACCGGCATTTCCTTGCGGGATGTGTATTGGCCTGCGGCCTTTACAAGTTTCAGGCGGTCATTCCTTTTGTATTTATCCTCGCTCTTCGTCGCCGGTGGACGACGGTCGGTGGCTTCTTGCTGGGTGCGATCTCTCTGCTATTTGTATCGGTGCTTGTCGCGGGCACAGGTTCGCTTCGAGGCTACCCTGGCTTCCTGCTCTATGGACTACGGGAAAACATTGGTGGCTTCAATCCCCGTGCGACGCCCAATATACGGGGTCTGCTCACGGTGCTCGGCGGCGAAAAAATCGGGAATGTGCCTTTGACCGTATTGATCGTCCTCGCCTCAGTCCTGGTGCTGTGGTGGGCGGGACGATCGTGGCGAGATGATCAGTTTCGGTTGTCGTTCGCGGCCGCATTAACAGCGACCGTCCTTGCCAGTTTTCACATGTATAACTATGAACTTACTCTTCTTCTCCTACCGATCACCATCGTTGCAAGCGAACTGAAGCGTAGTCAGATGTTGCGGAAGGAGAAGGCTCTTACCGCAGCGCTGATCGTGCTCTTCATTTCCCCATTGCACCGTCTGTTCTTGCTTCGCGACGCTTACGGCCTAATGTGCTTGCCAATCATGACTGTGTTTCTCGTGACCCTGTCGAACGTTCGGCTCCCGCGCTATCACTTGACGTAGTGTCATCGAGACGTGGAGTTTGATCAGGAACTTGATGTGACAGAACCCGAGGGATCGCGATCATCTCGCTATCGCGAATTCGGGTCGGCCTTGATCCCCGGATGGTTGAAGTCCGACGTGACTCCGGCGCAGAACTATGAAATGTAAGCGTTAACGAGAGACCCCAGCGCGCTGAAGGCCTGATTGAGATAGCTGGCAAGAGTCCCCATTCCAGCTACCGCCCCAAAGGCAACGAGGGCGATAATCAACATGTACTCAACCAACCCCTGGCCAGATTGATCTTCGTGGAGTCGGTACAGAAGATTCAAAACGAAGGGCGTCATTACGATCTTCTCCTGATCAAGCCCAAATCGGCTGACAATTTGGCGCTGCCATACCACTGGGTGTAGTGTATGTGCATGTAAACGGCCAAATCGGCCTAGGCGCAAGGGTTTTCGGGACCGCAGAGAAACAAAAGACTTGGCTGTAAGTTGTGAACCCGAGCCTGCGCCAGACGGCTTCTGGACTGCTTGGGAGTGCAGGCGTTTTTCGCGAACACTTTACCGGCTCTGCATACTTGCCGCTAATCTCGTCGTTAATCCTCTGGTTGGGGCATCAGATTGGGACGATTCTACAGGGTTCTGGTGGCGGTCGCATTGACTAGCCTGCTCGGCTATTTCCTGTTTACCCACTCTCGCGAAATCAAGAAGAGCGTAACTGTACGAGATTCTTTGGCTTACTGGGCAGCTGGCCATTTGCTGATTGAACGCCAGAATCCCTATGACTCCTTAGCCGTTTTTCAACTGGAGCGTCAGTCCGGCTATGTGGCCGAAAGGCCTCTAGTCTTGCGTACTCCTCCGTGGTCGCTGTTCATGGTCGTTATTTTGGGTTTTCTGAACCCGTTCTGGTCCTGGGTGCTGTGGATAGCAGTCACTTTGGGCTGCCTGATAACCGGCATGCGACTAGGGAAGACGTTATACAGCGCTCAGTCCGTCCCGGAAAACCTCCTGTCTATTGTCGGATACACATTCGCACCGGTCCCTGCCTGCTTGGTCTCCGGGCAGATGGGATTGGTACTGATGCTCGGCATCGTTCTTTTCTTGTGGTGGGAAGCAGATCGCCCCTTCCTTGCCGGGGCGGCGCTGATCCTTCCTTTTGCCAAGCCCCATTTACTGGTTCTCTTCTGGATTGCGCTCTTCTTCTGGATAATCTTGCGGCGGAAACTGGCGATTGCGCTTGGGTTTGCCCTAGCTCTCGCGGTTGCCTCCCTGTTTCCTCTGGTGCTCGATCCTGATATTTTTCGGCACTACCATGAAATGCTGCAATCGGCTTCGATACAGAGAGAATTTATTCCTGCCCTAAGCGGGGTCGTCCGGCTTATATTCTTCCGGCAGATGTTCTGGATGCAGTTTATTCCGATGCTCGCAGCATTGCTTTGGGGCGCTTTATTCTTTTGGCGGCGCTCGTCCGCCTGGAGTTGGCCTCAGGACGGCCCGGCATTATTGGTCGCCTCAGTTCTTACGACACCTTATGCATGGCTTGCGGACGAAACCGTGCTGTTACCCGCAATGTTGCAAGCGGTAGCATTTGTACACCAGTCGCGCTCGGAATTGAAAATCCGAACCAGGATTGCGCTCGGCATCTATGCTTTTCTGAACCTCCTCCTACTCTTAATCCTTCGATCTCGAATTCCCTTCTCAACAGGCATCTACTTCTGGAGCAGCCTGGTCTGGTTCTTCTTTTACTTTCACTCGCGAAGCTTGCGCCCGGCACATCGCGACTGGCAAGCGACGCCAACCTGGTGAGGACATCATGAGTAGCACCGACCTGCGGCAACGCTCTTCGCCTGCTAACCAAGCCCAAACCGTCAAGCAACAGTAAAGTCGAAGCTCTCGACTAGGCGGGTCGGCTCTGAAGACCCAGGTAGTCGGTTGTTGAAGCCGCCACGATTGCGGCGAGCAAAAGCAGGAACACAGCCACGGATACTAGATAGAAGTGGCGGGGAAAAAAAGATATGTCCACCGGGGACACAAACATGAGCGCAGCCGCCCGGCCAATCATGCGTTCTCTCCGCATGCCGGTTGCTTCCCGGGGCAGAAAGGAATCGAGCAAGACGATTGTGGGGAGAAAGAGCACGCTGAGATCATGTATGTAGGTGTGATGACTAATAAGCACCGCGCATAGAATGGCCGGCAGGAACAGGTTTGCTGCATCGCTTTGCACCCGGGAACCCCGCCATGCGGTCCAGCCCACAATCACTGCGGAGAGGAGAATTGTCACAGCCTGCAGCCAGGATTTTGAGAGCCAATGGCCGGCGATCCCGAAGACGAATCCGTGCACATCGGCCATCATCTGCCAGGCAACTGGATATTGTGCCAAAGCTGTCGTTGGCGGTATGAAGCCGGCAATCGAAAACAAACATTCCACATAGAGCTTTGTCTGGGCAATGCCAACCAGGAAGACGGAAAGGGAAGCCAACACTACTGCGGAACTAACGAATCCGAGGAGAAATTTCCACCGTCGCCAGGCAAGATAGAGAAGTGCCATGGGAGCCGTAATCGGAAACTTAAAGAATCCCAGTCCAAGCAGTATGCCAGCGGCGAAATTCCTCCTCTTTGCCAGCAGGACGAATGTACACACTAGCGATACGAGTAAGAGAATTGAATCCTGTCCTTGAATAAGGGCTGCGGCTATGGGCAGGAATCCCACTAGGATTGTCAGCGGCAGCCAGGGATAGATTTCCCGCAGGTGAACCATCCACGGGCGGAGCAGCAGGAAGCAGACTACCAGCATGCCCAGGTTGAAAATTAAGAATAGGAAGTAGGCGGCGCGAAACGAGAAGAAGCTGAATGGGGCAAAAAAAATGGCGTGATAAGCGGGGCTCACGAAAGGGAGCGCGACTTGCTCGGGGGAAACGAGGTGGTCCTGAAAATCTTTTTGTACCTGATAATCGTACAGATGCTTTGCCTGTCCGCTTCTCACTATTGCGCCAGCAGCATAGAACTGCCGAAAATCGGCGCGGCCATTGACGTAAACAGGCAAGGTGAACACCCACGTCCAGAGATGAATTGCGGCCAGATAAGTTGGAACACCGAGCGCGAGGCCTTTGACGTAGTACGGCACCGTCCAGGTTGACGCAGTCGCGGGCTGGAGGGTCGAATCAGATGAGCTCATTGGCATTTGCGGCGGCGAAGCTACGGGCAGGGCGCGTCTTTTCTTGTCATGTATTGAAAGCGCCAGCCCTCGGGCGAATGCAAGATTCTGCAGATACGGTAATTCCTCACAATGTAATCGGCAACCGGATCGCGGGCGATCGCACCAAGCTTCGTCGTCGGCCATGAATTCGGGATTTTTTCCGCAAACCAGGGTTCGAGCAAAACCGTCTTTTCGGTTTGAAGAGAGGCAACAATCTCCTCCCCCTGCTCAGAAGTGTTCATTCCCGGCTGAAAGTAAAGGTATCGGGAAGGGCTGCGGGTCATCGTCAGATAGTTGTAAAGCGGAAGATAGGGATACACCAGGAGTTGTGCGCCTGGCGCCAGATGAGACTCGACATAATTAATCACAGTATCGCTTCCGCCACTCATGATTGCGCCTCGACGCGTTTGCACACGATTGCGGGCCCCGGTGGCGCTAAGCAGCACAGCAAGCGCCAGCAGTCCAAAGGCGGCTCCAACGTAAGTGGTCAGATAGGGGCGGCTGGCAACCAATAGCCGGCTGCGGAATCCCTGCGCTCCGAGAATCCAGGCCAGTTCCAGATACCACACGGGAGCCAGGTACATGAAATGCAGAACGTCGGCCCGGGTGATAACGACCGAGATAAAAAGCCCCGTGGAAACTGAGCAAATGAGCACGTAATAAAGCATTTCGGCAGAGCTCTCTTCTGTGCGCCGTGTTCGCCCAGCGCAGTAGATTAACAACCCGAAGCCGATTATCGGAAGAGCCGGGAGTACCAGACCGGGTGAAATTGTCAGGATCTTTATAAGACGAAGCCACAGGGGGCCGATGTGAAATATCAGCTCTCGGCCGGCATCAGACCAGTTCTGAAAACCGTAAGGCACGCGATTCGCGTGCGCATAATGCCCGACCGGCCAAAGCCAGCTTTGCAGCATGACCTTCAGGGAGTGGCGAACAGCAAAATACAGGGCTGCGAAGCCGAGCGGCCATGCAAGACCGGAAAGCATCCAGGAGCCTGAACCTAGCAACGCTTTAGATCCACTTGCCTTGGGGAGAATGAACAGTCCAAACAGAAGGCCGAGATAAAGGCCAGCACCCTTCGACTGCTCCATCATGAATGTCAAGGAGGCGAGCGAGCCAGTGACGAAGGCCCACGTCGATCGTCTGGTTTCGAGGTAACGGACGGCAGCATAGAGAGACAGCAGGCAGAAGAACGTGCTGTATGAATTGTGTAATACCAGGAACCGGAAAGCGGCTCCCGTCGTTGTCGACACCAGCGCGCACAGGAGTGAGACGCCGCGCGAACAAGCACGACGCGCCAAGACATACGTCAGGGATGAACATACTGCTCCCGCGACCGCAACGCTGATGCGCGCCACGAGGAACGAGTCTCCAAAGATCCGGAACAACCCAGCCGCCATGTAAAAGGAGCCAGGAGTGTAAAAAGAAAAGAAATCGCGATATGGCAGTTCTCCCCCTAAGATCCGCTCCGCGCCCATGAGCACGATTCCTTCGTCCGGCTCTAACGACGTGTATCGAAGGAACGCGCACAGGTAGGCGAAGCACACGAGGAAAACTGCCGCTGCGATGACAGCGTCAGCCTGGGCTTCGAGAAAAGCGGTTCGAACTTCGCTGCTCGGACGCGCCCGGCTGTTTATGGCCCTTTTTTGCAGATCCGTATCCGGGGCTGATGGCATTCGACTATTCCGCTTCCACATACCTTGACAGTGCAGCGCTCACTTCGATTGCATGCTGAGCCGCTCGAACCGTAGCGTACATAAACAGCAGAAGAATAGGACACATCAGGAACAGGCAGTGACCGGCCACGCACAGGAAATAAATCGGAAACGTCCAGAAGATCAGAAGCGTCGCCGAAATTGTCGCTCGTACAGAAGGCGATCGCACGCTTGAGAGATGCGCGGCGGCGAGAAACATGGCCAGCAACAGGGGACTGAAGTCATGGCTAAACATGTGCCAACCAGCTACCAGAGAAGCCGCTATTGATGCGGCAAACATCAGTTTGAATGACGATTTTTCTTGTGTCTGCCAGCGCCGCGCGACCCAGCCGAGGAGCAGAAGGGACAAAAATCCTACTACGACAGTTAGTTCGCTCGAGCTCAGCCAGTGGCCGAGAATTGCATAAACAAAGCCGTGAACCGTGGGCATATCCACGCCGGATCCGTAAGAAATGTTCTCAGGATTGTTACCGATTGTTAACAGGAAGCGCGCATAGCCCGTCATCCCCTGCCACCCGACCCCGATCAGCGACAGCACTCCAAGAATGGTCGCGGTGGTCGCGAAACCGCAAAGCAACCGCCACTTCCTCAGACAAAGAAAGATCAACGCGAATGGCAGGACAAACTGGAATTTGAGCAAGCCGCATCCCAGCGCGATGCCGGCTCGAAATTCGCGTGCGCGCTCGAGTTCAATGAAGGCCAGAGCATAAACAGCTAAAAGAATCACCGATGATTGTCCCTGATATATCGCTATTCCGAGGGGAGCAAACAAAAGCCAAAAGGCGATGTATCCCAGATCCTCGCGAGGCCACGGCAGATATGATCGCAAAATGATCATCAGCAACAGGCAGACCGCCACATTGAACAGTGCCCAGAGGAGGTAAACCCTGCGAAAAGGGTAGTGCGCCAAGGGTGCGAGCAGAACTGCTTCGAATGGAGGGTGCTCGAAGAAAAGCGGGCTGGGATGCCGGAAGAGCGAGTCTCGGGCCTCTTTCTGCAAGCCGATGTCGTAGAGCTGGTGGCCAAAGCCCTCGTGTACAAGTTTGGCTCCGACATAGGTCAGAGAGAAATCCGTTTTTTCGACGTTCGGTCCATGTGCCGACCAAACGACAGCCGAGACCAACAGGATCGCGGCGGCGAGCAAGCCCAGGGTCCCGTCGTTCAAAGCCGCGACGAAGCCATGCGCTCGGTTGAAATCACTACTATTCGGCATAGGGGGACAGCTTCGCAGGGTTGTAATCCGGTTCAACTAGCCAGGCACGTCTTGCGTGGAAGTACTGAAGCAGTTCAGAGTTCTGCGGGCCCATGTCACGTGCCCAGATCACTTTCGAGCCGTCTATGTCCGCATTGTTGTATACCCACTCATCGAGAATGAAGTCGTGGTTTGGGCGGTAGCGAACTATAACCAGGTGCTGTCCCGGCGTATGTTCAAGCTGGTCGAAAACACGAGCTCGCTCGAAATTTTGTTCATCCTGAGAGCACCAGGTCCGCGTCCAGCTCGCTTTAGGCGTCAGGTGGAGAGCAGGAGCGACGATCCTCGCCACGAGCAACGCGACACTGACCAGTGGAACCGCTCGCGCCAGAAAGCGGCCTGGAGGTGGGGATGCACGGTAAAGATCGCGCATCATCAGCAGCATAATGATGTAAAACGCTGCGGAGAGATGAGCTACGTAGTGAGGTTGACCAATATAAATCGTCACCATGCAGGACGCATAAGTGACAAAACACAACACCAGCAGAAAGCTGAGGGCGGGAGAAAACGATGCCCGGAGTGTCGCTTTGCTGCGTGTGAACAGCCAGGCAACCCAAGGCAAAGTCAGGAGAGGCCCGAAGTAGAAGAGCCATACGACCAGTGCCTTCAAGAACTGAAGCTTCAGGGGGTGTTGGCGGGCGAAACTATACCAGCCCTCAACGGAGGGGCCGCGATAAAAACTTCGTATAAAGTCGTGGTGGAACTCCGGGATTGTCCTGACTTTCTCCCAGGGAAAATAAAGCAGGCCGTACGTCCGCATGTTCACTTGGTACGGTGTATTAAACGGATTTCCTGTAACTCGCCAGAAATAGTACCCAAGAGCGATAAGAGCCAGAGCCATGATAAGGCTGACGGGTAAGAGAACATGCCTGATTGAGATGTTCTTCCCAGGCTCGTTCCGCGCTGCCCAGAACACGAGCGCAACCAATACTGGCACGCTGAAGAAAAGACCCTCGTACGGGCGTGTGCCGGCTAAAAGGGTGAGCCCGAGTGCTAACAGTACCGAATTCCGCGTGCGATGATGTCGTCTAATCCGCGGCAGCGCGCCGAGAATTACCGCTCCGGCAAGCGCGGCCACCGTTCCTCCCCAGTAGCTGTCGACCCAATAACTAAATGTTGCGAGGCGGATGAAAGCGAGCAGGGCGCCCAAGAACGCCCAGGCAGGTGGCATCCAGCCCTGCAAAGCCCAGCAGATAGCGCCGCACATCAGTCCCGAACTTAGCCAAACTCCCCAGAACGGATGTCCCATGACTACCTGTCCTAGCGCGAGAAAGAGGCCGTAGCCCGGGTAATACATGGAAGCATAAGTTGGCCGCCAATTGACCTGAAAGGTTTCAAAATGAATCCACATCGGATGAGTAGGGTTGGCTAGCCGTCCATGTGCAAGCGTGTCGGATAGCAACAGATAGCTGAATTCATCCGTCACTTTTGGATAAGGAATCGGGAGTTGTGGCAGGAGAGCGATGCGGGTCCCAAGCGCCAGCATAGCTACAATTACCACCGCCCGGCCACGCTTTGTGGCAAATATCGAAAAGCGCTGCTCGACTCGAGTGAACCAGCTGTCTGCCAGTTGCGGGCGGATCTGCGCTACCGCCAAGCAGCTCGCGGCAAGACAGAGTTCAATGGCAAGGAAGCCCATAGATCAGAAAAAAAAATTACCGCCGTTGTCGGAGACCGAAAGCCGGGGGCGTTCGAAAATCAGGACGCGCGATTTCCGCCAGTTTGGCTCCTCCCGCTGCAGATCCGCCCTCAAGATATATACTTCGCCATAAGGGTGAATACAATTGGCAACAGAACTGGCGAGACTGCTTGTCCGCCCCTCCTACAGGTATGTAAGTTACAGGTATTCAGTAATATAGCCCTCGCCGGGGTGCAACCTGATGTGGCATCGCGACTGCAAACACCACTAGCGGGCCAGAGGACTTCCCGCCTCTATTTTCACTGGAATAAGAGTAACCGTGAATACAGATTTGACAACGAAAAAGGTAGTCATCATCGGGGGTGGTCCTGCTGGTCTGACAGCAGCGCGGGAGCTCTTAAAACGTAGGGTTCCGGCCGTGGTGCTCGAAGCCGACAAGCAAGTAGGCGGCATAGCCCGAACCGTGAACTACAAAGGTTTCCTTTTTGACATCGGGGGACACCGGTTTTTTACCAAGTGGGACGAAGTTAATCAGATCTGGAAGGAAACCCTTGGCGACAAGTTTCTTGAGCGCCCCCGTCTTTCCCGCATTTACTACAACAAGAAATTTTTTCTTTACCCTTTGGCCGCCAAGAACGCACTGTTCGGGCTGGGGCTCGGAGAGAGCTGCAGAATTCTTTGCAGCTACATAAAGGCGCGGCTTGCGCCCACGACTAAGGAAGAAAACTTTGAAGAGTGGGTTTGTAACCGTTTCGGACGGCGCCTATACGAGATTTTCTTCAAGACCTACACCGAGAAAGTGTGGGGTGTGCCCTGCACCACGATCCGCGCAGAATGGGCGGCGCAGCGCATCAGGGGGCTCTCGCTACTGACGGCGATTCGCAACGCCATTCTGCCCGGTAAGAATGGCAATGTAAAAACTCTCATCGACAAGTTTCACTATCCCGAGCGCGGCCCCGGACAAATGTGGGAGACGATGGCTGTGCAGCTGAACGATAAAGGCTACCGGGTTCTTTTGGAACGCCGCGTTGTGCGGATCTGCCACGAACAAGGGCGGGTCACAAAAGTTATCACCAAGAGTCCGGCAGACTCTGAAGAGTTTCAAGGCACGGACTTCATCAGTTCCATGCCGATTCGCGAACTGATAAGCGCTCTCGATCCCCCGCCTCCCAAAGAAGTCCGGGATGCAGCTGACAAACTTCGTTATCGCGATTTTCTCATTGTCAGCCTTATCGTAAATCGCAAAGAAGTCACGCCCGATAATTGGATCTACGTTCACGAACCGGGCGTAAAGGTTGGCCGCATTCAGAATTTCAAGAACTGGTCGGCGGCCATGGTGCCTGATCCAGCGAAAAGTTGTCTGGGCATGGAGTACTTCGTTTTCGAGGAGGACGAACTCTGGGCTAGCCCCGATCACCAGCTAATCGACATGGCACGGCGAGAAATTGTGGACCTTGGCTTGGTACGCGCTGACGAAATTGAGGACGGAACAGTTGTGCGCATCCAAAAAGCCTACCCAATGTACGACGAGGATTGGACCGCCCGGGTGGACACCATTCGCCGGTATCTGAGCCAGTATTTGCCAAACTTGCAACTGGTTGGCAGGAACGGCATGCACAAGTACAACAACCAGGATCATTCGATGATCACTGCGGTGTATGCGGCCCGCAATATTTGTGGTGCGGACTACGATCTGTGGGCCGTGAATACGGAGCCGGACTATCACGAGGAGAGTAAGCAACAAGAAGCAACAATACCCCACGAGCCACCTTACGCCGAGCCGACCAATGTTTACGCCCAGCGGTAGGCCTCAAGACATTCAGGTAGCACTCCTTCCCATTTTCGATGGCCCGCCGGCACGGTATCACGCCTCGCAGGTGCCAGCTCCGCTCCTGTAAACAAGTGATACGCTGGCAAGATCGCTCACAGGGCAGCGAGGCGGTTGATGAGCCTCCCTGGCAGCAATTCTCGACCCGGAGCTCTGCAGCTTCTCGTTCAACTGAGTTCGACCCAACTCGACCAGCACAGTTGTCAAGCCTGGCAGTCGGTTGGGATTCTTGTTTATTGATTTGACCAGTGCTGTTGAGAGCTTCGTATGGTGAGAGTTCGATCGGATCTCGGTCTGGATATACCATCCAGATCTGGCGCCCTGAGAAGTACTGAAAGAGTTCTTTGTTCAAATCGGGCCCCATGTCATGGGCCCACACTATTTTGGAGTTATCGATATCCGCGGAATTGCTGATCCATCCTTCTCTGGGGTCGTGCTCAGGACTGTAATGAACTATGACCAGATGTTCGCCGGGCAATGCCCGCAAACGGCTTTCCACCTGCGCTCGCGGAAGTAATTGGTTCCACGGGGAGCACCACGTCCAGGGTTGTGCCGGATTGTTAATAGGAAGATGCAAGACCGGGATGGAGATGCGGAGCAAAAACAGGCCCAGTGCGGCTGTCAGAACTGCCCTCACTACAAAAATGCCAGTGCGCTTTGTCTTTTTATTCCAGCGACGAATTCGTTCCATCGCTATTACGATCAGCGCATAGACTGCCCCAGTTGTGGGCGCTGCGTAATGCGGATTTATGGGTACGGCCAGCAGTATAGCGAGGAGATTAGCAGCACATACGACCAACAGAAATTGGGTGCGGGCGCCAAGATCACGCAGCGACATACCGTAGGGTAAGACGAATCCCAGTGCCAGAAAGGGAACGCTTAGCAGAGGACCAAGGTAGAAAAACCAGAGCATTAGGATCTTAACCGCAGTGGAAATCAGCGGATGTGCCCTGACTGTCTGATATTGGTCTATATCCCAGCCGAGCCAGTGACGGCGGATCACGTCATGGTGGTACTGCGGTACCGCCCGGAGAGGAAGCCACGCGAAATTAGGATCTACAGCATAGGTCCGAAGATTCACAATGTACGGAGGAACTAAGGCCTTACCGGTGGTGCGCCAACAGTAGTACATCAGAAACCCGGCGGTAGCGGTCATAATGACTGCCAGCGGTACGACCACGTGCAACAGAGTCTGACCGCGTTTTTCCTTCGTTCCAGACCGCATCCAAGTCGCAATTGCGATAATTACGGGAACACTGAATAGCGCAGATTCGTAGGGGCGGCTGCCGAAAAGAAGAGCAAAACCGACGCCCATTAGCAACGCGTTCCTCATTCGATGCCGGCGTTTAATGCGCGGCAAAGCCCCGAGGACAAGTGCTCCTCCTAAAGCGGTTACCGCGCCTCCCCAGTAGCTGTTTGCCCAGTAGCTAAAAGTCCCCAGTCGTACTGTGGCTAACAGGCCTCCCATCAGTGCCCACAAGGGAGGCACCCAGGCTTGCAACATCCAGCAGATGGTGGCGCACATAATTCCAGTGCTCAGCCATACACCCCAGAACGGATGCCCCAAAATCAACTGGCCCAATGCTAAGAAAAGCCCTTGTGCGGGATAATACATCGAGCAATACGTTGGTCTGTGTATGACGAAAATGGTTTCGAAATGGACCCACAACGGGTGAGTAGGGTTCGTCAGCCGTCCATGGGCAAACGTATCCGCCAAGAGTTGATAGCTGAATTCGTCCTGAAGTCCGGGATAAGGCACAGGTAAAATCGGGAGTATTCCTGCCCGCAGTCCTAAACTCAGAATGCCAACGAGGAGAACCGCTAAATGGCGGTGACGCGCGAGATTGGCAAGTTTCTGTTCAATCGGTAGAAAAACCCATGAGCATGCGCCGGGAACAAGCAACGCCAGTACTGGGATTAATAGAACAAGAGATGATTCAATGATTAACATCCGCTAGTTCAGTACGCACTTGAACAGGACTTCGCATGTGGCGTGCATGGTAATTGATCGGCAGGAATTCAATTGTCGCACACCGGCAATACGTCTATCATTTTCCGCCGATCCTTCTGGTTCGCAAGCATGGGCATACTAAAGGACAAACACGCACCCGAACCAAGCCGCCATGCTTCTCGCAGTAAATATTGTGCAGCAAAATAACTCGTACAACCACGCAAAGAGATTGACTCCACCCCC
>JAFAWX010000098.1 GCA_019241535.1 Acidobacteriota bacterium | reverse complement strand
GCAGTGGCTACAGAACTCATGCAAAATTCACCGCTTCTCTTCCCTTCTAGCATGGCGATAATGGTGATAAGTCTTTTGTAGATAATTTGTTCGCGAGGTCGTTTCCTTGCGTAATCCGTCTCATGGAGGGTTACATCCCAAAATTGCGCGACGATACCCTCGGGGCGACGTTTTATAGAGCTACTGATTTAAACCCGGCATTCTCCGACGATGCCGCCAATCGAGATACAGTCCTTCCATGCGGCTTGTGGTTCTCAAACGTACTCCTAACCCACGTTGTTGATTCGGGCACCGTTCCCAAACCGGGTGCCGGGCTTCGATTAGACTCGACTTGATGAACAGCTCTCACCGCGCTTTCAGCGCGCTCGAACTGCGAAAGCTTCGCAGTCTGAAAACACCCCATGGAATACAGCGTTTTCTCGACGCTCAACCCTATCATCTGGCCGACACGGCGTGGTCGCCACGACGCGTGCTTCGAGAGAATACCTCCCACTGCTTTGAAGGCGCCATGTTCGCCGCGGCAGCCCTACGCGTGAACGGATATCCCCCGCTGGTAGTTGATCTCGAGGCCGAGAACGACACCGACCACGTGATCGCCGTATACAAGCAGCGCGGCCACTGGGGAGCGATCGCGAAATCGAATTTCGCCGGCTGCCGCTACCGCGAGCCCGTTTACCGAAGCCTGCGGGAACTGGCGTTGAGTTATTTCGATGTCTACTTCAACCTTCGACGCGAGCGCACGCTGCGAACCTTCTCGGGACCAGTCCATCTGGCGCGCTTCGATCGCCTCAACTGGATGACGACGGATCGGCCGCTCTGGTTTATCGCCGAGTACTTATTCACGATCCGTCATTTTCGGCTTCTCAGGCCGACAATGAGCAGCAGGCTCCACCGCCTGGATGAGAGGTCTTTCCGTGCCGGCTGCCTGGGACGGGCCACGAAATAGGACCGCTTAATTTGTGTCCTTCTGGTTGTTCAGCAGTCGGAATCGTCGTCAGGAAACCAGGTGTGCGCTCAAGAAGGCAGAGTGAAGTAGAAGCTGGCTCCCCTGTCCGGCTCGGCCTGCGCCCAGACGCGACCGCCATGACGGTGAATAATTCGCCGCACGGTAGCCAGGCCGACCCCGGTGCCCGAAAAATCCTCTGCCCGATGCAGGCGCTGAAAGGGGGCAAATAGCCGGTTCGAGTATTTCAGATCAAAGCCGACCCCATTGTCGCGGACGAAACACTCGTTGCCATTTGGCGTTCGGGTTGCGCCAAACTCAATCAGGGCGTGCTCCCGCCGGGAGGTAAATTTCCAGGCATTCGAGAGGAGATTCTCCATTACAACCCGGAGTAAACCCCCATCGCCTAAGACTTCTACATTCTCGGCTAGTTGGAACTCGGCCTGCCGGTGAGGGGCAGACGACTTGAGATTCGCGGCCACGGCGGAAGCAATCTGGCTCAGGTTTACGCCCTCAAGATTCAGCTCGGAATGGGAGACCTTCGACAGGCAGAGCAAATCCTCGATCAACTTTCCCATGTCCTTGACCGCCTGTGAGATCCGGTCAAGGTAACGCACGGATTGCTCGTTCAGGGTGGTGGAGCACTCTTCCTTGAGCAGCCCGGCGAATCCGCTGATGTGCTGCAGCGGTGCCCGCAAGTCGTGGGAGACGGAGTAGGAGAAGGCTTCGAGTTCGTCGTAGGCCGCCTGCATTTGCCTGGTACGCTGCTCGACCCGCTGCTCGAGCTCACCATAGAGCTGGACATTTTCAACCGCAACCGCCGTGGTGTTCGCCAGGGCCTGAAGTAATTCGACCTCATCAGTGGTGGCCAGATGGCGCTCAGCCCAGTAGTTTCCAATCGCCCCGATAGGAGCGGCTGTGCGAATCGGGATCATCACCAGGCTTTTCACGAATGTCGGCCGGTAGGCGTCGACCGGTATCCGCGGGTCGGAGTAGATGTCCTCGATCACGGCCGGTTGCCGGTTCAGCATTGCCCAGCCACTGATGCACGCGCTCATCGGGAAACGCTGTCCCTTCCACAGTGGGCCGATCGCGTCCTCCTCCACGTAGAAGCACTTGTCCTCTTCACGCAGGACGAACGTCGCCCCGTCCGCGCCGGTCAGCTCGCGCGCCGCTTTACGGACGACCTCGATGACCGTGTCGAGGTCCCGTGCCAGGGAGAGGTCCTGGACAGCCGTGACCAGGCGCCTCATTGCCTGATTCTGCCGCGCCAGGCCGATCCGGGCTCTCTTGTTCTCAAGGAGCTGCCGAATCACGGTCGTAAGGCGCCACAGATCGTCCTTGGAGACAAAGTCCGCAGCGCCGTCACGCAGGCTCGCCAGGATCTGGTTTTCATCACCCAGGCCGGATACAAAAATGAAGGGCGTGTCAGGGCTGGTTTGGCGGGCAAGTTCGAGCGCTGTCTGGCCGCTGAATCCGGGCAGGCCGTTGTCGGAAAGAATCAGGTCAAAACCGCCGGCGGCAATGGCCGACCTGTAATCGGGGGCAGTCGAGGCGTGTACAACCTCGAGCGCAACCCCGCTCTTCGACATGGCTTTGTGAATCAGCAGAGCGTCGTCGGCGTCATTCTCGAGGTGCAGAATGCGCACCGTTTCACGCGAATCGCCGGAATCAGCAGTTCCTTGTTTCGATGTCATATTGAACACCGACCAGGTCCGAGTCCAACAGAAGTGCTCGCCAGAACTTTCCGGGACTTATTTACAGGCTTCCCCGGGTTTTCGCGGCAGTCTGGTACCCCAACCTTAAGCCCCCGTCGCGCCTGCCGCCTTGGCGCAGCTGCCCCATCTTTTCCTTCACTCCTTCGCTGTAGGCTCCGCCTTATGCGCGCCACTCATCCAGCTGTACCCGTCCGAGTCCGGTAAGCGCGCCACAACGATCGCCCGAGAACATGTCTGCCGCTCGCCCCACGCTTAAAAACCCAAAGGCCTTCCGGTAGAAACTCGCGCCGAAACATCTGAGATCGTGAGCATCACCAATAGACCGCCATATCATTTCCTGTTTAAAGGATCGATTTTCTTCGGCCAACGGTGGTCCTGTCGCGCCCCATATTGTAGCCGACGAGGCCAGGCCCGTACCAGAACCGCACCCGGCGCCGATGGTCAGGCACGGTTGGGCGGGCCAGCGGCTTGCGGTTTCGAGCCCTTCTGCACCCCAAGGAATTCAAGAAAGACCGCTAAATGCCACCTGTATAACAGCTTACGGCCGGCAATCGACTCCCCTGGAATGGCGGCGCGCTACTGAAACAGCTCCCCCAGCTCCGTCGGCCGATCTATGACCACATCGGGCGGCACCTCGCAGAGAGTATGCGGGGCGAAGCCGTAGGTCACTCCGCAGGTCGATATGCCGGCATTGCGGCCGGTCAACATGTCAATTGATGAGTCGCCGATGATGATTGCTTCCTCGGCCCTGGTTGAGGTTCTTGCCAGCAGGGTTCGGGCCCCGAGCGGGTCGGGCTTTTTCGTCTCGAAGCTGTTGCCCCCGCAGATCTGGACAAAAAACCCGCTCAATCCGAGGGCGGCGAGGATATCGCGCGAAGGTTTCACCGGTTTATTCGAAAGCACCGCCATCTGCCGCCCATTGCCGTTTGACTGAATCTGCTCGAGAGCCTGGGGAATTCCGTCGTAGACGATCGTGTGATCGAGCTTATGTTCGCGGTAGTAGGCAAGAAAGTATTCGAGGGCCTTCTTTATAAGATGTTGATCTCTGGCATCTCCAAGGGCGCGACGGACGAGCATCGGCGCCCCGTCACCGACGTAGGAGGCCACCACCTCTCCCGGCAACTCGGCGCGGTCGAAGTGGCGGAGCATGGCATTTACCGAGTGGATCAAATCAAGACGCGAATCGATCAGAGTTCCATCAAGGTCGAAGATGACGAGCTTCAGGGCCTGGGTTTCGATGGCTCGATTGAAGCGCGGCATCTGGCAAGAATAGCATCCGGGCATGTGCCGCCTTGGGCGGTTGCCTTCCACCTGGCGTTCGGGCGCGCGTAGCTCAGTCGACACCCCTTCCAAGATCCATGCCGGCCGCTCGTTCTGATTTACAATATCAAGCGGTGCCGGGCGAAACCGCGCCCGGCGCGAACCTCACCGATGGCGAGCAGAAATCACGGCAAATCTGGGGCCGTTGCCGAGGCGAACAAGGCAGGTAAAACCTACGAAGGCCTGTCGCGGCAGCAACTGATCGATGCCTACCGTGTGATGTACACCTCCCGCCGACTTGACGACCGGGAGATCATGCTCAAACGCCAGCAGAAGATCTTCTTTCAGATCTCGGGCGCCGGGCATGAGGCGGTTCTGGTGGCCGCGGCGTTTGCCATGAAGCCCGGCTACGACTGGTTTTTCCCTTATTATCGCGATCGGGCGCTCTGCCTGGGTCTGGGCGCCACCCCCTATGAAATGCTGCTTTCGGCTGTGGGCGCGGCCGACGATCCCAGCTCCGGAGGCAGGCAGATGCCGTCGCACTGGGGGTACAAGCGGTTGCATGTGGTCACCCAATCCTCTTGCACAGGCACGCAGATTCTCCATGCCGTAGGCTGCGCCGAGGTTGCTCGCTACCTGATCGCCCATCCCAAAGCCAGCGAAAAAGCCGCAGGGGACTACCGCCAGTTCAAGGACATTACTTTTTACGGAGACGAGGTCACTTACGTTTCCGTGGGAGACGGCACGACCAGCGAAGGGGAATTCTGGGAAGGCATGAATGCCGCGGCGAACCTGCGGCTACCTATTATTTTCCTGGTCGAAGACAACGGCTACGCCATTTCCGTTCCGGTCGAGGTACAGACCGCCGGAGGAAGCATCTCCCGGCTGGTCTCAGGCTTTCCCAACTTCCACTTCGAGGAGATCGACGGCACGGATCCGGTGGTCAGCTATGCCGCATTTTCGCGCGCGGTGGCGCACTGCCGCGCCGGCGTGGGTCCGTCATTTATCCACGCCCACGTGATTCGGCCCTATTCGCACTCCCTGTCGGACGATGAGAAGCTGTATCGTCCCGATATCGAGCGTCAACGCGATGCCGAGCGCGATCCCATCTCCCGCATGCAACTGTTCCTGATCCGCGAGGGCATTCTCGATGAGAAGGGGATCAATCACCTGGAGAAGGAAGTCGAGGAAGAGCTGCAGGTGGCCGTCGACCAGGCACTCGCGGCGCCGGTGGCTGCCCCCGAGACCGTAAAGGGATATCTTTACTCGCCTGACCTTGACCCCACGTCTGCCGCCTTCGACACCGAAGTCGCGCCCCCTGGAACCGAACCTCAGCCGAACCAGGAAAAAAAGCATGCCCCGAAGACCATGGCCGACCTGATCAACTGGACGCTGCGCGAAGAGATGAAGCGGGATGAGCGCATCGTGATATTCGGGGAGGATGTGGCCGATTGCAGCCGGGAAGAGTACCTCCGCCGCAAGATGGTGAAGGGCAAGGGCGGCGTCTTCAAGCTCACGTCCGGATTGCAGTGCGAATTCGGCTCGGACCGGGTCTTTAATAGTCCTCTGGCCGAAGCTAGCATCATCGGCCGAGCCACAGGCATGGCCGTTCGGGGCCTGAAACCGGTTGTCGAGGTGCAGTTTTTCGACTACATCTGGCCAGCCATGATGCAGCTGCGCAACGAGCTGCCGGTTATACGCTGGCGTTCGAACGGCGCCTTCTCGGCGCCCTGCGTAGTGCGGGTCGCAATTGGCGGCTATCTGACTGGCGGCGCCATCTACCACTCCCAGTGCGGGGAGAGTATTTTCACCCATACTCCCGGAATACGGGTGGTTTTTCCTTCGAATGCACTTGATGCCGCGGGGCTTTTGCGGACGGCAATTCGCGCCGACGACCCCGTGCTCTTCCTTGAACATAAACGGCTCTACCGCGAGAGCTACGGGCGCGCCAGCTACCCTGCACCCGACTTCATGATCCCGTTCGGCAAAGCCCGGGTGGTGCATCCGGGAACGGATTTGACCATAGTCACTTACGGCGCCGTCGTGCCCCGGGCTCTACAGGCCGTGCAGCGCTTGGATCGCGAGCAGGGGTTGAAGATCGAGCTGATCGATCTGCGCACGCTGAACCCCTACGATTGGGAAACCATCGCGGCGTCGGTGACCAAGACCAGCCGCGTGCTGGTCGCCTACGAAGATACTTTGAGTTGGGGCTACGGGGCGGAGATTGCGGCGCGAATTGCAGATGAACTCTTCGCCCATCTTGACGCCCCAGTCAAACGCGTCGCCGCCAAGGACACGTTCATTGCTTACCAGCCGGTGCTCGAGAGTGCGATTCTCCCCCAAGTGCAAGACTTATATCTGGCAATCAAGGATCTGGCAGCCTACTAGCCCCACACACGACCCGCCGCTTCAGAGGCTTCTGACCGAAGCGGCACCTCGCCCGCGAATAAACCTCAACCCCGCCAGAACTGCTCGCGGGATTTGTCGTTGTAATCTGTGCGCCAGAGTGCGCCCGCATGGTGTCTCGTTTTGAGCAAAGAAGCCGTCGGGAAAGCCGTGTTGCGCGGCTGAAATGCAGTCCACTTAGAGCAAAAGCCGGTCGCCTGAGAGGAGAAACCCTGTAGGTCGCCTATCCAACCTCTAGCCGCTACCGACAGTCATAACAGGCGTACGAACGGAGGAAAATAGTTCTTTACTGGAGCGTTTTATGAACAGAGTACTCGGGATTTTGCTCCTCGTGGTTGCCTGCGCCATGCCCGCCCTGACCCAGCTGCAACGCATGACCGGAGAGGACGAGGCGAAGTTCAACAGCTACTATTCGCGCTGGCTAGAAGATCGCCAGATGAATAACCGCGATGACATGCTAAGTATGGAACAACGCATGCAGGACTTGATGAGCAAGTACGCCATTCCGCCCGACACCCCTTACGACCAGGTTGCCTCTGAAAACCGTATGGCCCCGCGAACCTACGATCGCGACGACCGCTCCTATGCGGGCCAGCCGCAGGAACGGCTTTCTCCCGATGACCAGAAGGAGTTCAACAAAGAATACGCCAAGTGGCAGGAGGCAAAAGCGAGAAACGACCGCGACGATATTGATAAACACGCGCGCAAGCTCGACACGATCCTGGCCCGCTACAATATCTCGCCTGACACCCCGTTCGATGCCATTGCTACTTCGAGCCCATATTCCCGCCATTACGACTATGGGCAATTCCAGCGAAGGTTCTCTCCTGAAGACCAGAAAAAGTTTGACAAGGCGTACGAACACTGGCTGAACGACCGGCGCAAACGGGACCGCGACGACATCGCCAAAGATGAGGGCCGGATGCAGGAAATCATGACCCGCTACAACATCCCACGCGACGTGCCTTATGACGCTCTAGCCTCGGCCACCCGGGGTTATTGAAAGAGACCGCAATTTGTTCTGCTTCCCACCCTTCTAACCACGAAGGGTGGGTTTACCTCATCTACTTCTGGCCGCAGACCGAGGGACAAGTGGCTCACTCTTATATATAGCTCGCGTATATAGCTCGCGTGCCTGGCTTCACGTGCGCGCCGCCCGAGACCGCCCGCCGGTGCGGATGATTTCAAGCGCCAGAGGTCCGGCGCCGTAGCAGACGAGAGTGACACAAATTGCGGCGAGCGAAAGCGGGAACTCGTAGCCATGCTCGCCGACCAGGCCGTTTTTCCAGTGCACCTTCCAGATGGCGACCAGCATGTCAATCAGGATGGCGGCCGCGGCAAAGCGCGTAAAAAGGCCAACTAAGACCAGGATTCCACCGAAAAACTCCGCCAGAGCCGACGGAAAAGCCAGCCAGCCCGGCAGCCCCAGGCTTTGTACGGCATGGTAATGGGCCATCATGCCGCCGCCGAAAACCTTGTGATAGCCGTGTGCGATCATGACGGCCCCAAGCACGATTCTCAGAATCAGCAGGGCAACCGGCTGAAAGCGATCCAGGTAGCGCATCTTCCCCCAGCCAAGGATAGCGGAGACGTTGCCCGACGAACAGTGCGCAGCGGGTGGCCGGCCTGAACAGAACGATCTGATTATTGGTGCGCAAGGTTGGGGTGCCACTCGCGACTAAAGTCAAGCCGGGGCCTGCACGGTTTTTCTCCCCTTGTCCATCAACCTTGGTACCGTCCATAGCACTTCGGTTACATGGCCGGCGCTTACCCCGCATCTGCCTTGCTACTGCCACAATATATAGTAGTCTTAAAACTAAAAACTACTATATACAGAATGCAGGTGCAGTTACTTTTGCCCCCGATTCCAGAAAACAGGCATAAAAACCTGGAAAACACGGAAATTCGTCTTGACCTTGTCACCCGAGCGGTTGATATATGCTCAGTCCACCTAAATCCACTCGAAGGGTGTTTTCCGAGCGGATTTACCTCCCAAAAAGTCCTGCTCGGTGGGCATGGCGGGACCGAAACTCTGTGGAAAGGACGATTATGGCTGATTCTCGCGAAGTCATGAACATTCGCCAGGCGGCGCAGTACCTGGGCGTGAGCCCGGATACGCTCTACAAGTACGTAAACGAGCAGAAGATTCCGGCGTTCAAACTCGGCAACCGCTGGCGCTTCAAGAAATCGCGATTGGACCAGTGGATGGAAGAGAAGTCGGCCGAGGCCGATCAGAAGCGGACGAGGAAGGCGAAGGCGGCCAGTCAGGCTGCCACCTAAAGGCGGGCAGACATGTTTGGATTCGGATCAAAGTCAATCGTGGGCTTGGATGTGGGCTCTTCGAGCATCAAGGCGGTCGAACTGAAGAAGGGCCGCGCCGGTATTGAAGTAGCGCACCTCGGACTCGAACCGCTGGCTCCCGATATCGTCGTCGACTCGATGATCGTCGACTCGGGAACGGTCTCGAGTGCGATTTCAAAGCTGTTTTCGGAAAACTCCATTAAGACGAAAAACGTGGCTACGGCGGTCAGCGGCCATTCCGTAATCGTCAAGAAGATCTCGTTGCCTTCGATGAGCGATGCCGAGCTGGCCGACACCATTGAAAAAGAGGCCGCCCAGCATATTCCGTTTGATCTTGCCGACGTGAACCTGGATTTTCAGATTCTTTCCGAGGACGAAGGCCAGCCGCATATGGATGTCCTGCTGGTAGCCGTCAAGAAGGACAAGATTTTGAACTACACCAACGTACTCTCGATGGCGGGCAAGACTCCGGCTATCGTGGACATCGATGCGTTGGCGCTGCAGAACTGCTACGAGTACAACTATGAGCCCTCGCCGAGCCAGGTTGTAGCCTTGCTGAACCTGGGAGCGAGCGTAATGAACATCAACATCGTGAAGGGAACGACGCCGCTCTTCCCGCGCGATGTCAGCGTCGGCGGGCATCAATACACCGATTCCCTGCAGAAAGAACTGGATTTGAGCTTCGACGATGCCGAAGCACTGAAGCTGGGGAAAAAAGTGGGTACGGTGAGCGAAGACGCGAAGACGCCGGTCCTGCAGCAAGTGACCGAGATCATCGTGCTCGAAATTCAGAAGACGTTCGACTTTTTCCGGGCCAGCGCTGCCGGCGAGCACATTGAAAAGATTTACGTGGCCGGAGGGTCGTCGAAGGTGCCCGGGCTGGTCGAAGCGCTGCGCCAGGAATTCTCGATGGCCGTCGAGATCCTGAACCCGTTTCAGAAGATTCGGCCGCCCGCACCCGGGCCGGCCCTGGAGTTGATTGAGGGCAATGCGGGCCAATTGGCGGTGGCAGTTGGTTTGGCCCTGAGGAGCTTTGAAGAACTATGATCCGCATCAATCTGCTGGGCACGTCCAAACCCAAGAGTCGACGCTCGGCCGCCCCTTCGGCGCCGGTCATCGAACTCGGCGACGTGGGGTCTCCGAAGCTGAAAATCCTGGTGGCGATGGTTCTGGCCATTGCCGGTAATACCGGCTACTGGTACTACCTTGACCATCAGGCGCAGACTATCGCCGCCAATATGAAGTTCGCGGAGCAGAAAAACCGCGAACTTTCCGAGGTCAAGGCGAAATATCTGGAGCATCAGAAGGAGGCCGATAACTACAAACGGCGCGTCGATGTCATCGTTCAGCTGCATAAGAACCAGGCGACCCCGGTTGAACTGCTGAACATGATCGGCGACACGGTCAATCGGACCGAAGCCGTCTGGCTGAACTCCATGAAGGATCAAGGGCCGGCGATTTCCCTCGAGGGCATGGCTCTGAGCAATGACGCCGTAGCCAACCTGATTTCCAATTTGCAGAAGACCGGATATTTCAGAAATATCGAGATTAAAGAGAGCTACCAGGACGAGCAGGTGAAAGACATGCAGGCGTTTCAGTTCACCCTCACCTGCGAGAAGGGTAAGTCCTAAGGGCGGAGCGATTATGGCGAATCTCAGTGAAATGTCGAGCGCAAAGCAGTGGGGATTGATGCTGGGCGCAGCCGTCCTCGTCAGCGCTGCATTATTCTTCACCTACTTCAAGAGCCAGCGGGAGTCCAATGACCGGGCAGAAAAGGCACTAGCGGCTAAGCTGCAGGAAAACGCGCAGCTTGAGCCCTACCGCTCAAAGCTGGCGGACATTGACCGCCAGGTGGCGAACCTCAAGCAGCAGCTCGAGATCGAAAGGCGCATCGTTCCCGATGAAAAGCAGGTCGATGGCTTCATGAAACTGCTCGATGCCGAAGCCATGAAGTCGGGAGTAGAGCTGCGGCGTTACACGGCGCGGCCTTCGAGTTCGAAAGAATATTACACCGAGGTGCCTTTCGAGGTGGAGCTCGACGGTCCCTACTACTCGATGTTGAACTTCTTTGATCGGATTTCCAAGCTGGAACGCATCGTGAACGTATCCGATCTCCTGGTGGCTACCACCAAGAAGCCGGAAGATGCCAAGACCAAGCACCGCTATCAATACGCGCCCAATGAGAGTGTGGTGGCAACCTGCGTGGCCACAACATATTTCAGTCATGACACGGTGCCGGCCGCTACCGGGGCGAAGGACAAAGGCAGGACCTAAATGAAGCGCACTCTAGCATTCTTGCTGTACCTGGCAGTGGCGACCGCTGGCTCGGCTCAGACTGCACCCGGGGTTCAAAAACCTTCGGTTAAGGCTACGCCAGGCGCGGCGCCGCAGGCTGCGGCGGCAAACCAGAAACCCTCACCGGCCGGTGCAGGCGTGACGGTCGTCGCCGTGAAACCGGCGGCGGCTCCAGCAAAAGGCGCGGCCGTCGTGCCGGTTGTCTCGGCCCGCAAGCCTCTGCCCTCGGTGAAACCCGGAACCCAGGTTGTCCAGGTTCCAAGAAGCAAAACTCCGTTCGGCAAAAAAGCCCAGAGCGCGGCCAAGGACTCTTCCGCACAGGCGGAGGAGAGCCCTGAGCCGGGTGCTGAGCCCAAGGCGCAGCTGGCCAAAAAGATTGGCTCGGCCGGCCGGCGGGATCCTTTCCTGAGCCCGGTCGTCAATATGACCGCAATCGGGTCGGGCTGCAGCTCGGGTAAGCGCTGCCTGGCAATCGAGCAGATTGCCCTGCGGGGAATTGTAAGATCGGACACCGGCATGATCGCCGTGGTGGTGAATGCTCTCGACAAGGCTTACTTCCTGCGGGAGAACGACCCGGTGTTTAACGGATACGTAGCGAAGATTACCGCTGATTCCATCGTGTTCAGGGAGACATTCCGCGACCGGCTGGGCAAGTCTTTCACGCGGAATATCACCAAGAGCATCAGCCGCCCTGCGGCGTAGGGCTTCAAGCGGGCGGGTAAGAACGAAAGCGCGTTTCAGCAGAGAAGAATCGGGGAGACGGGAAATGCGAAAGCAAATGATGGGAACAATCACGGTGCTTCTGGCCATGGGGCTGGTTGCAGGGGCGCAGACTTCACGGAGTGGGACGGCGGGCGCCGCTCTCGCCACGCCGAGCGGAGCGCCTGGAGAAACCAGCGGGCGAGCGCCCGCAAACACCGGGGCAGAACAGCCAACCACGGCCAAGGCCCAGGACTTTGTCGTACTCGAGCCTTCCTATGCGGCGAAGAAGGACGTCGCCCAGCCGGAAGTTCCGGTGCGCGCCGTTGCCGCCGCCTCCAAGTTCGTGGAGCGGCCGGAAGGCAACCTGTTGCCGACAGCGAGCCGGGCAATGGCAGCCCAGGGGCAGGGGGCCGGCACGGGCAGCGAACCGGCCGTGAACATGGCCGCCGAGCAGAAGAAACAAGCGCAGTCGGCCGCCCCCGGTGCGAAGTACACCGGCGAGCCGATCTCGGTGAACCTGAAGGATGTGGACCTGAAGGACTTTTTCCGGCTGATTCATGAGATCAGCGGCCTGAACGTGGTCCTCGATCCCGATGTCAAAGGGACGCTGACCATCGTGCTCGACGATGTGCCGTGGGATCAGGCGCTTGACATCGTTCTCAAGAACAATGCTCTCTCGCGCCAGCTCGATGGCAACGTGCTTCGCATTGCCAGTCTGGACACCCTGCGCAAAGAGGCCGAAGCGCGACGGGCGCAGCAGGAGGCCGAGGCGCTGGCGATTGAAAAAGTTACGGTCACCCGTTTCCTGAGCTATGCGCACTCGAAAGACATCGTGCCCACAATCAAGAAGTTCCTGAGCCAGCGTGGCGATGCGCAGGCGGACGATCGCACCAACGCGATCATCATCAATGACATCCCTTCGGTGATTCCGCCGATCGATCGCCTGCTGACCCAGCTCGACCGCAAAACCCAGGAAGTCGAAATTGAAGCGAGGGTGGTGGCGGCGACGCGCAGCTTCGCGCGCGATATCGGAACCCAGTTGGGCTTCGGTTGGGGCAACAATTCAACCACCGTCGGCGGAGCGACCGCAGCCGGCACCTCGCCAGTAGGCGTGTTTGGTGGCAGCCCACTTTACGGTATCGTGGGCAGCGCCGCACCCACCTCAACTACCCTGAACCAGATTCCCCTGTTCTCGAATATGCCGGCGACCAGTCCGACCAGCGGCCTGAGTTTCCAGACTTCGAGCAACAACGTGCGTATCGATGC
>JAFAWX010000352.1 GCA_019241535.1 Acidobacteriota bacterium | reverse complement strand
GGTCCTGGAAACAGATTCGCGAACAG
Source organism: Acidobacteriota bacterium (assembly GCA_019241535.1). Taxonomy (GTDB): domain Bacteria; phylum Acidobacteriota; class Terriglobia; order Terriglobales; family Acidobacteriaceae; genus Gp1-AA145. The sequence goes on along the minus strand of JAFAWX010000352.1, from coordinate 5,111 downwards.
GCCGGGTGTATGTCCCTAGCCGCGAAGGCTTGGGGAGAGCGACGGGAGAAGGGAATGATCAAGCGGATAGCCAAGCATCTCTCACGCGTGAGCGATGTCTTTTGGCGAAACCTCAGAATAGAGCGTGATATCCAGGTATTTCCCGACGACCTCTTTCTGACCTCATTTCCCCGTTCTGGTAACACTTGGATCCGCTTTCTGGTCGGCAATCTCATGCACCAGGATGAGCCCGTAACCTTTCTAAACCTCGAGCGCCTGGTTCCTGACATGTACGTGCACTCCGACCACGCAATGCGCCATCTTCCGCGGCCGCGAATCATCAAGAGCCACGAATGTTTCGATCCCCGCTATAAGCGGGTCGTATACATCGCCCGGGATCCGCGGGATGTGGCCGTGTCGAACTATTATTGGGAGCTGAAAAAAGGTTCGTTTCCTGACGGATTCCCCATTCAGGAGTTCGTTCCGCGCTGGATGGCATCCGAGTACTGGCCGCGTCTCGGTTGCTGGGGTGACCACATAACCAGCTGGTTGAGCACCCGGCGGAGCCACCCCGGCTTCGTGCTGGTTCGTTATGAGGAACTCAAGCGCGACACAGAATTAGAGCTCATAAAGGTGGCGCGCCTGCTCGAAATCGATCCCACTCCCGCCCGCTTGCGACGGGCGGTCGAGTTAAGCTCAGCCGAGCGCATGCGCCAGCTCGAAACCAGTGAAGGGGCCAAGTGGGTACAGACGCGCTACACGCGCCAGGACACTCCGTTTGTCCGCAAGGCCTCAGCAGGGGGCTGGAAATCCGTACTCCCGCCGGAATCCGTGGCGCTGATCGAGGGCACCTGGGGCCACCTGATGCTCGACTTGGGCTACGAGCTCACGACCGAACACCCCGTCCAGGCACTGGCGTCTCGAATTAAACAGTACGAATGACCTTAGTCAGGTGCACCTCTTCCACTACACTGCTTGCGTTTTCTAGAGCGGAGAAATCAACGGCCGGTGTGAATTCACTAGGCTGTTTATTGATCTACCCGGTCCGTTTCTGTTTGTAACCAGGCGGCTATGTTCAGTGCCGGTTTGAGATGCCTTTGACGAGATCGCGAACCTTGACGGGTTCGCTACCGTTGTAACGTGCCACGGCTGAGACGTCGTTAACCGCAGTAACCACGGCTTCCCCCAGCAACGTATCCTCGCGCAGCAGTACTTTGCCGGTTGCCGGATCGAGGATTTCCTTCCCTGAGCGCAATATCTGCAGGTGGTCGCCAACTTTCAGGCCATTGCGCGCACCCACGTTCACGACCAGTCGCCCGCCTTCGCCGGCATCCGCCACCAAGCCCTCGATGAGGGGTACCCGCGAGGGAAGCCGCAGTAGTTCCGGTTCCAGCTGGGCTGCGACTTGCGCCACCGCCTTGTCCATCGTTTCATTCAACACAGGGATGTTCGCGCCGCCCGCCACCCCTAGAACCGCGTCGCGACGGGTCTCCCCGTTTCCTTCTGAAGCCGCTAATATCTCACCCGTATCCGGGCTGACCAGACGTGTACTGATTGCTATTCTGGCGCGAATATCGTGCTTTACCTTAGGCGAGTAAGAGCCGCCGCGGACGACAATTCGCGAAGACGTGCCCTGGCCGTGGATCCCATCGTCGAACTCGTAGTGGGTGATGGTGCCGAGGATGATGCCGTCCACTCCAAGCACCACGCCGAGCTTGGCGGCTGTAACCGGATCCGCACGATTGCTATTCTCGAGATTCTGCTCGGCCAGAATTTTGTCTATGGCATTCCGCTCGACGACAGTAACATTGCCGTTCTCGGCAAGTTTGCTGATCAGCAGTTCAGAAACCAGCCTGCCCAGATCGGGAGGAGTAAGGGGGAACGAGCCGGGGTTAACGGTTGTCTGGGAATGTCCGGGTTGCGACGGGCGAATTGTCGCCCGACGCGGCTCGATGCCACTCTGGACAGCGCCACTGTCGAAATCGAATACCGCCACCCTCTTTTTCGGCGCTGCCTGAGACCAGGCCCCCATCGTGAGAAAGGCCACCAGGGTCAGACAAAATACGGGACGGATGGCGACAACTGGATTGACAGCAATTCGGCAGTGTAGAGATCGGAAGCCATCGTATAGTCTGAGGGCCGGCATTACGCTCGAACCATCGATTCCAAACCTGCTCGAGAGTGCTCTCATCGCCCCAGAAACTTTTCCAGGCGGGTTACCTCTGGTTCCGCCAGCTCGAGGTATTTCTTCACTTCCTGGGCATCCTGGTTTTTCAGGGCTGATTCGGCACGAGCCAGGTAGCGCTGCATGCGCTGCTGCGAGGAAACTACGTCGCCACGCAGTCCCAGCCCCTCGGACCGCTGCCCGTCGGCGAGGGTTCTCAAGCTCCCGTTCACGCTGTCAGCGCGGCTGGACAGCAGGTCGAACTGATGATCGAGCTCCGCCAATTGCGCCCTGTCGACCACAACCGGCGCGGCCGCGGCGCTGGCGGGAGTGCCGTTCGCCAGGGTACTATCTGGCACTCGGGCGTTCGAAGGTGAGTCAGCACCCGACTGGGTTTTCGTCTCGGGCGGCGGCGGCGTGACGCCATTCTCGGATTGCCCAGTAACGGCCGAAGAAATACCGGTTCGATTTGCGTGGCCTGGATTTGCGTGGCTTGGATTCGTGTAAGTTCGGTTCACATGACTGGCGCCTGAAGCCGCCGGTGTGCTCGCGACCAGTGGGCTGGCTGCAGGATTCAAGGCGCTCGTGGGGCCTTGCGGTTGAGGGGAGGAGCTGACATTAGCCGCGGCGTCCTGAGGCGCGGCTTCCTTCGCCGCCGCGGGCGGTGGCTGCGGTACGGTCTTTGCAGGCTCCGAGGGCGGCGTCACTGTGCCAGCTTGAGTTCTGCTAGTGCGCGGGAAATAAAGTCCAGCCCCCACCAGTAACACCAACACGATCAGCGCGCCCAGAGTTATGTACAAACCGCGGCGGACTGTGCCCGGAACTGGTGCCCGGGCATGCTGGCCCGCTTGGAAATCGCTCGCACTCGGCCCATGTACCTGAGCCAGAGGAGGAGCAGCCGGCTCCTTTGCCGGCTTCGCGGGAAACTGAATTGTCCGTTCGGTCTCCGGCAGTGCGGTCGATACGTTCTGCCAAGCATTGGGGACCAGGGGACGGGTTTCGGAAGCCTTCCTTACGGTGTTCAGAAGCAAGTCTGGCTGGGCTAATACCGTGGCTCCGGCCGCTGTGTGGCTGGGCGCAGTTGCAGTGTCGGGCTGGGGGATCATGCGTTGCTGAGGCATCGATCCCAGATTTCCTAATGCGGCGGAGAATTCCTCGGCCGACTGGAAACGCTGGGAGGGGTCCTTGGCCAGTGCCCGGAGAATGATCTCATTCAATGCGGCAGGCAGGTCTGCGCGCAGAGCCACGGGGGGCTTCGGCTGCTTTTGCACATGGGCAGCCATGATCGAATAGTTGCTGTCGGCCGCAAAGGGCCTCTCTCCGGTAACCATCTCGTAAAGCGAAATGCCCAGTGAGTAAAGGTCGGAGCGCTCGTCGGCGGGCTCGCCTTGGACCTGTTCCGGAGACATGTAATAGAGAGACCCAAGCGTCGTGCCCGTGTTCGTCAGCGTGGCATCGTCTTCGCAGCGGGCAATGCCGAAGTCCATAAGCTTCACCACGCCCTGAGCGGTGAGCATGATATTGGCAGGCTTGATATCGCGATGGATTATGTGTCGGCCATGCGCGTACGCCAAAGCCCGCAGGACCTGCTGCGTGCAATCGACGGCTTCACTGACCGAGAGGGGGCCACCCGCGAGGCGGGTCTCCAGGGTAACTCCTTCCACGTACTCCATGATCATCACCAGGCGGTTATCCCAGGAGAGTGCGGTACGAAGGGCGGCGATGTTCGGATGGTCGAGGCTGGCGAGAATCTTGATCTCCCGGCGGAAGCGCTCCGCCAGTTGCTGCCGGCCGGCCAAATCCGGCAACAAGACCTTCATGGCCTCAATACGGTCCGATATGACGTTCCGTACCTTGTACACACTTCCCATGCCGCCGGCGCCGAGCGCGCTTACGATCTCGTATTCGCCCACTCGCTGATTTGGTTCCATGCTCATCGACTTACACCAGCTCTCCTACGAAGGCGATGTTTACCGCCCCGCAGCCTCTTCCCCGAGAGGCCTTATGGCCCGGCGAATTGGGTGCCCGGACAACCTGGAAAGAAGCTGTGTCGCCTCCTTGCCTAAGTACGATCGAAGGGGCGAGGAAGATTTGCAATTGTTTCCCGTCCTCGGGTTCCCGCGAGCCGCGGCCGTTCCCCCCAACGCAGCCGACCATCAAACCGCGATTATGTGCCCAACCCGGGAGACGGTCAAGGCGTCCACCGGGTGGTCAACGATGTCTGTGTCATATTGATACCAATTTACGGGTCAAGGGACCCGGGGGCTGGGGTCTTGGATTCAGCTATACTGCTGCAGCAGGAGAAAACCGTGCCGCTATCAGCGGTGATTGTGGACGATGAGCAGCTGGCTCGCGATGAGTTGGCCTATCTGCTTAAAAACATTGGCGACATCGAAATTGTGGCTCAGGGCAAAAATGGCATCGAAGCCGTCAACCTGATCCGCGAACACAATCCCGATCTGGTGTTCCTGGACGTGCAGATGCCCGGCCTCGACGGCTTCGGGGTCATTAAGAAGCTCCTGGACAAGAAGCTCCCGCTCCCGAAGATCGTTTTTTCGACCGCCTTTGATCAGTACGCGGTTAAAGCCTTTGAAGTCAACGCCATCGATTACCTCCTGAAACCCTTCGACCGCAAACGGGTGGCGCAATCGATCGAGAAGGCGCGCGCGCAGATGGAACCGAGCACCGCTTCATCGGACAAACTTGACACGCTGGTGCGCATGCTCGAGTCTCAGAAGCCGCAAACCTCAAAGATTCTCCTGAAATCTGTGGGCAGGCTTTTTCTGGTAAGCCAACGAGACATCTGCTTTGCCTCGATCGAGGACGGCATCATCACGGTCGTCACCAGCGGCCCGAACGGCATGGAAGGCCAGTCGAACTGCCGGACGCTTGAGGAACTGCTCGACAGCCTCGATCCCAACCTTTTTTGGCGGGCCCACCGCTCGTACCTGGTAAACACCAACCGCAT
>JAFAWX010000177.1 GCA_019241535.1 Acidobacteriota bacterium | reverse complement strand
TTCGGGAGCAGGGGAGATATGCTGTCGCTCTTTCCGGCGGCTCGACGCCCCGCGGGCTGCACCAGGAACTGGTTACCAGTTTCCGTTCCCGGCTGCCCTGGGACCAGGTCTTTTTTTTCTGGGGAGATGAGCGGCATGTCCCGCCGGATTTTCCCGAGAGCAACTATCGAATGGCGCACGAAACTTTGCTTTCCAAGCTGCCGATACCCTCGGATCATGTCTTCCGCATGCGTGGAGAGATGGCGGATGCGGAGACCGCCGCACGCGACTATGAGGAGCTGCTGCGCGAATTTTTTCGCCCCGCCCCCGGCGAGTTTCCTCGCCTGGATTTCATCCTTCTCGGTATGGGGTCAGATGGCCACACCGCCTCCCTCTTCCCGGGCACCAGCGCACTCGCTGAGAAAAATCGATTTGCGGTCGCAAACTGGGTGGAACAGCACAGCACCTTCCGGCTCACCCTCACCTACCCTGTTCTGAATCATGCCGCAAATGTCATGTTTTTGATCAGCGACGGCAATAAGGCCGACGTGGTAAGGCGCGCGCTGAAGGACCCCAATGCAAATCTCCCCTGCCAGGGGGTGCAGCCGATCCATGGAGAATTGATGTGGTATCTGGACCGGGCGGCGGGACAAAGACTTTGATTTTGCGCAAGCTCAGAAAACGGGCGCGAGGTTGTGCATCTTTTGATACAGCTTGCGGTCCACCGTGCGCATGATCTCTTCCAGGCTTGTCCCGGCTACGTATCCAGCCAGTCCCCAGGCGAAACTCAGCTGGTAATTGTTGTCGTTGGCCGCGCTCCACTCGTCGGCCGCCCGGAGCAGCCGTTGCAGGGGGGACTCAGCCTCCTGCTCGCTGGTCGCTGGCATGACGACAAGAAACTCGTCGCCGCCCTGACGAAAGATCAGATCTCCGCCCCGAAAGACGTTCTTGAGGAGCTTGGCAAACTCTATCAGTACGCGGTTGCCCTCCATACTTCCCAGCCTCGCGTTCAGCTCACGAAAGTTGTCAAGATCGAGAACCAGGAAGGTAAGCGGATCGCCGCTTCGGTTGGCGCGCGATAGCTGGTGGGCAATCAGCTCGTTGAGCGCGCGGCGGTTCAGCAATTGGGTGAGGGGATCGATCAAAGAGAGGCTTTCCAGCCGCTCATTCAGCACCAGTTCACTGATCAGGGCCTTGCGGGTGGAGTTTAGCGAGGCACGCTGCGAGAGCAGGTAGATGTTAAAGAGCACGATCAGGGAGATCAGCCCGAAAAACAACTGCGGCACGTAGGCTTGCTCGATTTTGAAGATGCGCTGCGCCCACAAGAAGTTCGGCGCCATGAGGGCGAGGAATCCGGCGGTTAGCACCAGGACGACAAGGCTGACAATCGACCAGAGCTGCATGTCGCGGCTGGATAAATCCTGGATCTGCCGCTGCAGCTCTTCAGCGCGCGCCAGCATTGACGGCTGCTCTTGCCTGACATGCGACATCTACTCCCCCTTTTGCGAAGAGCACACCACGACCGGGTATCTGAATTTTTACCCGATTCCGGCGGGAGACAGCCGCGAAATCCATCCTCCTGCGGTTACCTTGGTAAGCCGCGTCCGCCGAGCTGGCTAAGTTTCCGCCCGCTTGCGGGGCTGGCATTTCCCCAGCGCTCTTATGCCGCTCGGTACGGTTACAATCTCCGCCGTGCTCCTTGGTCAGAGCCTCAAAACGGGAATCGAAAGCCTGGCAGCCACGGATGTCCCTTCTCCCCGAATGAACGCCGAGCTTCTGCTGATGTTTGCTCTGGGTTGCGATCGCGCCTACCTCTACGGACACCCTGAACGGCAGTTGACTGCGCGCGAAGAAGCGATCTATGAGAAAGCGCTCGCCGACCGCTCGCGGGGGATTCCGGCCCAGTACATCACCGGGCACCAGGAGTTCTGGGGGATGGATTTGATCGTCACTCCGGCCGTGCTCATTCCGCGCCCGGAAACCGAACATGTGATAGAGAGAGTCCTCGAGCTCTGCCCGCCGGGCGACGAGCGGAGATCACCAGAAGCCGAATCATGTCGCATTGTAGACGTGGGTACGGGATCTGGTTGCATCAGTCTTGCCCTGGCCAAGGCACTGCCGCATGCCGAACTCCATGCGACAGAGATCTCCGAAGCCGCGCTCGAAATTGCGCGTGCCAATGCCGCCCGCCACCAGCTCGAAAACCGTATTTGCTTTCATCGTTGCGATTTGCTTGCGGGAATGGACGCCGAGTCTTTCGACATCGTGGTTTCTAATCCCCCATATGTTGGCCAGTCGGAGGAGGAAGAGGTCCAGCTTGAGGTTCGCAAGTTCGAACCCGGGTCGGCCGTCTTTGCTGGCCCCACAGGGCTAGAGGTCATTGAACGCCTGATTCCCGAGGCCTGGCGGGTACTGAAGAGACAGGGCTGGATGGTCCTCGAGATTAGCGGCACGATTGCCTCGCGCGTCCGAGGCTCCCTAAGAGGTTGGGAAAACGTACACATTGCCAACGATCTCCGCCTGATACCGCGGGTGCTTTCCGCAAAAAAACCTGACCGTCTGAAGAGCTGAAACTATTTAGCGCGCGCCAGGATGGCTTCCTCGGGATCAAGCAGGATCTTTCGTACGCCCGAAGGAGCCGAGAGGTGAAACGGCGTCTCGTGTCCTTCGGCGAGCACACGCCCAAGAAAAACATTCTTGCCCCCGAAAGAAGCATAAAGCGGAACGGCCGTGACCAGGTCTTCGGGCGCATGATCCTGAATGATGGTACCGCTTACAGCCGTCCCGCCAGCCTTGGGAGCAAACTTAAGCGCGTGCACCTCGAGCGATGGTATCGCGCTGCCATTCACCCAGGAGTCGTAGAACCAGGTAAGCGATTTGCGCCTTTCGTACCGTAGTGATGGTGGCAACTGCGCTTCAAAGGCGGCTATGAATTCCCGCGTGCTGACGGGTTTCCCCTCATATTCCGTGCGCAGCCGCCGCAGGGCATCAAGGAAAGGCTCGTCGCGACTGTTTCTCGCAGGCGCTGCCGGGTCGCGCTCGCCATCGCGCAGCATCGTGCGCAACATGTGCATTAACCAGGTGCCGCGCCCGTAGCTGATTGCCTCGTAGCCGCCGGGAAACTCCGAGGAAGAGAGGCGGATCCCGAGGGTTACCGGACCGGCGTCCATGTTGGGCAGGCCCTTGCGGTTTTTGGCGAGAAGATCGTCGCGGTACTTTGCCATTATGTGGTGAAACTCCTGCGGGTTGCGGGTCTCAAGCAGCATGAGTGCGCTGTAGTTGGCGAGTGCCTCCATGATCCATTGGTCGCGGTAATATTTCCAGGTCACCAGATCGCCCCACCACTGGTGAGCGGCTTCATGAGCGACGACCTGCCCCATCAGCAGCCGGACCTTCGGATCGCTCTCCACTCGCGCCTGCTGCTGCGGGTTCAGGAATGCATAGCTTGAGAGAAAGACCAGGCCGGGCCATCCCTGGCTGAATTTTCCCGGCAGTTGCGTCAGATCGAGCTCGCTGTAGGGAAAAGGACCGTAGCAACGCTGGTAAAACTCAACCGCTCGGGCCGCCTGGCCACCCACCATGGCCGCGTTTTCTGAAGGCGAGGGAGAGCGCGGGGCGGTGTGATAGAGCAATAGAGACCGTGCAGGTCCATCTCTCAGCACGTCAGGGGGGGCGAGCAGTGCCTCGGGCGGGGGCTGAAGAGCCGGTTCCACGTTCGCAGTTGCGTAGGTAACAACCGCCACCTGGCCAGCCCGGGTCACCGAGCGCGAGTATTTGCCGAGATTGAAGCCAGCGACAGGCAGGGGGCGTTCTGACGTCCAGCGGGAGACCTGCTCCGCGGCGTTCGCGCGGGCTGCCGTGCGGTGTCCGGTTGCGACCAGTGTCCAACCGGACGGATAGCTGAACTCCAGGTCGAAGGTGGCCATCTCGAACCCGGTATTGGGATACCAGGTGCCGCGCTCCCCGACATAAAGCAACCCGTTGGCAGCCTGCGAGAGAACCGCTCCCGCGTAATCGAAGCTGAGCTCGACAGCTCGGCCCGGGCGCAGCGGCTCGGGGAAAATTACCGCCAGCACATCGTTGCCCCGACGAGCCAGTTGCGAGCCTTCGACCGCCTGATTGTGAATGAACTCGAGCGGATGCCCGTCGGCGGTCACGGACTTTACGACCAGCAGGCGCGACAGTTCAAACAGGAGCACCCGCTTGCCGTCCCGGGTAGGAGTTACGGTAAGCAAGGCATTGGCTTCGAGCTCGGTTGGCGGCTTGATGTGCGCGCGAATCTTGAATTGCTTGATTTCAAAGTCCGACTTCGAAAGTCGGCTCTCGGAGTTGCCGGGCTTGGAGGTCGAAAACGCCAGCCAAACGTCGTAGTAGTTCTCGCCTTGAACCGTCCGGTGCTGCCCGGCAGAGACCTGCTCGGTCAACAGGGAGTCGAAGCGCACGTCGAAGGTCCCGAGCTTGTCCCCCTCAAAAAACACGTGAAGAAAACGATCACCCTCGGTCTTTGAGTCAGAAGACGGACGGGAATCATTGCTGAAGCTGACGAGAAGCCGCAGGGCATCTTCGGATGCGAGGTTTTGGGCGGTTGTGTTCCAATCCGAAGCAAAACGCTCTCCGTCTTCCGTCGACCGCAAGGAGGGTTTCAGCTGCTCGAAGACGTTATCGTTGAAGCGAAAATAAGCGACGGAGAATTTCTCTTCCAGGATGGCGGCGCCAGTGAAGAGCGCCAAAGATGCCCGCTCGGTCGTATTTGGAGGCCCCAGGAGAATTTCCCCCTCGCCGCGGAAAAAAGCACCGGTGATCCGTCCCCCGGCATCTGCGGTGAACCCGATCGTGCCGTCATCGAGCGAGATGTGAATGGCGGCGCGATCAAGAGCGCCATCCCGGACCTTGTAAACGCGCTGCGGGTCAAGACCTACCGACCGCAGTTTCAAATATAGTGACTCGGCAGTCAGGGGAACCCCGCTGGGCTTGGCGTTCTGCGCATAGGCGAGATATCCAGACAGCAGCAGAGCCCAGACAATAACAACCGGCTTAGGCATTACCTTGGTCACTTCGGTCGGCCAGGAGCTACCTTCTAGAATGCGCCTGAATGCGCTGGTTTGTCATCCTGTGCGTCGTGGCCTTGTCCGCGCTGGAGCCAGTTTCGGCATTGGCAGACGCCATACGCCTCAAAAATGGCGAGGTGATCTACGCTGACAGCGTCCGAACGGAAGGCAGCAGCGTCGAATACGAGATCGGCGATAACAGCTACCGCATCCCGCAGTCACGAGTTGCGAGCATTGATGCCGCAGCCACGCCCGCCCCTAGCCCGCCGGCGGCCGCCGGACTTTCCTCGTTTCGACCAAAATCATACCCTCTCGATGAAAAGGAGTTGTTCGGCCAGGTAGTGCGCGACGGCCAGGTGGATCGCGGCGTACTGGCGGAAATGGAAGCCCGCGGCAACCCCGCCCGAACGGCCGTGGCGTTCTACATCGCGGCGCGTTCGGAATTTGAAGCCGGGCAATACGATAATGCGCGCCGTGACCTTGAGATCGCACGGAACCACGATCCCGAGAATCCCGCCGTACTCAACTATTACGCCGCCGTTTTGGTTCGTATTGGCGAGGCGCGCGACGCGGTTTTATACGCCGAACGCGCGGTTCGCATAGCACCCCGCTCGGCCGATGCTCTAGCCGTGCTCGGCTATGCCCAATTTGCCTCCGACCGCCGGCAGCAAGCCATCGAGAGCTGGAAGAAGTCTCTGGCGTTGCGGGCGGATTCCTCGATCCAGCAAATGCTCGAGCGCGCAGAGCGCGAATCCACCACCGAGAGCAACTACTCCGAGCATGAGTCCGCGCATTTCCTCCTGCGCTACGAGGGCAGCGGGAGCTCGGAAGTTTTCCGCCGCCAACTGCTCGAACGGCTTGAGGATGATTACCAGGAGCTTTCGCGGCAGTTTGGCACGCAGCCACGCTCCACCATTTCCGTCGTACTTTACACGCAACAAGCCTTTTTCGACGTCACCCGCGCAGCTTCCTGGACCGGTGCCCTGAACGACGGTAAACTGCGCATTCCCGTCGAGGGTCTGAATTCGGTAAATTCCGACCTGGCGCGCGTGCTGAAGCATGAGCTGGCGCATTCCTTCATCAACCAACTCTCGCGCGGCCGCTGTCCGCAGTGGCTCAATGAGGGCATGGCCCAACTGCTCGAGCCGCAGTCCCTCGGCCCTCGTGCCCGGAGATTGGCAGAACTGTTCAAGGTCGAACGAGAGCTCCCACTGAACTCGCTGGACACCGGTTTCTCTTCATTTAGCGGAATAGAGGCGGCACTGGCCTATGACGAGTCCCTGGCTTTCGTTGAATATATCCAGAGCCGATACGGGAGCAGCGATTTGCTGCGCATTCTCGAACGGCTCGGCCAGGGCGAATCGGCGGAAGCGGCCCTGCGCGCGACCATCCACTGTGATTATCGCCAGCTGGACGATGAAGTTCGCACTTACTTGCTGCGAGCGCTGCCGAATTGACCAGCGCAGGCTAGCTCTGGCTACGCGCTCACCCTGCCGGCAAGGCTTGCGAATACCATCTGAGGTACGGTTGCGTTCTCTTGCGCTTTGCAGACTGAATTCCGTGGCCGCCCCCGAGCAGCGAAACGCCGGCGCGTGCTTTGGTTAACGCCCTAACAAGAGTTACAATTTGATTACCAGTGGCATTCGCTCGCTGAGCAGGTCTATGAAGAAGTTTTTGGTCGCCTTACTCCCGCTTTCTGTCCTCGTGGCCGTGCCCCTCTCGGGCGACACTGTGGTTGAGGAGATCATTGCCCGGGTAAACAATCAGATCATCACCCGTTCCGACTACCAACGCGAGCAACAGCAGCTGAAAGAAGAAGCGCAGCAGCAGGACCCGTCACACGCCGAACAAATGTTGGCCCAAGGGCAGAAGGACGTATTGCGCGGCCTGATCGACAAGCAACTGCTGCTCGACAAGGGCAAGGATCTGGGGATCACGGCCGACACGGAGCTGATCAAGCGCCTCGATGAGATGAGAAAACAGATGAAGCTTGAAACCATGGACGACCTGGAAAAGGCGGCGGAAGCGCAAGGGGTCTCCTACGAGGATTTCAAGCAGAATCTAAAGACGGAAATTATTACGCAACAAGTAATCCAGCGCGAAGTCGGCTCGCGCATCAACATCTCCAAACAGGAAGAGCAAAAGTTTTACGACCAGCACAAATCGGATCTGGCCCGGCCCGAAGCGGTTCGCCTGAGCGAGATTCTGATTTCGACGGAGAAGGCGGGCGAAGATCCGCAAAAGATTGAAGAAGCCAAATCCAAAGCCGACGCTGTGCTCAAGGAAATCCGCGGGGGGGCCGATTTCTCGGGGATCGCCAAGAAGGAGTCCCAGGGACCTTCGGCTGCGGACGGCGGCGACCTGGGTTACTTCGAGCGGGGCAAGCTGGCCAAGCAGCTCGAAGAGCTGACTTTCAATATGAAAAAGGACCAGGTCTCGGACGTGGTACGGACCAAGCAGGGATTCGTGATTCTGAAGGTTACTGACCATGTATCTCCTGGAATCCCGTCCCTGAATGATGTCGAGCAGAGGGTGCAGGAGGCGGTGTACATGCAGAAGCTGCAGCCGGCCCTGCGCGAATATCTGACCAAACTGCGCGAGCAGGCTTTCGTCGACATCATCAAGCCGGGCTATGTCGACACGGGCGCCAGCCCCAATGAAAGCAAGCCGGTCGTGACTACTGCCGCCAAAGAAGCCAACGCCCGGCAGCTCAAAAAGAGGAAAAAACTCGGCGTGTTTTAGGATAAGCTGGGGACGCTGCCCTTCCTGGTCTCTTTGGCCCGGAAGCTTGCTTCACGGTCATGAAGGATTTCTATCTCTCAGACTGTCCCCGGTTTGAAAATCAGGTAATCATTTCCAGCTTCGTAGTTATCACCAAACAGGTCAAACCCAAGAAAAACGGGGGGCCCTATCTGGCCCTGACCCTCGGCGATCGCTGCGGACAGATTGAAGCCAAGATGTGGGACAACGTCGAAGACGCCCTCGACGCCTTCGAGCCGGAAGACTTCCTCAAGGTCAAGGGGCTGCTGAACCGTTTCAAAAACCGCTTTCAGCTTACTGTTCATAAGCTGCGGCGACTGAATGATTCCGAAGTAGATTTCATCGACTACCTTCCGAAAACCGAAAAAGATATCGATGCCCTGTGGCGCACGCTTCAGGAGTTCGTGGCCTCTTTCCAGGACATCCACCTGCAAAAGCTGGTCGAGGCATTCATGGCCGATCGGGAAATCGCTGCCGCTTACCGCAACGCACCGGCGGCCAAAGCCATGCATCACGCTTATATCGGCGGATTGCTCGACCACGTGGTCTCGCTAATTCGCTCCTGTGATCTGATCAGCCGCAACTACCCGCAAGTCAACCGCGACCTGCTGCTCACCGGCGCCTTCCTCCACGACATCGGAAAAATTCATGAGCTCACCTATACCCGCTCGTTTTCCTACACCAGCCGCGGACAGTTGCTGGGGCACATGGTGATCGAATTAGAGATGTTGCAGGCGAAAATCGCGGGTATAGCCGGTTTTCCGGACGAGCTTAAAACTTTGCTCGAGCACCTGATCATCAGTCATCACGGACAATACGAATTTGGATCTCCCAAGCTTCCCATGTTCCCCGAAGCGCTCATGTTGCACTACCTCGATGACCTGGATTCCAAAATAGAAAGCATCCGGGCCCAGTTCGAGCGCGAGTTTGACGCAGAATCCAGTTGGACCAGTTACAACTCCTCGCTGGGCCGCACGCTTCTGAACACGGCTAAGTTTCTGCGCAAGCGAGAACCGGCCGCAGCAGCGGCGGCAGCGGCTGATTCCCAGTCGCCCGGGGCTCAGGCGGAGACGAAGCCGCAATCTGGGACCGTGGCCAACCCGCTTGTCCTTGCCCAAGAAAAGATCTGACTTGGTCAGCCCGATAGACGCTGTACTGTTGGGCGTTGCCCTCTCTTCCCCGGTTTTGATAATCGTCACACAGGGGGAGAGTTATGACCGATCGTTTTGCCGTCTTCGCGCTCAGCCTGGTGCTGCTCGTCAGTGCTGGATGTAGTAAACCCAGCCAATCGGGGGCAAATTCCGCACAAACGCCCGACACTCAGGCCTTACAGGCTGAGGGCACGAGTCCGGCGCCAGCCGTCCAAAGTCATGTTCGGGAAAAAGTCACGGTGCCGGCGGGCAAGGTGGTCACGATCCGTTTGGCCAGTGAACTGGGTTCGAAGGTGAGCCAAGCAGGAGAGAGTTTTGGCGGAAGCCTGGCCCGGCCGGTCGAGGTGAATGGGGAAGTCGCCATTCCCGCCGGCACTCGGGTCGAGGGAGAGGTAATCGATGCCAAGCCCATGGGACATTTCGCGGGCGGCGCCGTGCTCCGCTTGCGGCTCGATTCAATACGGGTTCATGGCGACCAGATGTCGGTTGAAACTTCCGTGTTCACACAGACCCTGAAGGGTAAAGGCAAGCGTACGGGCACACTGATCGGGGGAGGTGCCGGACTGGGCGCGCTTATCGGCGGCTTGGCGGGCGGCGGCAAAGGCGCGGCCATCGGGGCGGTCTCCGGTGCAGGTGCCGGAACCGTAGGAACGGCGTTCACCGGCAACAAGGAAATCGTTCTGCCGGCAGAATCGGCAGTGGCTTTTACGCTGAAAGCTCCGCTAACGTTCAATAGGTAAGCGTAAAAGATCTCTCATACGTGTCATTTGCACTCGCGGGCCTACTGTAGGCAAAACACAGGCGCTGAGGGGCGCCACTTTGGGTCGATGCTTGCGGCCGCAAGCGCTTGGCAGCGAAAGAGTTAGCTTTATTGAGCTCTGTTGTTCTTTGTATTCTTTTGCCCGCCTGTTGACAATCGAGCGTCACCCATAAGAAAATTTCTAGGCGAATAAAAGGCGAATTTAGTAAATTCGCGGCCGGGCAGACCAGCCCAGGAGTCTGTGCCCGAGGTCCTGATGTCCTCTCTTTCGGTGCATGGCAGCAGCGGCTTGTTTTTAGCGGCAGGTTCTGGAGAAAAGAAATCTACCTTGCTGAAACAGGTGGCCGCCTCCGCGCGACTGGCTTCGGTGCAGCCGGCATCGCGCCTGGAAGTACGGCCCAAGCCGGAGATGATTTCAACCGGCATCCCGGCAATAGATGCGATTAGCGGAGGGATTCCCCGCGGGTGCTTGTCGGAGATCTACGGTCCCCCTTCTTCAGGTAAAACCAGTCTGCTGCTGGCTACGATTGCAGTCGCTGCTCGGAGCGAAGAAACCTGCGCTCTGGTCGACTGTTCTGACAGTTTCGATCCTGCATCGGGATGGGCGGCAGGGCTGCACTTCAAACGGCTGTTGTGGGTGCGCTGCGGGATTGCACCCAAAACAGGAATCCGTCACTCCCGGCAAAGTCCGATTTTCCCCCGCCCTGTTTCTGCTTCAGACAAGAAAACCGACAGCGAATTCAGGCTCGAGCAGGTGATCAAGGCAACGGACCTGATCCTGCAAAGCGGCGGTTTCGGACTGGTGGCGCTCGATCTTGGCGGAATCGGGGAAACCTTCGTGCGCCGCATACCCATGGCTTCGTGGTTTCGTTTTCAGCGTGCTGTGGAACACACGAAAACAGCGCTTCTCGTGCTCAGCGACACTCCCTGTGCGCAAAGTTGCGCGACCCTGATCTTAAAGCTTGGCGCGCGCAACCAGAAATCGCTTCCGCTTGTGCCATGGGGAGCGCCGACGCACACGCTACTGTTTGAAGGCATGCGCGTCGAAGCGGAAATTGTGCGCACCCGTCTGGAACGAAAGCCTGCGCAATCGCTCAGGGCTGATTTTCTGACCGAAGGTGTACGCGCGGCATGAGATTTTGAAATGTCTTTTGGCTGCATCTTCGTTCCTGATTTTTCTCTTGAAGCGATCCTGCGCGCCGAACCTGAGCTGCGCTCCCAAGCCGTTGTCGTACTCCAAGGCAAGCCGCCTCTGCAGAAAATTGTTGCCCTCAACGAAGCGGCCTGGAAGGCGGGACTCCGAACGGGAATGACCAAGCTGCAGGCGGAAGTTGCAGGCGGAGTGGTGCTGCGCAGCCGCTCGGCAGAGCAGGAGTCGGCCGCTCACCAGGCGCTCGTCGATTGTGCACAGTCTTTTTCGCCCCGGGTGGAAGATCGGGCTGCGGACACGCTTTGGCTGGATCTTGCCGGGCTGGAGAAGCTTTTTGGCTCTCTGCCGAAAATTGTCCACGCGATTTCCCGCCGTGCTTCCGCCGTCGGTCTCACCGCCAACGTGGCCGTAGCCTCCAGCCTGGAATCGGCGGGGCTGGCAGCGCATGGTTTTCGGGGTGTCACCGTGGTGCCACCAGGCGAGGAGGCAGAATTTCTGGGCGGCCTGCCTGTGACGGTGCTTTTTGCCGACGAAGCCGATCGCGGCAAGGCGCAGCAATTCGAAGAGACGTTCCGCTCGTGGGGCATAGGGAAGTTGCGTGATTTCGCGGCGCTCCCCGCAGCTGCTTTAAGCGAGCGCCTGGGGCGGGAAGGGGTCGAACTGCAGCAAAAAGCCCTGGGACGGGGAAGACAGACGCTGGCGCCATCGGATGCGCCCCTGGTGTTTGAGGAAATGCTCGAACTGGAGTATCCGCTGGTATTACTTGAGCCGCTGGCATTTGTTTTGAACCGGATGCTGGAGCGCCTGTGCGCGCGGCTCGAGGCCCGGGCGCTGGCGGCACGGGAATTATCGATCGAGCTGAGGCTTGAAAACGGGCGCCTGGATCCGGCACACAAGGGTGGTTTTCGGCGGAGCATCCGTTTGCCTGTGCCGCTCGTCGACGGCAAGACTTTTTTGAAGCTCCTGCAACTGGATTTAAAGGCGCACCCCCCGGGTTCCCCCATACGAAAAATCCTTCTGCGGATTGAGCCTTCAAGCCCCCGTCCGGGGCAAAATGGCCTATTCCTTCCCTGCTTCCCGGAGCCAGAAAAACTGGAACTCACGCTGGCAAGACTTTCTGCCGTCTTGGGCGAGGGGCGCGCCGGCTCGCCGCAACTGCTGAACACGCATCGCCGGGAGGCATTCGAGATGCAGCACTTCTCGCCCCCCCTCGAGAAAGACGATCCTGGTCACGATGCCGGGGATCTGGTAACTGCATTGCGCATATTTCGTCCTGCCATTCCGGTTGCGGTCGCTTGCCGGGCCGGCCAGCCAGCGCATGTTGCTTCTAAAAAACGCTGCCGCCAGGTCGAAGGCGATGTGCTGTGGGCAACCGGACCATGGCGTTCTTCAGGCGATTGGTGGGCGCAGGACGGCTGGGTGCGCGATGAATGGGACATCGCGGTCGAAGAGAACATAGGTATTGTGCTCTATCGCCTGGTTCACGATCTGGTCGCGGGGGAATGGCGGCTCGAGGGGAGCTATGACTGAAGGTTGCTGATGAGTCAATATATCGAGCTTCACTCCCGTTCGGCTTTCAGTTTTCTTGAAGGCTCTTCCCTGCCCGAAGCAATGATTGCAAGATGTGCGGAGCTGAACATGCCCGCCCTAGCGCTCCTCGATCGTGACGGCCTCTACGGTGCCCCGCGTTTCCATATGGCGGCTAAAAAGGCGGGAATCCGGGCGCATATTGGCGCGGAAGTGACCGCCGAACCTTTCGAGGCCGCAACCGGAGCGGAGGTCGCCAGAGCTGGTAAGCCGCCCCGCTTGCGGCGACATACTTCTTTTCGCCTTCCGCTGCTGGTTTCCAGCCGCACCGGATATCAGAATCTCTGCCGCCTGATCACGGCCATGAAGTTGCGTGCCCACAAGGACCAGGGCGCAATCGGTTTACAGGAATTAGAACAACATGCGGATGGCCTGATTTGCCTGACGGGGGGAGACGATGGACCTCTGGCGATGGCGCTCCGGCAGGGAGGACTCGAGAGAGCATGCCATGCGGGCGAGCGTTTGCTTCACATTTTCGGGCGCGACAATCTCTATGTCGAGTTACAGCGGCACTTCCGACGCGAGCAGGAAGCCTCGAACCGAGCGCTTATTGCCATCGCGCGCCGGCTTCACCTGCCTCTGCTTGCCACGAACGGGGTATGCTATGCCGCCGGCGAGGCCCGCGAACTGGCCGACGTTTTTACCGCCATTCGCAATCATTCGACGCTCCACGACGCCGGGCGATTGCTGGCGCGCAATTCCGAGCGCCATCTCAAAGGGGCGGCAGAGATGAGCCGGATCTTCGCCGACATTCCTGAAGCCATCGCCCACAGCGCCGCACTCTCCTCGCGCCTGGAATTCACGCTTGAGGATTTAGGTTACCAATTTCCGCAATATCCCGTGCCTGCTGGCGAAACCATGATGTCGTTTCTTCGCGAGCGCGCCCGCGAAGGATTTCAACTGCATTATGGTCGCGCCCCATCGGATTTGAGCGAGCGCGCCCGCCGGCAAATTGATCGCGAACTGGCGTTGATCGAAAAACTCAAGCTGGCGGGATATTTCCTGATCGTCTGGGACCTGGTGCGTTTCTGCCGCGATCAGAGCATTCTGGTGCAGGGGCGCGGCTCGGCCGCCAACAGCGCCGTCTGCTATTCCCTGGGCATCACGGCCGTGGACCCGGTCGGCATGAATCTGCTCTTTGAACGATTCCTCTCTGAAGAACGCGGCGAGTGGCCGGATATCGATCTCGATCTCCCCAGCGGCGATGACCGGGAAGCCGTCATCCAGTATCTGTACCGCCGTTATGGCGAACGCGGCGCGGCCATGACGGCAAATGTGATCACCTACCGCAGCCGCATGGCGTCGCGCGAGATCGGCAAAGTGCTTGGATTTGATCAGGAAACCCTGGACAAGCTTTCGGCCGCGGTGGCGCACTGGGAGTATCGCGATGCCCATGACACGTTCGATCATCGCTTTCGCGATGCCGGACTCGACCTCAACCATCCTCGCATCCGCAAGTATTTTGTCCTGTGCGAGGCGGTCCAGGACCTGCCGCGCCATCTCGGCCAGCATTCCGGGGGCATGGTGATCTGTCAGGGACAACTGGACCAAGTGGTTCCGCTCGAGCCCGCCTCCATGCCTGGAAGAGTGGTGGTGCAGTGGGACAAGGACGATTGCGCCGATCTCGGCATCATCAAAGTGGATCTACTCGGCCTGGGCATGATGGCGGTGCTGAAGGACAGCCTGGCGCTGATTCACGATCACTATGGCCATCCAGTCGATCTGGCCCATCTGCCGGCAGATGATCCCACGGTCTATTCCGCGCTTCAGAAAGCCGACACCATCGGGATGTTTCAGATCGAAAGCCGGGCGCAGATGTCCTGCCTGCCGCGGCTTCGCCCAAAACGCTTCTACGACCTGGTGGTGCAGGTAGCGATTATTCGTCCCGGTCCGATTGTCGGACAGATGGTTAACCCCTATTTGGAACGCCGCCAGGGAAGACAAGCGGTCACTTATACCCACCCCGCGCTCGAGCCGGTACTGGAGCGCACTTTGGGCGTTCCCCTTTTTCAGGAGCAGCTTCTGCGCATGGCCATGGTGGTGGCGGGATTCAGCGGCGGGGAAGCAGAAGAACTACGCCGCGCCATGGGATTCAAACGCTCACAGCAAAGGATGCGCGAAATTGAAGCCAAGCTTCGCGCCGGGATGGAACGCAACGGCCTCACGCGTGAGGCGCAGGACCAGATCGTGCTCTCGATCACCTCCTTCGCCCTTTACGGCTTCCCGGAATCCCATGCCGCCAGCTTCGCCCTAATCGCCTATGCCAGTGCCTACTTCAAATGCCATTATCTCGCGGCCTTCACGGCCGCGTTGCTGAACAATCAGCCCATGGGTTTTTACAGCCCCGCCACCATCGTCAAAGACGCGCAACGGCATGGATTGAAGGTGCTGCCGGTGGACGTAAGTCGCTCCGCGTGGCAGTGCACTTTGGAACCGGCAGGGCCAGCGGCGGAGAGGGACGCCCCTCGGGCGGAGCCTAGCACGGGCGACGCGCGCAGCAGTGGGACGCGCTGCGCGGTTCGCCTTGGCCTGCGTTACGTGCGTGGATTGCGCGAAGAAGCCGGCCAGGCGATCGTGCGGGAACGCAGCCACGCGCCTTTCGCCTCCATCCCTGATCTCGTTCGTCGTGCACCCGAACTGAGGACAGACGAACTGCACACATTGGCCGAGATTGGGGCATTGAATTTAATCCCGGCTGCGCCGCAGCCCTCGCTCGGACGCGAACCCTTCCACCGCCGCGACGCGCTCTGGAGTGTCGCGGCCGCGGCCAATGCCTGCGGGCCGCTGCTTGAGCAAGTGCCGCTGCCGGAAGAAAAATCGCCATTAACAATGATGCACCGGGAAGAGCGGCTGCTCGCCGACTTTCGTGGCACGGGGATGACCGTCGGTCCTCATCCCATGGCTTTTCACCGCGCACGCATGGAGCATCTAGGGGTACACCGGGCAAGCGATTTAGCCGCACTCCCCAATGGACGCAAAGTACGCGCCGCAGGCTGCGTGATCGCCCGGCAACGTCCGGGAACGGCCAAAGGATTCGTATTTCTGAGCCTCGAAGATGAAACCGGAGTAGCTAATGCCATCATCGCTCCAGATTTATTTCAGCAACACCGCCTGCTCCTTTCCCGAGAGCAGTTCCTCATGGTTGAAGGCAGCTTGCAAAATCAGGATGGCGTTATTTCCGTCAAAGCCGCAGGCGTTGCCCCTCTGGAGGTCCCCGGCGTCGAAACCCGTTCGCATGACTTCCACTGAGCGCAGCGCTCGCGACCTTTATTTGACAGGGAGAGTGCAGCCGGGGGGAGGCCGGAATCAAGATATGAAACCTTCTCGAACGAAACCATTCTCGGTCCGCCCCGTGTGGGCCGCAGACAACAGAAAATGCGTCAGATATTCGGAATTTCTGTTGTGTTGAAGAAGAATTTTTTATCGCCGAATTTCGCCCATTCCACAGCCACTCCGGTTATCATAGTAGACATCCCGCCACTAAGGATGTAAGCAGCCCATCGGTTGTTGCGTCAGTGTGGCCAAACACCAATTTGACCAAGATCAGGAGTACAGAATGCCAAAAGCAAGAACCCCACGTGCGACCAAGGCCAAGAGCGAAAAGAAGGTCCTGCAGATGCCCGAGAGCCCAAACGGCGAGACAAATCACTCAACGAATGGTGAATTGGAATCGGCAATCCGCCTGCGCGCTTACCAGCTCTATGAACAGCGCGGCTACACGGATGGAGCTGCGGAGCGCGACTGGTTTGAGGCGGAACGTGAGGTCCTGGCCCGCTGCGGCAACCGCGAACATACTGCCTGAATCCGTCTAGCTTCCGAGTATCGCGCTTTGCATCGTCAAACCAGCAAGCAGGAGTTCGACTTGCCCGACGTTCTGCTTATAGACGACAGCCCGGTTCAGTTACAGGTGCGCGAAGCCGTGCTGCGCAGCGCCGGTTTTTCGGTTCTGACGGCCACCAGCGCCGAGCAAGCCATCGAACTGCTCGATGACCCAACCGCCAGCTCCGGCTTGCGGGTGATCGTGACCGATCATGTTCTGCCCGGAGCGAGGGGCGACAGTTTTGTTCGCGAACTGCGCGGCCTCCGCCACACGGTGCCGGTAGTGGTCATTACCGGCATGCACGAAGCCGAACCGGAGTACGCCGGACTGGAAATTACTTTTCTACACAAGCCCTGCGCGCCGGAACATCTGATCATGCGCATAAGGCAGGCGATCGACCGCGCAGCATAGTACCCTGGTCCGAGTGGGCCGGGGCGTGCTGCCCTTTGCGGCGTTGCTCGTGGAAGGACGCCCCATGAGGCGCCCGCCCCTCCGGTCCAAGGTAAGAACACGCGGGGGCAATGCGCGGGGACGATTGCGATGTTGATTGTGTCTCCCTATGCGGGCACTCCATGTACTGCGCCGCCGTCTGACGGAGCGCCGCCGCAACTCCGATTTCAATGCATATACCCTCTCGCCTAAGTACGTGAGCAAACGTTGGGCCAGGTCGCTCTGGTGATCCAAATTGAGTAAGCCCATTATTCGAAGCTGCCGTATGGGGACGCGCTTCTCGGCGGCGAAAAAGCCTGCTTAGGGATGCAGCGGACTTCTGCAGATTCAAAACACGCTGTCTTCGACTTCGGTCAAGGGTACTGACCTCGCAAGCTGCGAGATATCGATGGTGATCCCGCTCAGGGCTAACTCCAGCGAAGTGCGCGCGTCCTTGCAGCGGCGTGGATCAGCTCCGGTCTTTGAGGCTGTGAGCCGCGGGTTTTT
>JAFAWX010000398.1 GCA_019241535.1 Acidobacteriota bacterium | reverse complement strand
GGAAGCTCAGGGTTGCAGGTCTTTCACTTCAACGGGGCCAATCCCATTACCAAATACACGGGATTGCTTACCACAAACGCGGTGGACCAGATGTTCTGGGATAATGCCAACCACCTCTACGCGATCAGCCGGTCCGCAGGCAAGCTGTACGTATTTACGATTACCTCGACGAGTGTGACCCAGGCTCCTGGGTCGCCTTACGGCATTACAAGCCCTTCGTCGATGATCGTACTGCCGAAGACCTAGAGCAGGTCGCGGCGGCGGGTGAAGAAGCGGAGAGAGCAGGGATTGTCCTAGATCAGCGCCCAGCGCCGCATTCAGACCGCTCGCTTTGCGAGCTGGACGTGCAACGATGCGGGCGCCCGCCATTGATAGAAAAACTGTCCCAAGAATCCATGACAGCGTTATTCGCGATTTTCCTTGTTTTCTGGGGAGTTTTCCTCGAAGAGCAGCCTTGAAGTGCCCGTAGAAGGCCGCCGCGAAAGGTCGATTTAGAAGAGGCAACAGAACTGGGGGGACGCTTGGGCAAGCATCACCCCGGCACTCTTCGCTTCGGGTTTGTACGAAGTCAGGTTGCGCGACACGGCCGAGTGGCGCGCGTCCATCGCAGGTCGAGGACGCAACCGCGGGCGCGAGTCGCGCAAGGTATTTGCTTCGCGCGGATCTGCCAGTTGGAACAAACGAGCAGAGGTGGTGGCCGCTCATCCGACAAACCGAAGCTTAGGCTTCCTTCCGCGTCCTCAAGAATGAGCGTGCCATCGCGCCCTTCGTTTCACCCCGCGGGTCAGAACCGGTGCTAGTCTCGACCAAAGACTCTATTATTGGCGAAGCATTTGTCTACGATTCGGACTCGTCGGCATTCGGAAGCCGGTTCCCGAGACCCAAGAAGACCATAATCCCTTCATCGATGGCGGTTATTTCTTCGGCTGACACTTCACCGTACACGCGACGAACGCGGCGCTTATCGATCGATCGCAGATGGTCTGTCAGAGCAAAGGATTTTTTCGCAAGCCCGCTGCTGCCGGGTGCGAGCGGAGGATACAGCAGCCCCTCTCCCGGAGTACCTGTGATCGGCACGACGCAGATGAGCGGGAAACGCTGATCACTCGTGATATCCGGATCGCTTACCACGATGCAAGGTCTAATGCCGCGCTGTTCGTGGCCAAAGGTGGGATCCAGTTGAACTACCACAACAACGCCGCGGCCCAGCGTCATGGGTTTTCTTCCACCCAGCCACGTCCGGGAACCCACCGGACCGACTTGCCGGCGCGGCTATCGAGAAGGGATTCGACGTCTTCCTCCGGCAATATGCGCGCCCACTCTTCGAAGCCCTGCTCGGCGAGATCAATACTCTCAGGATGTGGGTTTCGGAGAGAACGCCGAAGGTCCTCACGACGGCGACGATCCAGTTCCCGGCGCACCGCTTCTGCCACGAACTTGCTGCGGTTATTCTCCCGTCGGTCTATATCGTTTAGGAGGTTAGAGGGCAAGGTAACCGTTACACGTTCGACTGATGTGGTCATACTTTAAATATGATCATACCATGAAAGTGCGCTGTGTTCAGTGGTTCATCTGGACGGGGATATCCATCCCAATGCGGCGCCGACGAATGCGGCCGACTGAGGATCGTATCCGTCCTGCAATCGAACCTACGCCTACCAGCGCGACAGCCGATTTCCTCGGATACACGAGCGCGGTGCGTTGGGGGATCATTGAGACTGGATTTCGAGACTGCAGTGAGGATGCGGGTAGGGTCGGCATCACGCCCGGAGACCTCGACGCCATTTGTGAATCCGCAGCCGCATTTTTGTCGCACAGGAGCCGCGATATCCTACACGTTTGCTGCGCAGGACATCTCCTAACCCACCGCGCTGCGCGAAAGGCTTGGTCTTCGTTCCTTTTCTTCCGGTCAATCGAGAATTGCCAGCGCGACCGCCGGCTGCACCAGAAACTCCATCCGTGCGATCTCGTCCAGCGAGTGTTTCACAAGTGAAGCCGCGCATGCCTCGAGGGTAATCACGAAGGGCAACCTGGTCTTGGGAAAGCCGGGCTTCTGGAAAACTGAATCGATATTGATTCCGGCGCGGCAAAGGACAAGGGCCAGAGAGGCAATGATTCCGGGTTCATCCCTGACCACAAACCGCAAGTAATGACGGGTGGTGAAATCGGCACTCACGGGCAACTCTGTTATTTCCTCTCCGGCAAACGCTGCCGCCCTTGCTGGCTGGGCGCGCAGAATGGAAAAAAGATCTGACACGACCGCGACCGCCGTCGGATTGCCGCCAGCCCCATGGCCGGCAAAAACGGTTTCACCTCCGAATCGGCCCTGCGACATTACCAAGTTTTGACTGCCCTTGACGCCTGCGAGCGGCGACGAGCTGTCTACCAGCATTGGTTCGACCGAAGCAAACAGCCGGCCGCCGCTTTTCTGTGCCCGTGAAACCTGCCGAATCGTCGAACCGAGCAGTGCGGCGTATTCGAAATCAATCGGCTCAAGTACGGAAATCGACCGCGCCAGGATGCTGGCATGGTCAACGGCGACGCGCAGCCCGCTCCAGGCGAGGATAGCCAGTTTAGCGCGCGCGTCCAGGCCATCAATGTCCTCGCTTGGATCCGCTTCGGCAAAGCCCAACTGCTGCGCCTGGGCGAGCGCCTCTTCGAAGCTGAAGCCTGCACTCTCGATTTGGGTGAGAATATAGTTGCAAGTGCCGTTCAAAATTCCGCAGAGCTGAACCAGTTCGTCGCCGGCAAGGCCTTCGCCAAGGCCAGAAATAACGGGAACTCCTCCGGCAACCGAGGCTCCGAAAGCAACCCGCTGGCCGTGCTGCTCGGCCAGCCGAACCAGTTCCGGGCCCTCGCGGGCAATCAACTGCTTATTCGCCGTGACCACGGATTTTCCTGACTCGAGGGCACGGCGAATCCATTCGCCGGCGGGTGCAAGCCCGCCAATAAGCTCGACGACAACATCCACGTCGGCCGAAAGAACGTCCTCGATGTCTTCTGTCCATCGAACCGCCGTGGGCACCCAGTCGACCCGCTTGCGGTCAATATTGCGATTCAGGACATGCGACAGCGCGAGCCCGCAGGATTCAGACGTAAGAATGCGGGCAACCGCCTGTCCCACGGTTCCAAATCCCAAAATGGCGACCTTCAAACTTCGGGGCCGCAGCGCGCGAGTTGCAGGACCATGGGGGACGAGATTGGCAGCGCTTTTCAAGAAAATGATGAAAATAGCTCAGGAAAGGCTGGCGGCTGCCTTAGTCCGCGCCGCCGTGCCATCCTTGGCGTTAACCGAAGGGCGTTTCCGATTTCTGAGCCCGCCAGGTGCGGGAAGCCCGGTACGCCGGCGGCTGTTTCGAACAGAGATTCCGGGGGCGGCGGGGAAGAAGTGCTCGTGCAGATGGCGCACCGCGTTCGGAACTTCGTTTTCGCGAATAACAAAGCTGATGTTGATTTCCGATGCTCCCTGGGAAATCATGCGCACATTGACTCCGGCCGTGGCCACGGTGTTGAAGACATTGGCGGCCACGCCCGGTTTGCCGTGAATGTCCTCCCCCACCAGGCAGATGATTGCCTGCTCGTTCTCGCAGGTCACGTCGGCAATACGTTCAAGATCGTTAAGTAAGGCGGCGGGCAGCCGTTTGGTCTCAATGGTGAAAGAGAGACTGACTTCGGAGATGGCAACAATGTCGACGGAGGCCGCGTGCCGGTCCATGGCCTCAAAGACGGAGCGCAGAAAGCCGTGCACCATTACGCCCCGCGACGCGACCACGTTCACGATCGAGATGCCGGTCTTTGCCGTAATGGCGCGAAACATATCTCGGCTGGGCGGCGCCTGCGCCGTGATCTCGGTGCCGGTGCTCTTGAGATTGCGGGAATTGAGAACGTAGACGGGGATGTTCTGGCGGATCGCCGGCAAAAGCGCCGCGGGATGAAGCACCTTGGCGCCAAAGTAGGCGAGCTCGGCAGCTTCGTTGAAGCTGATCTTCTCGATGGTTCGGGCCGAGGGGCAGAGACGAGGATCGGTGGTCATCATTCCCTCAACATCGGTCCAGATTTCGATTCGCTCGGCGTCGAGCGAGGCGCCGATGATGGCAGCCGAATAATCCGATCCTCCTCTTCCCAGGGTGGTGGGAATACCCTCGGCGCTGGCGGCGATGAAGCCGCCAAGCAGCGGTATTCGCTTGCTAAGGACCAACGGAGCAATCTTCTTCTTACACCCTTCGCGTGTGGCCAGGAGGTCGGGAACTGCGCGCGTGTGAGTTCGGTCGGTTACCAGACATTCGCGCGAATCCACCCAGCAGGTGTTCAGGCCGCGCACCACAAATGCGTCGGCGACAATCAGGCTGGACAGCAATTCGCCGAACGAGAGCAGATAATCGCTACCCCGGGGCGTAAGTTCGCGTACCGCCATCAATCCGCGGAGGAAGTTCTCGAGCTCGGCAAACAGCGTCTCCAGCCGCGGCGCCACGGCCGCGCTGCGCCGCAGTCCGAGCAGCTGGCGCGCGGTCTGAAGGTGCCGTTCCCGCACCGAGCGCAGCCCCTCGAGAGCGGTGCCAGAGTCTCCCGCAGCCGCCTTTTCTCCCATGGCTATCAGCTGGTCGGTGACTTTCGCCATGGCGCTGATGACCACCACTGGTCCGTGCTTCTGCCGGGTGGCGACGATTCTGGCCACCCGCTCGATCGCTTCCGCGCTCTCGACCGAGGTTCCGCCGAACTTCATTACCAGCATGTGACCACTCCGCAGCCGCCCTAGCCGTGACGGCCGATTTAGGCCCGCATAAACGAAAGACCCACCAGCCGGTTACATTCCCTGGCCGTGGGTCCTCAGCCGACAATCTCTATGACGGGCTCACGGCCAACGCCAAATGCTAATCGCTGTGCCAAAAACGGCTGTGGGCCGCCCGGAAACCCGATAGCAGTGGGACGTCATCGTGCAATCAATATACTGGAACTGTCGGACGCCCTCCAAGCTGGTTTTTTGATCCCGCTGATCAGGAAAATTGCTGACCACGGGAACCATTGCCGCATTCTCAGCGCATGCGCATTCTTTTCTGAAATTTCCATCAGCTCCATCAAAATTCTGAATTGTACTTTTGACGCTCCCAGGCTGTACCAAAGATCGAAAGGTTGTGGTGCGCGCAATCGACGACTCTGTCGCCCCGTAGGCATGCAACGGTGGCGATTTTCCATCCGGAGCTGATCTGAACGCCTGGAAGACAACGAACGGCCTGCCTCCCCCGCAGGGACTTTATGATCCGGCCTGCGAGCATGATGCCTGCGGGATCGGCTTTGTTGCCAGTATCCGGGGGGAGAAGAGTCATCGCATTATCGAGCAGGGCATACAGGTGCTGGTCAATCTGACCCACCGCGGCGCCTGCGGTTGCGACCCGGAAACTGGCGACGGCGCCGGAGTGCTGATCCAGATCCCGCATGAATTCTTTGCCCGGGAGTCAAAAACGCTCGGCTTCCCTCTGCCCGCGCCCGGCGAGTACGGCGTGGGAATGATTTTCCTGCCTGTCGAGAAGCAACCTCGGCTCAGCTGCGAAGGGGTGCTGGAACGCATTATTCGCGAGGAAGGCCTTACCGTCCTCGGTTGGCGCGATACTCCGGTCGATGGTGATGCCATCGGCCGTCTGGCGCGCAA
>JAFAWX010000392.1 GCA_019241535.1 Acidobacteriota bacterium | reverse complement strand
ATACGCAATACGAACAACGTCTCTCTTCGCTCACCCATAAGCGTTATCTCACCGACGACGAAAAACTAGAGGAAGTCAGGCTGAAGAAGCTGAAGCTGCGGCTCAAAGACCAAATGCAAGCCATCGAGCGGCAGTATCGGGAACACCTTTCGCACGGTCACGTCGCCTAAATTAATCTGTCGAAACCGCCCATCATCCTGAATGGCAGAGGCGAGGGCTAGCTCAACCGCATGACTTGCGTTGTGCGCAGGCCTGCGATTCTCGCTTGCCGGCGGAAGCTTCTCCGAGCGACTCCTTCCGCCCTCCACCAACGGCGCTCGGCGAGATTCGTTTTCGCCGTGCAATATAATTTCACTGTCCCATGGTTCGCGATGGCTACTACTACGGGTTCGTGCTGGCGCTTGCCACCGTCCTGGTCGGCTGGCTGGCAGGCACCGCCTGGGCCCTTGTTCCCCTTGTCCTCACCATTTTTTTTCTCTGGTTTTTTCGCGATCCCGAGCGCAACATTCCTGCCGATCCCGGCGCCGTGGTATCTCCAGCTGACGGCAAGGTGAGCCGGGTGGAGACGGTTGAAGTCGAGGGCAAGAGCCGCAAGCGGATCAGCATCTTTTTGAATGTATTCGATGTTCACGTGAACCGCTCGCCGGTCTCCGGTGTTATCCGGGGT
Organism: Acidobacteriota bacterium; assembly: GCA_019241535.1. Lineage (GTDB taxonomy): Bacteria > Acidobacteriota > Terriglobia > Terriglobales > Acidobacteriaceae > Gp1-AA145. The sequence continues at coordinate 4,022 of JAFAWX010000392.1, read as the reverse complement.
GTTCACTACCGACCGGGCAAGTTCGGCAACGCCATGAACCCAGAGAGCGCCGCCAACAACGAACAGAACACGGTTACGATCGACGCCGAGGGTCGCAGCGTGATTTTCAGACAGATTGCCGGCCTGCTGGCGCGCCGCATTGTGTTTACCAAGAAGATCGGAGAAACGGTTGCGCGTGGAGAGCGGGTGGGTATGATCAAATTCGGCTCTCGGACCGATTTGCTGCTTGAGGCCTCGGCGGAGATTCAGGTGAAGGCTGGGGATCACGTAAAAGGCGGTTCGACGATTGTGGCGTTTCTCGCAAGCGAGACTGAGCCAGTTGCCGAGCCGGCTTTAGGGCGAGCCCAGGAAGGATCCTGATGGAGCACCAGCTTGAGCGCCATCCGCGCCGCCGCAAAGAGGACCTCGCTCCGCGACGGTTCCGCAAGGGCATGTACATTCTGCCTTCGATTTTTACCGCCGCCAATGTGCTGCTGGGATATTACGCTGTTCTGCAGGTTATCCACGGGGCGATACAGTACGGGATCGCCCATGCTACCCAGAGCCCGGTCCAGGAAGCCTGGCATTTTGACAATGCCGCCAAAGCCATTGGCTTCGCCGTACTCTTTGATGGGCTCGACGGCCGCATCGCCCGCATGACCGGGACGAGCAGCGATTTCGGCCGGGAGCTTGATTCTCTCGCCGATGTGATCACCTTCGGCATCGCGCCGGCGATTCTGGCCTGGGCCTGGGGCTTTCATCAGATCTCAAGCGAGATCTCCCGCCGGGAACTGGTGATAATTTTGACCCGTCTCGGCGCCATTGCGAGTTTTCTGTTCCTTCTGGCGGGTGCCAGCCGCCTCGCCCGCTTCAACATTACGGTTAACCCTCAACCTTCAAATCCCGGGCGCCCAGGGAGAAAGTATTTTGTCGGCATGCCGATTCCCGCCGGCGCCGGAGTCATCGCCGCGGTTGTGCACTTTGCCGGCGGCGACCCGCTGCTCTGGTGGGGAAGCGCGGTCACTTGGCTGACGATTCTGGTTATAGCCTCATACCTGATGGTGAGCACCTGGCGTTTTTACAGCTTCAAAGACATTGACTTTCGCGCCCGCCAGCCGTTCCGATTGATTGTCATCTTTGGATTGCTATTTGCCGCCATCTGGTTCTTCTCCCGCCCCGTGCTCTTCGTCCTGGCCTTGACCTACATGTTTTCCGGCGTGTTCTGGCGCCTGCACTGGACCTTTCGACGCCGGCCTAACCCTCCTGCCCCGCCGTACCGGCAGGCCTCGCAGGTTTCATGAATTCCAATGTCAAATCCGCACTGACACCGGCCGGGCAGGCACAGGGCTTCTACCGCGTCGCCATCGTGGGCGCGGGTTCGCTGAAGGGCAAGGAAGTCGCCGAGGTTCTCGAGGAGCGAAATTTTCCCTCTGCGGACTTGAAGCTTCTGGACGACGATGACTCGCTCGGGCAGCTCGAGGCGCTCAAAGACGAGATCACCTTCATTCAGAGCGTTCGCGCCGAGCAGTTCGAGCACATGGACTTTACCTTCTTTGCTTCCGATGCCGAGTGCACGCGCAAGAACTGGAAGCAGGTCGAGCGTTCGGGCTCGGCGATTGTGGACCTTTCCTATGGCCTTGAAGATGAACCGAGCGCCACCATCCGCGCTCCCTGGGTCGAGCGCCAGCTTGGCCAGATCAGCACGCCCGAGCTCGAGCCCGGCCCGGCCGTCATCGCCCACCCCGTGTCGCTGGTTTTGGCGCTGCTCGTGAGCCGCCTCCATCCTCGAGTGCCGGTCAGGCGCGTGGTGGCAACCGCTTATGAGCCGGCTTCCGAGCACGGGCAGGCAGGCATGGACGAATTGCACGAACAGACCGTAAACCTGCTGTCTTTTCAGCAGTTGCCTAAAAAAATCTTCGACGTGCAAATCGCCTTCAATATGGTGTCGCGATTCGGTGAGCAGGCGCGAGAGCCGCTGTCTTCGGTCAACGACCGTGTCCTCAAGCACTACCGCAGGATCGTGGGCGAAAGCGCTCCCCTACCCTCGCTGCAGGTGCTGCAGGCGCCGATTTTCCACGGGCACGCTTTTTCCGTGAACCTCGAGTTTGAAAGGCCGGCCGATACTGGCCACATTGCGCAAGCCCTGACCGGCGAACACGTCTCCGTGGTTGATCGGTCGAACGACGCTCCGAGCAACGTCAATGCCGCGGGGCAGGGGGACATTCTGGTCGCAATCGCTCGCGACCGCGGCGACCAGACTACGGCCTGGCTATGGGCGGCGGCCGACAATCTGCGGGTGGCGGCGCTTACCGCGGTTGAATGCGCCGAGCGCATGGCAACCGCACGGCCTCGAGGAAAGATCCAGTGAAGCGCCGTGCGCTCTTCCTTCTGGCGCTTTCAAGCTTCACTCCCGGCTGTGGTTACCACCCGGCAGGGAAGGCAAACCTGCTTCCCGCCGATCTGCGCACGCTGGCGATTCCGGCATTCGTCAACCAGACACAAACCTACCGTATCGAGCAGATGCTCACTACTGGCGTGGCCGAGGAATTTGCCCGCCGAACTCCCTACCGGATCACATCCGATGCCGCTTCGGCCGATGCCGTCCTCCACGGCGCCGTGCTTTCCTCCTATACCAGCCCTCTGACTTACGATTCTAAAACCGGCCGCGCCGCGACCGTTCTGGTCGTGGTCTCCATGCGCGTGTCCCTCAATGACCGCCTGGGCCACGTGCTTTACCAGAATCCTTTGTACACCTTTCGCGAACAGTATCAGATCTCGCAAGAGCTCAGCAGCTTTTTCGAGGAAGACTCCCCCGCCTTCGAGCGGCTTTCCCGCCAGTTCGCCCGCAGCCTGGTGTCGAACATTCTGGAGGTGTTCTGATGCGTGCCTTCGCCGAAGCCGAGCGCTTTCGCTCCGAAGTAGAAGCGCGAAAATTGCGGTCGATTTATGTCTTTGTGGGCGACGAGGTCTTCTTCCGCACCCGATGCCGCGATGCGCTTCTCGAACACTTGCTGCCGGGCGATCTGCGCCAGTGCGGGTTGTTTGAATTCGATCTGGCCGAGACTGAGCTGGCCGAGGTGCTGGACCGCGCTCGGACCCCTTCGTTAATGGCTCCCTTCCAGGTATTTTTCGTGCGCGGGGTGAAAACATTGTTCGGCCGGGGTGCGAGTGAAGAGAAATTGAAGGCCATCGAGGAGTACGCGAAGGCTCCCAATCCTGAGGCGGTGGTCATTTTTATCGCCGACCACATCAGCATCCCTGCCGACGCGCGCCGCATGGAGCTTACCGACAAGGAACGATATCAGCGCATCCGCGAGACCATGGGCCGCTATTCGGCCATTCTCGAACTCGGCCGCGTGCCCGAAGCCGATGCCGTGCGCTGGATCGAGGAATACTCAAGCGGGCGCGGAGTCAAGATCGATCGTGACGCGGTGCGCGAGCTGGTTGACGCGCTGGGCAGCGATATGACTCTGCTGGCTACGGAACTGGATAAGCTGCTCATTTACGTGAGCGGAAACCACCAGATCACGCTCGCGGACGTCGAAACCATGGTGCTGGCCGCCAAGCAGCGCTCGCTGTACGAGCTCACGGACGCAATCTCTTCGCGCGACCGCCCGCGGGCGCTTGAGGTGCTCGATGCCATTCTGTCGAGCGGTGAAGGGGAAGAGGCGGCAATCGGCCACCTCTACATGCTGGCCAAGACTTTTCGCCAGATGCTGGTGATCGTCGAGCGCAACGTGCGGGATCAGCGTCTGCTGTGGGCCGCCCTGTGGCCCGGGTTCCGCGTGCCCGCATTTGCCGCCGACGACATCATTCGCCAGGCGCGGCGCTATAAGTCAAAACGCGAACTCACGCGCGCCATCCGCCTGGTTGCCAAGGCCGATCTGGCGCTGCGTTCTAGTCCCCCGAGCAAGAGGCTGGTGCTTGAGAAACTGGTGCTCGAGCTGACCGCTGACCCCAAAGAGCAGGATCGAGCGACAGACGACCGGCAGCTGCAGGTTTATTGACTGGCCGTCGGCAAAAACTCCCCTTGTTCTGCGCCT
>JAFAWX010000348.1 GCA_019241535.1 Acidobacteriota bacterium | reverse complement strand
CTACGCACAAACTGGCTCAGCTGGTTTGGCTGAAAGACTTTCATCGGCGTCTTCCTGGTGCACTCGACGATGACGCTGGCTGCTGACCGCTCGGCCGGTACCGCTGCAAGACGCAATCGGAAAATTACAGCCTTGATATTGCTGTGAAATACCGTTCCGTTTTCCGCGCTGTCGGCCGTGCGCGGGCTGCTCATTTGTTGACAATGCTGGGCGGGGAGGGCTAACATCCACGCTCCAGAGAGGGTTCTCGACCGCGCCGTGGGGTGGATGCGAGTAAAGCGCGCCAGCGAGGTAATCCTTGCCTGGAGGGGTAGTGGCAACATTCCACGTACGGCTTCCAAGACTGCGCGCAAATATTAGCAATCCTGCGCCTATTCTACTCATTTTGATTGCGGCGTTGGTTGTTGCTTGTTGGGCGGGCACTGTACCGGCGCCCGCCAAATCGCAGGAGTCTCTGATTGCAATCGGCGACGTTCACGGAGATTTTGACGACTTCGTTGGCATTCTTCAGCACACCAGCCTGATCGATAAACAGAACCACTGGACAGGAAGCAACATCACGTTGGTGCAAGTAGGCGACCTTCTCGACCGCGGCCCCAAGCCGCGCCAGGTCATGGATCTGCTCATGGCACTCGAAAAGGAGGCACCGCAGGACGGCGGACGAGTGGTGTCGCTGCTCGGCAACCATGAAATGATGAACATCATGGGCGACTTGCGTTATGTCACCCCTGAGAACTACGCCAGCTTTGCCGATGCGAACTCTGAGGAGCGCCGCAGGTCGGCCTACCGCGACTACATTAAGTGGCGGGAGAGCCACAGCGCCGTGCTGGCCGAGCTCCCACACCCACTCGAAATAACCGAGGCCGAATGGATGGCGCGACATCCGGCAGGCTTTATCGAACAGCGCGAGGCCTTCAGTCCGAAGGGGACCTATGGCAAATGGTTGCGCGGACATGATGCGCTTGCCGAAATCAATGGAGTGATTTTCCTTCACGGCGGAATTTCGCCCAGCCTGGCATCCATGACACTGAGTGCGATCAATTCCCACATCCGAGACGAGATCAGCACCTTTGATTCTTGCAAACAGTACATGGTTGACGAGCGATTGATCCTGCCGTTCTTCAACCTGCAGGAAATCGTTTCGGTGGTACAAGCAGAGATCTCCGCTGAGCAGAAGTCCAAGATCCCGGGGAAGCCCGAGCTGCGAGCCAGGCTTTCCCAATTTGCGCAGTTTCCGGAGTGGCTGAGCGTCCGTACGGATGGTCCATTGTGGTTCCGGGGTTATGACCAGTGGAGCGACGAAGAGGGCAGTGCACAAGTCGACAAGATCTTGCAGTCCTTCAAGGCGAGTCATCTTGTCGTTGGACATACGGTTCAGAAGGAAGGGCGTATCCGCGATCGCTTCGGCGGTAAGGCATTGCTCATCGACACCGGGATGCTGAGCAGCTATTACCCTGGGGGACGGGCGTCGGCTCTCGAAATCCGGAACAGTGTTAAGTTCACCGCGGAATATATGGACCAGCAGGTGGTGCTCTTCGAAGTCGCGAAGGTGTCACGGCTGACAAGAGAACTAGAGGCGCCTGAGTGGAGGGCAAGAGGGGAATGGATTTCCCCTGGCTTCTGGTTACGAGAACCGCCGCCAGAGAGGCGGATGACAAGATAGGAGGGACGGGTTCGCGCAAGTGAAAAAGTGGATCGAGCGGGCTCTCAATATTCATCCCGGCGACCTGGGGCGCGGTGCGCTTCTGTGTTCGTGTCTTTTTCTGATCATCAGCGCTTATGTCACCGGAAAGGTGGCACGGGACGCCTTATTTCTAGCACGCTTCCAGGCAATACAGTTGCCCTATGCGGATATTGCCAGTGCCGTGCTGGTGGGCTTGGTTGTGGCAGGTTACGTTTACCTCGCCCGGCGACTTTCCCTGCGCACCCTGCTGGTGGGCAGTCAATTGTTCTTCGCCATCAATTGCGCGATCTTCTGGGCGCTCGTGCGCTACTACCACCTGAGCTGGCTCTTTCCGGTTTTTTATGTTTGGGTGGGCATGTTTGGAGTGCTAGCACCTACCCAGGTATGGACCCTGGCTAATTATGCCTTTACCACCCGCGAGGCTAAACGCATTTTCGGTCTGGTGGGCGGGGGCGCCATAGCCGGCTGGATCTTTGCCGGATTTTTCTCGAAAACGGTGGCCAAAGCCTTTGGGACAGAAGGCTTGTTGTTGGGAATGGCCCTGCTGCTTCTGCCGTGCTCCGCACTGATGTTAATGATGTGGCAGAGGCAGCAACTGCAACCTGGAGATCCGGAGGAGCTTGGAGCACAAGCCCCAGGAAGCGAATCACGACACTTGGGCCAGAGTATGCGACTGGTGGTGTCTTCGCGGTATTTGCAAGCCATTGCGGCGGTGATTTGTATTTCGTCATTTGTTACTACGTTGACCGGTTGGCAATTCAAAGCCGTCGCCAAGCATTTTCTGGTCACCAAAGATGCCTTAGCGGTCTTTTTCGGGAACTTTAATTTTTACGCCGGCGTTTTATCGCTGCTTCTGCAGTTGCTCTTGACCACACGCTGTGTGCGCAGGTTTGGGATAAGCAAACTGTTGTTCGTGCTTCCTGTCGTTGTGTTCGCGGGCTCGGTCGGCCTACTTGCTCTGGGCACGCTCGCGGCTGCGGTGTTCCTTAAGGGCAATGACCAGGTGCTCCGTTACTCCATCGATAAATCTATGGTCGAGCTGCTTTATCTGCCCCTGCCCGGCTCTGTCAGGCTGCGCGCGAAGTGGTTTATTGATACGGTAATCTGGCGCATGGGCGACGGTTTGGCAGGAATTACCGTCCTGATATTTGCCACCTTCTTGCATTTATCCGCGCGGCAAATCAGCTGGATAGCCCTGCTGCTGATCAGCGGTTGGCTGGTGGCAGTAGCCGTGGCACGACGGCAATATGTGATTACTCTGGAGGAGAACATTAGCCGTCACAAAGTCGATGTTGAGCAGGCTTCTGCGCTGGTGTTGGATCGCTCAACCTCCGATTTGCTCGCCGCCAAGATTTCGACATCGGACCCCAAGGAAATCCTCTACGCTTTGAGCTTGTTTGAGATGGAGCGAAGACGCACGGTACATCCCGTCGTTCGTGGCTTGCTAACCCACCCGGATAAAGAGGTCAGACAAAAAGCGCTTGCGATGCTGGATGCTTCGGGCGACACCGCGGTATTGCCGCAAGTGCAGCGATTGCTGAAGGATCCGGAGCTCGACGTTCGCACCGAGGCCATGCTTTACTTGGCTCACCACGGGCAAGTTGATCCGCTGACTTTAATTGACGAGGCTGGCGACTTCGGCGACTTCTCGGTGCGCTCGGCGGTGGTGTCCTATCTGGCTCGAGCCGGGGAAACTCAAAATCTCGAAACCGCCCGTCAGATTCTGGAAGGCATGGCGCGAGAACCGGGGGCGGAAGGTGAGCGTACGCGGATTGAAGCGGCAAAGTTGCTGGGGGAGCTGCCGGACTGTTTTGATCCTCTCCTGTCTATTCTGGTTCGTGATGTCTCGGTCGTCGTAGCACGTGAAGCCATTGGATCCGTTGGCAAACTTCGCAAGCGACGTATGGTTCCGGACCTGCTCGATCTAATGGCCAATCAGGAACTGGTGTCGGCGGCGGCCCAAGCGTTGGGACAATTTGGGGATGCGATTGTTGGTTCTTTGCGCGACCATATTGCGGACTCTTCCGTGCCGAGCGCGGTGCGGCGAGCGATACCCGGCATACTCGTGAGTGTAGGAACCCCGGCGGCGGCGCGGGTTTTAGGTGAGAATCTTCTGGAAAGGGATACGACCCTTCGCTTCGGTATTATTTGCGCGCTCAACAAACTGCAGCGCCTCCACCCCGAAGTAGAATCGGACACGCAGATGCTGGAAACTGTACTGGCGGCGGAGATATTGGGACACTATCGCTCGTATCAAATTCTGGCCAAGCTTGACGGGCTTCGCGATAGTCGAGCTGCCATCGGACAAGCGTTAGACGAGTCCATGCATCAGGAGTTGGAACGTATTTTTCGCCTTCTCGGGCTTTTGTACCCCCACGTTGACGTGCACAGTGCTTATTTAAGCCTCCAGTCCAAGAAGGCGACGGTATATGACAATGCCCTGGAATTTCTGGATAACGTGTTGAAGTCCCAGTTACGGGCCATGCTCGTGCCGTTGCTGGATGGCAGAGTCTCAGTGGCGCAGCGCGCAGCCATTGCCGACCGCTTCGTGCGGACCAAGGTTGACAATCAGGAACAGGCGGTGGAAGCTCTCGTGGGCAGCGACGATCCCTGGCTGCGTTCCTGTGGTGCTTATGCAATTGGCGTGCTTGGCATCAAGTCTCTGGAAGGGGAGTTGATTCGCTGTTTAAATGATCCCGATCCGTTGCTGCGGGAAACCGCCAGGAGCGCCAAAGGGCGACTCGAACAGTTGGGTACGAAAGCCGGCAGCACAATGCTGACCACCTGATGAACGCATTTATCGCGAGGGTGCTTTTTGAGCCTTTAGGGCCGCTTCAACATTGCTCGATTCCTTGACTGAGGGTGTGATGCTGCAGTCGGACCGTGGAGGTGCTGGTTATGAATAAGCGTGCCTTGTTCGCAAGACGGGCCCTGGTCGCCATCGTAACGTGCCTGGTTTGCATTCCCCGCGCCACAGCGGCGGACGATAGC
>JAFAWX010000308.1 GCA_019241535.1 Acidobacteriota bacterium | reverse complement strand
CCGAGTCCGGCTACCTCTATTTTGGTGATACCGCCCGCCTTCCCTATGGCTCAAAATCCACGGAAACGGTCGCCAAATACGCCTGTGAGGCCGCACGCTTTCTCGAGCAGCTGGGCGTGGAACTCCTGGTTGTGGCCTGCAACAGCGCCACGGCGCTGGCGCTCGAGCAGATTCAGCAGGCAGTTTCTGTTCAAGTACTGGGCGTCATAGGGCCCGGGGCGGAACGCGCTTCGCTCGCCTCGCGCAGCCGCAAGGTTGTGGTCATCGGCACGGAAGCCACTATCTCGAGTCACGCCTACCAGCATGCCCTGGCGCGCTATCAGCTGGAGTCGCGGGAAAAGGCCTGCCCGCTGCTGGTTCCACTGGTCGAGGAGGGGTGGCTCGACCACCCGGTGACCGAGGACGTAGCGCGCATTTACCTGAGCGAAGCCTTTAGCGACGGCTTCCGAGCAGCTGACGTTCTCTTGCTTGGGTGCACGCACTATCCTCTGCTCAAGCCCCTTCTTGGGCGCATGGTTCCCGCGGGGGTAAAGCTGGTCGATTCGGCCGAGTCGATAGCACACTCGGTTCGCGCCCTAACCTCGGGAGCCGGGCAGGCTGCAACCAAGACGAGAGAGGTGAAAAGGGAGCAAACGCGTTTCTTTGTTACCGACTCGGTCGAAAAATTCCGTCGACTGGGTAAGCTGTTCCTCGGCCGCGAATTGGACGAAGTCGCGCACGTAGATCTGAAGGAATGAGACGAAGCAATAACGAGCTGAAGATCCGACCAGAGGGTCAAAAGGCCAGCCGCAGCGGGCTGGCCTTTTATTGAGAGCTTGCAGTCGATGACTCGTTAATAGAGCCTGAATGTAACTTCCACGCTGATCGCAACCGCGACCGGCTTGCCGTCTTTTTGTGCCGGGTCAAACTTCCACTGATTTACCGCTTCAATGGCCTTTTCGTCCAACCCGAGACCCAGGCTACGGGCCACGTGAATGTCACGCGGCTTGCCATCGGGTCCCACGATCAAGCTGAGTACGCAAACACCCTGATACTTGGCCTTGCGGGCTTCCTCGGAATACTCAGGATCGGGGGCGTAAACTGCCTTCGGGGCACTCACGCCGCCTCCCACGCGGAAAACGCCGCCACCAATGCCGCCGCCGCGACCCTCACCAACACCCGGTCCGGTTCCGACACCGATACCCCCGCCGGATCCGGAACCGATTCCGCCGCCAGAGCCCGTACCGTTCGAGGGCGGGCCGGATGGCATGGCCGCCGTCGGGTTACCCAGATTCGGCGAATTCAGGGCAATTTTCACCTGCGGAGGCATGACTACCGTAGGCTCGACGGCCAGCTTCGGATGGGCGTTCCGCACCACAATAGCTGGCGGAGTAATCTGCTCCATGGCCGGTTTCGGAATATTGCCTTTGGGAGCCTGAAACTTGTCGCGATCGCCACCGCCGCCGCCACCCCCGGATTGCGTCTTTGCCGGTTTCATGGTGGGAATGTCCATCGACGGTGCAACCAGCGTAACCGTCGGCTTAGCCGGCTGGGCCACGACCTTTTTGCCAAGATAGTAGGTGCCGACCAGGATTGCCGTCAGCGCGATAATGTGCGCGATGCTTGAAAGGGTCGCACTCCGCTTTGTATAGCTGTAGAAACCCCAGATGTCCTTAACTGGAATAGGCCTGGACGTAAGCACCAGGGGGGGCAGCTTTGTGGGGAAGAATGTTTCTTTGAAATTGTGGGTTAGCGAATCCCAGAGCGATTGCTCGGAGCCTTTCGGCATGAGCAGATTCAATTCGGGTTCAGGTGCGGACGTTCGCGGTGGTGGTTTCAATTCCAATGTCGCCATTTGTTCCCGAGCCCCTTAGGGTCGCGTTCGTGACCCTAATATGCAGGTGATGAGCATTCCGGTCGCCAAGTTGCGCTTTCTTGCGCCGGGTTACTGTTAAATCCTTGTCAGCTGCCCAGTTCCCTAAAGAAATGGGATCTTGTTCACTTCCACCAGTTTAGATGCTTGCGCTCGGGAAACGTAACCCCGGGAAAATTGTACACTCCGGTGTCCGTTTTCGGGAGGGCATGCAATCTTTTGACATTACCTACGTAAATTCTCGACCCATCGTCCCATCTTCTGCGGGCGATCGAACTTTTCCACGGGAGCTCAAATAGACGCGATGTAGCTTGCTCCCTATAATGAAAAGAATCAAGTGCTTGGGAGACCCCGGCTGCAAGTGGCCTTCGACCTGAAAACGACGATCAACCTTCCAAGAACCGGCTTCCCCATGAAAGCCGGCCTACCCCAGAACGAGCCCAAGATCCTAGAGCGCTGGCAAAATATCAGGCTCTATGAGCGCATCCGCCAGGTTAAGAAGGGTTCTCCCGTTTACATTCTGCATGACGGTCCGCCCTATGCGAACGGGCCTATCCATCTGGGCCACGCGCTGAACAAATGCCTCAAAGACTTCGTTGTCAAGTCAAAGAGCATGGCCGGGCACGATGCTCCCTACATTCCGGG
>JAFAWX010000245.1 GCA_019241535.1 Acidobacteriota bacterium | reverse complement strand
GCTGCGCAACCTGTGGGGTGTAAGCTGGATAGCCCGCGCGAGTTCGCATTGCGTAAGTCGAGCGACACTGTTTTCGAGCTCTGGGTCGAAACCCGAGGAACGCAGCCGAGAAAAAAGGCCCGCCTCCGCAATGCGTCGAGGCGCCTTTGAAGAGTTTCTAAGTTGTTTCAGTATCAGCCCGCTTACGGTCGCAGCACATGCGCGAGAGGCCGGCGATTGCAATTGGCGTATGGGTTCAACCTCGCCAGATAATCAACTTTATGTTTTCAGCACGGGTGCAAAATTAGGGTTAACGGGAGTAATCTGACAGCAACCGCGCACTCGATCCGGCGAACGGCAGAGAAGAATGTCGGCGCGTGGGTTCTTACCAACTATCCCATGGTCTCGCGTTTCGAGCTTTCATTTCCCAAGACCCAATCCATCAACTCTGCTTGGCTTGCACGACCGTGGATATTAATGTTTGTTCTGGCCACGTTTTTGCCGGCCGCATCCCAAACGACCCAGAGACCTTCGCAAGATAAAACGACCGAGGTGGCACGATCCGTAAGTCAGATTCAGGCGGCGCTCAAGCGTGAACCTAACAATCCGAAGCTGTACGTCGAACTGGGGCGAGCGTACTGGGACCAGAACCAATACCAAAGTGCCTTTGATGCCTTGGAGCAGGCTGTCAAGATCGAACCGGCTTCGGCCGAGGCTCACAATTGGCTGGGCGCCTTCTTCATGGGCCAAGGCAATCTGCCCGCCGCTATCTCCGAACTGCGCAAGGCCACGGCGCTCAATCATAGCTATGCGCGGGCCTACACCAATCTCGGGTCGGCGCTCGCCAAAAGCGGCGATCTCTCGGGAGCGGTTCCGGCGTTTCGGAGGGCGTTGGCTCTCGAGCCGAATAGTTGGCCTGCTCACCTGAACCTGGCGCTTGCTCTGCGGGAAGCTGGCGATAGCCAAGAAGCTCTGGTTCACCTTCACCGGGTCGTGGCGGCGGTGCCAAGGAACGCGACGGTGCAATCTGAACTCGGGCAAACCCTTCGTCAGAACGGTGATTTGCCTGGAGCGATCGCGGCCTTTGAGCGCGCACTTAAGCTTGATCCTGAGCTGCGCGAGGCCTATTACGGGCTGGGTTCTACCTTAAAACAACAAGCTGCGGCCATGCACAAGTCCTCTCACCATTCGGCAAGTCTGGGAGATGAGTTCTACAAACGTGCACAGGCCGCGGTGGCTAAAGGCGACTTAGGAGCGGCTAAGGACGAGCTTCTACAGGCACTGCGCGCCGACCCGAATGATGGTGATGCCGAAAACCTTCTGGGATGGGTCGTGGGACAACAAGGAGACATCCCTTCCTCACTTTCACACTTAGAACGCGCAGTTCGCCTACGACCTGACTCCGCCGACGTGCATTATAATTATGGCGCGGCTCTATGGTATAGCGGCTCGAAGAGTAAAGCCTTATCCGAACTCAAAACCAGCGTCGGGCTAGATCCTGCATCCGCACCGAACTACGCGCTCTTAGGAATTGGACTGCGTGAAACCGGCGATCTCGACGGGGCACGATCGAATCTGGAGCGGGCGGTCGCGCTCGCTCCCACCATTGCGGCCAACCTGATTGATCTGGGCATTTTGCTCATTCGCCAAGGCGAAGGTGAAAAAGCTCTGAGGCAATTTCATGCCGGACTCAATGCTTCCTCTTCGATTCCCATTCCGGACTGGGATACAGCCATCACGGCGGTTCGGGAACTGATCTCAAAAAAACCGAATGAAGCCGAAGCGCATAACGTCCTCGCTCTCATGCTGGGCCGCAAAGGTGCAGACAGCGATGAGGTGCTTGTTGAATTACGCGAGGCGATTCGCCTCCGCCCCGATTATGCCGAAGCGCACAATAACGTGGGACTGGTTTTGGCGCAAGGGGGAGACGACGAGAAGGCAATTGCTGAGTTTCGCGAGGCGGTCAGAGACCAGCCCGATTATGCCGAAGCTCACGCCAACTTGGGCGCCGCGCTCGTGCTCTCAGATGTAGACGAAGCCATCGGCGAACTGGAAAAGGCGGTTTCGCTTAATCCTACCTTGGCGAGCGCCCAGTTCAATCTGGCGGAAGCCTACGGAAGCAGCCCGAGCGGTGGATCAGCGAAGCAGATAAGTCAATTGCGAAAACTCATCTCGATTGCACCAGACTTTGCGCGGGCTCACTTAGCTCTGGGCAAGGCGCTTTTGCACGAGGGAAAGCCGAGCGACGCAGTCAATGAGCTCGAGGAAGCAACGCACCTCGATCCGAACAGTGGTGAAGCTCACTACCAGCTAGGTTTGGCCCTGGCAAGAACCGGAAAGCAACAGGAGGCGACGGCTGAACTCAAAAAAGGCCGCGAACTCTCTTCTGCTGAGGAGCAAAACCATGATGCAACTCTAGATCTATCCGAAGGTCGCCTGGCACTTGAAAAAGGGGAACTAGAGGAGGCAGAGACAAAATTCCGGCACGCAATCAAGCTCGAGCCGAAGTCTTCTACCGCCGAACGATTCCTAGGCATTGTTTTAGAGAAGAAAGGGGACAAGCAAGGGGCACTTGACGCCTATCACAAGGCGATGGACCTAAGTCCCGGGGATACCGCTGCCCTGAAGAGCCTTGAGAGGCTAACTCGCCCCAACAATCCGGAACCTTCCGCCGGGCGCGAAAAAGGAGAGGATGATCCCGCCAAGGTATCCGAGCTTGAGGGCTATTTCCGCGAGAGCCGGTTTCAGGAGGTCGAGCCATTGTTGGCGGGCTATGTAAAACAACACCCCAGCTCGTCTTGGGGCTGGTACGCGCTCGGCTACAGCCAGTTCGCACAGAAAAAAATTGGCGCGTCGATCCAGTCGCTCGCAGAGTCACTTCGCCTCGACGTAAGAAGCGCCGAAGCGCACAAGATTCTTGGACGTGACCTGATGGTCATTGGTCGGTTCGATGCAGCGCGAACCGAATTCGAGCAGGCAATTCAATACGCTCCGAACTCCGCCGAAAACTACTACGATCTCGGAAAGCTATTTTCTCTCGAGGACAACTGGCAGGACGCACGCAAGCAGTTCGAAAAAGCCATTCGCATTCATCCCAATTATCTCGAAGCCCTCGAAGCTCTCGGCTTCGCACAAGAAGCCTTAGGTGACGATGATGGCGCAGTTCGAAACTATGAAGAAGCGATCGCGCTGAATGATCAGCAACATGGTAAGTTCGTCTCGGCGCATGTCAGCCTGAGCGCCTACTACGAGCGGAAAAGTGACCCTGTCAAGGCCTTGGAATACGCTGAAAAGGCCATAGAACTGGATGCAAAGTGCGCTCCGGCGTGGTTTCAAAAAGCCAGGGCGCAAGAGCGCCAGAAACAACTCGACGCAGCTGTCGATTCGCTGAATACAGCCATATCTTTAAATCCGCGCTCAGCCTCTTATTATTACGTACTTGCCGGAGTTTACCGCAAACTGGGTAAAATCCAGGAAAGCAAACAAGCCTTGGATTCTTTTACCCGCCTAGATCAAGAGAGCAACCAGCTCGAGAAAATGCGACGCAATATGTCCAGGAGCAGGGGGGCGCGAGATCCTGCGGAGGAGCGCGAATAGTGGTGTCCGGCCTTTCCGCGGCAAGTACTTGAAATCATGGACGTCACGAGTCATTCTCCTCTTGCGGGAAACGGAGTAGTCCTTGCGACGAGGCCGGCACGCTCGAAAAGCCGGCTCCCCTACGAAAAGATGCGTAGTAAACGATTACTAGGACTAGCCGTTAAGCTTCATAAAATGCGGCTTGTTGCGATCGTAGACTTACCCAGCCGTCCTTACCGGGTGATGGTCGATCGCTTAGCTCGGACGGGGCTTGCTCTGAAGCGGCTCGCGCCCACGCGGTTGAGGCTTCATAAGAACTTTGGCCGCTGTCCTTGGTCTCATGTATCACCTTCTTTTACAACAAATTACATGAATCATCTCTTGCCTGCTGTCGACGCTCGGAAAGATTTCGCACTTGCAACGGTGGCTGCACGTAGGCGAATCCCTACCCTAGTACAAAAGAATTAGCTTGACAGTGAATTAAGCTGCGTAGTAAAAGGTGCACCCAGTCAATTGGGGAAAAGGTTTTCTCTAAGTTGTTTCGAGGTGCAAAATAGCTGGGAGCAACTTTCCTGAACGGGCAGGCAAAACTCGGGGACGCTTGCCGAGTGGAAATTTGCGACTTTTCCTAGTTCACACCCTAACTTTTTTCTAGCGGAAGCAGTCCTTGCAAAGTCGTTGAGAGCTTAAGCTGGAGGCGCGAAAATGAAGCGGGTGATCTTTGCGGCAGTATCTGTTTTCTTGGCGCTGATCGCGATTAGCGGGCAAAGCCTGCATGCCCAGTTTGCGGATCGAGCTGTGATCACTGGTGTAGTCAGCGATCCGAGCGGCGCGGCCATGGCCGACGCCAAAGTTACGGTGACGAACGAGGGCACGGGCGCCAACACTGTAGTTGGCAGCAACAGCGCGGGCAACTACAGCACGCCGCCACTGACCCTCGGCTCTTACCGGGTTGATGTCGAGAAACAGGGCTTCAAGACCTTCAGTCGACCAGGCATTGTGCTGACCGGAGGTGTGACTTACCGCCAGGACGCAAAGCTTGAGGTGGGTGCGGTGACCGAAACCGTCGAAGTCACGGGAGCGACGGAACTGATCAATACGGAAAATCCGACGGTTTCGCACACCGTCGGCTCTACTTACTACAAAGAACTCCCCGCAGTTATGGGCGCGGATATCCGCTTGGCGGAGTCACTGCTTCAGTTACAGCCCGGCTACGTTCCCGTCCAGCCGAACGGCGACGCCATCTTCCGTGGCAGCCAGTTTCAATCACGTATCAACGGCGGCCAGAAGCTGGCGACGGAAAACTGGTTTGACGGCGCGGCTTTCGGATACGCGGAAGGGCACCAGCAAACGCAAGAGAGTTCAATTCCGTATCCATCTGTGCAGGAGATGACGGTCGTCGAAAATACGTTCTCTGCGCAATATGGGCACACCAGCGGCGGTTTTATCACCTATGCCACGAAATCCGGCACAAATCAGTTCCACGGCAACATTTACGATTTCTACACCAACAACAAGATGGACGCCTCCAACTATTTTGTGGGGCCACTGCTGATCGCCAACGGACGCAACAACACCCTGCCGCTCGGCCAGAACAACTGGGGCTTTGCATTGGGAGGCCCCATCCCCAAGCTCAAGAAGACTTTCTGGTTCTTCAACGTCGATGGCCTTGATTATCACAGCACCGTGAATACCGGGTTGGTCAATATCCTGCCTTCCACTTTGACCCGCCAGGGTAATTTCACCGAGTACTTGGATACGACCACAGTGGTGGGGACTGACGCGCTGGGTCGGCCGATGTACAAAGGCGAAATCTATAATCCCGCTACTACTCGGACGATAGGTGGTGTACCGGTTCGTGACGGATATGGCTTTGATCCGCTGACCGGCCTTCCCATTGCAGGACAGGCTAACATCATTCCCGCCACGGATCCTTTGAGGAGCCCTCTGGCAAACGCTGTCATCCCGAATATACCGGCGCTTGACGCGGTCAGACCGGTGGGACAGCCGAACGGCTTTGGCGGGACCTCTGACGACAACAACAAGATCAACGTGAGAACTTGGTTGTTGCGCGTCGATCATACCTTCAACGATAAGTTCTCAATCGCCAACACGTACTACGAGAATGTTCGTCCGCGCATCGCACACTGCGGCGGGCCGCAAGGTTGCACTACCACCCACGACGGCGAGACCGACTCGAAGGATAACAACACCTATATCGGACAGGGGTTCTATCAAAGGATCACCAATCATTTCGAGCACCTGCAGATGAACTGGGTCATTCGGCCCAACCTGTTCAACCACACCACGCTGGCCTACGACCGTTGGCAGATGCTGGGACATCAGCTCTCGGGGGGTGCGGGTTGGAACCAGAACCTGGGCCTGGGACTTCCCAATGCCCCGATCTTTAACAACTCTGGCTTCCCACAGCTTAATTTCAATGGCCCTTATGGGTTTACCCACTACGGCACTCCGTGGGCGAGCCAGGGGGCGGACATCAACAATCGCTACCAGTTCCTCGACGATGTGACTTGGAATACCGGAAAGCACACGATCAAAGCCGGAGTTGAGTATCGTTACATGACGTTCCCGCAAACCGGGTGGGCGGTGAACACGGGTGGTAACTTCAACTTCAACGACAACAGCACCGCGGGCTACAACGCCGCCGGAGCGCTCCTGAACGGAGGGCCGACTGGAAACGAGTTCGCTTCGTTCATCCTGGGTCAAGTTTACAGCGCCAACTTTACGGTGCCGATCAAGTACATGCCCAAGATGAAATACAGCTCGCCCTGGATCAATGATGACATCAAGATCAACCAGAAATTGAACCTGACCCTCGGGTTACGGTTTGACTGGACCTCTGGAGTTTCTGAGGAGTTCAATCGCTTCTCGACCTTCGATCCGAACGCTCAGAATCCTGTCGGCCATCTCGGTGCGACCGTGTTCAACGCATCTAAGGCCAACGGCAAGAGTAACTGGAGTGTGGGTCCGCGCTTTGGCTTCGCCTACTCCGTCGACAAGAA
>JAFAWX010000234.1 GCA_019241535.1 Acidobacteriota bacterium | reverse complement strand
GGGTTGAAATAGGCCGGCTGCAGAGGCGCCGGACCGCTGTCTTCAGCTGATTTCTTGCTGCGTTGTTTCAGCTTGTCACGCATCCATCTACGCATGTCAGGCTTGTAACACACCCGAGCGCCTGTGGGCAATTCCGGAAATCAAAGTAGTCAAGCTCAGGCCGGATCGGTCGTGCGGGTTTCGTTTTTCCCCAACGGTTGTGCGCCGGACCTTCGAACCCGTAGATTTGCTGCCGCCAACGCCCGCTGTTACCATCTTCTGTTCCCCAAATTTCATTTATTTTTCTTTCCGAGGAGAGAGCGACATGCCTGTCAGGGTGGGGATTAATGGATTCGGGCGCATCGGCCGTAACGTGCTTCGTGCTTCCCTCGGGGACGCAAACCTCGAGTTTGTGGCCGTCAACGACTTGACTGAACCTAAAACCCTGGCCCATTTGCTGAAGTACGACTCCGTACTCGGCAATCTGCCCAACCAGGTCACTTCGGGTTCCGACTGTATTCAGGTCGATGGGAAATCGATCCGGGTGTTCAAGGAGAAGGATCCCGCCGCGCTGCCGTGGGACAGCGTCGGAGCCCAGGTGGTTATCGAGTCTACCGGGCGATTCACCGACGCCCAAGACGCCAAGAAGCATCTCCGCGGCTCGGTGAAGAAGGTTATTATCTCCGCGCCAGCTAAGAACGAGGATGTGACCCTGGTGCTGGGGGTCAATGAAGACCGGTATGAGCCGGCCAAGCATCACGTCATCTCAAATGCCTCCTGTACTACGAACTGTCTAGCGCCTATCGTCAAGGTCGTGCATGACAATTTCCGCATTCTGAGCGGAAGCATGACTACCATTCACTCCTATACCAATGACCAGGTGATTCTTGATTTTCCGCACAAGGACCTGCGTCGCGCCCGCGCCGCGGCTCTATCGATGATTCCAACCTCAACCGGCGCGGCGAAGGCACTGAAGCTGGTCATACCCGATATGGCCGGCAAGCTCGATGGCTTTGCCATTCGCGTGCCCACCCCGAATGTCTCAGTGGTCGATCTGGTAGCGGTCACTGAAAAGAAGGCGTCGAAAGAAGAGGTGAATACTGCATTGAAGAAGGCCTCTGAAAGCGCGCCGCTCAAGGGGTATCTGGGATACGAGGAGAATGAACTGGTGTCGGCAGACTTTCGCGGCGATTCGCGTTCCTCGATCGTCGACGCTCCCTCCACCCTGGCCATCGGAAATCTGGTTAAGGTCGTTTCCTGGTATGACAACGAGTGGGCCTATTCGTGCCGTGTCCGCGACCTGATCAACTTCATTGCCGGCAAAGGCCTATAAACCCAAGCCAGCGGGTTCTGCCGCAGATGGCTTGGAGATTGACTTAACCGCCGACCACTGACGAAGGTGAATGCGCCATGACGAAGCTCTCCATTCGTGATTTGCCTCTGAACGACCACCGAGTCTTCATGCGCGTTGATTTCAACGTCCCGCTCGATGATGGGCGGGTGATAGATGACACGCGTATCCGTGAAACCCTGCCCACCATCGAGTACGCCCTGCGCCATGGGGCGCGGCTCATTCTTGCCTCTCACCTGGGCCGTCCCAAGGGAAAACCGAATCCAAAAATGAGTCTCAAGCCGGTTGCCGAACGATTGCGCATGATGCTCGACCGCGAGCTCGCCCCGGGTGAAAACGTCGGATTCTGCCCTGACTGCGTCGGGCTGGAGGCCGAAGAGATGGCAGGGAAGCTCGAGAAGGGTCAAACCCTGCTGCTTGAAAACCTGCGCTTCCATTCGGAAGAAGAAGCGAACGATGAAAAATTCGCCCGGCAGCTCGCGAACCTTGCCGACTATTACGTAAACGACGCTTTTGGCGCCGCGCATCGAGCGCATGCGTCAACCGTAGGCATCACTAACTTCATCGAGAAGGCGGCCGCGGGACTGCTGATGGAAAAAGAGCTCGAGTATCTCGGCCGTGCCATGGAGCATGCCGAAAAGCCTTTCGTGGCGGTGCTGGGAGGCGCCAAAGTCAGCGACAAGATCGCCGTGATTGAAAATCTGCTGACGAAAGTCGACACCCTGATCATTGGCGGCGCAATGGCATATACGTTTCTCAAGGCGCAGGGCGCCGAAGTCGGTGCATCGCGGGTTGAAGAAGACAAGGTCGATCTTGCCCGGCGGATTCTGGCCCAGGCCAAAGCGGGGCACGTGAAGGTGCTTCTCCCCGTCGACCATATAGTCGCCGACC
The DNA here is from genome assembly GCA_019241535.1 of Acidobacteriota bacterium. Lineage (GTDB taxonomy): Bacteria > Acidobacteriota > Terriglobia > Terriglobales > Acidobacteriaceae > Gp1-AA145. The sequence goes on along the minus strand of JAFAWX010000234.1, from coordinate 2,675 downwards.
GTATTGACGCGAATGCGAAGCCCCAAAACATACCCAGCGGGCAGCCCATACCCCCCGGGCAGATGGGTCTCGACATCGGGCCGGCAACGGCAGAGCTTTTTGCGGAAGAGATTTCCCGCGCGGCCACCATCGTGTGGAACGGCCCCATGGGTGTTTTTGAGCTGCCCCCGTTTGCGAAAGGCACGTTCAAGGTCGCAACAGCCGTGGCTGAGAATGCGGGCTCGACTTCGATTGTGGGTGGCGGGGACTCGGTTTCAGCGGTTACAGCGGCGGGGGTGGCCGATAAAATCTCCCATGTCTCGACCGGCGGCGGGGCATCACTCGAATTCCTCGAAGGAAAGCAACTGCCTGGAGTGCAAGCGCTTAACAACAAGCGTTAAACCCTGGCTTGAAATTCCCGTGGAAGAACTTAGGATCCGGCTCGTAGGCAGGCGAAAGTGGCTCGAGCTTTGCGGCCCGAGCGACATCACGCGTGAGGCTACGGTAGCGATTGTCAATGCAGCCAACTCATCCTTGATGGGAGGAGGCGGGGTCGACGGCGCCATTCACCGAGCCGGCGGTCCTTCGATTCTCGAGCAGTGCAAGTCCCATGTTGCCAGCAAGGGACGACTGTCGGCCGGCCAGGCCATGATCACCGATGGCGGGCGGCTGGAGGCGAAATATGTGATCCACACCGTCGGGCCCGTCTACCGCGACGGCCGGCACGATGAGCATACGGTGCTTGCCAGCTGCTACCGAGAGTCGCTGCGTATTGCCGAAGAACACCGTATTTATTCGCTGGCCTTTCCCGCGATCTCAACCGGCGCTTACGGATATCCGCTGGAGGAAGCGGCAAAGGTTGCTGTCGGCACGGTACTTTCCGCCCTCGCCGGTCTCGAGCGCGTCGAGCGTGTACGCTTTGTGCTTTTCGACCAGGCTTCGCTCCAGGCATACATAAGCGCCGCCAGAGCTGCAGCCGAGGATCGATCGCGCTACGAAATCGAACGCTCCTGTTCCTGACAGGCCGGACCAGACATGATCTTTTTCGATATCGACGGCACCCTCATCGATCATCTGAGCGCTTCGGCTGCCGCCAGTCTGCGCTTTTACGATCACTTTCCTCGGGCTATTCCGTTTGACCGTGAAGACTTCTCAGTGGCTTGGGAAAAGATCCTGGACAAGCACTTTGAACGTTTTTGTCGAGGAGAAATATCTCTCTGGGAGCAGCGCCGGGCGCGCATGCGCGAAGTATTCGCGCAGCCAGAACTATGCGACTCGGAGGCAGATGAGCGATATCAGGTTTTCGTTCGCGAATACGAGCAGCGGACCTCCGCCTACCTCGATGCCGCGCCCTGTCTGGAGCGACTGCGCGGTAGCTCCCTGGGAATTATTTCCAACGGCGCACGCGAGCAGCAGCTTGGCAAGCTCCGTCGTGCCGGGCTCCTCGAGTTTTTTTCCGTGCTGGTGTTTTCCGAGGATGTGGGCCTGGGAAAGCCGGCATCCCGCATTTTTCTTGAAGCCTGCCGCCTGGCAGGGCGAGATCCTGCGGCATCGATTCATGTCGGCGACAGCCTTGGCGCGGACGTCATGCCCAGTCGTGCCCTGGGAATGCGGGGGATTTTTCTCGATCGGACTGGACGGCTGCCGGTCGATCCGCCGGTGATCTCGACATTAGCCGAGCTGCCGGGGCTATTGGTCGAGAACCTGGCCTAGTCGATTCCTAGAACTGAGAGATCCGGAAGGAGCACGCGAGCTATGGTCCGCAAGAAGATGATGGCTGCGAATTGGAAGATGTACAAGAATGTCGCCGAAACTCGAGAGTTTTTCCGGGAGTTCCTGCCACTTGTAGCCGGGCACGAACGTGATGAGATCGTCGTCTGCCCTCCCTATGTCGATGTGCCGGCCGCTGTTGAATCGGTCAAAGCTTCCCAGGTGGCAATTGGCGCCCAGGATGTTCATTGGAAGGACGAAGGTGCCTTCACCGGCGAAATTTCTCCCCGCATGTTGGCTGACGTCGGCTGCACGCATGTGATCGTCGGGCACTCCGAGCGCCGGCAATACTTCGGGGAGACCGATGACAGCGTCAACCTGAAATTGAAGGCAGCGCTCGGACACGGGCTCACGCCAATTGTCTGTGTCGGCGAGGTACTCGAGGAACGCGAAGCCGGTCTGACCGAGGATGTGTTGCGACGGCAGTGCGCTCGGGCGTTCCATGCCATCTCGGCAAAAAAGGCCGCGAAGCTGGTGATCGCCTATGAGCCGGTGTGGGCCATCGGTACGGGCAAGACAGCCACTCCGGAAATGGCCTCAGAGGCCCACGTGCTTATCCGTGGCGAAGCGGCGAAGGTGTTCGGGGAGGACTTTGCCCAACAACTGCGTATTCTCTACGGAGGCTCGGTAAAGCCTGAAAATGCTAAGGCGCTGATGGCCGAGCCGGAAATTGACGGCGCCCTGGTTGGCGGGGCCAGCCTCGCGGTGAAATCATTTGTAGCAATTGTGAAGTATTGACTTCACCTGGCGATCCCCAGTGAGGACCTTGTTCGCGGCGCTCGACGCCGAAGCCAGCAACTTCGCTGAGGTGCCGGGCACCGGTGCGCGCCGTGCGGAAATCGTGCTCGAGAGCGAACGCGGCAAGCTGCCTATCGCCGTGGTCATCCCGCCGAGGCGTATGTGCGCTTCCTCTCCGAGTCTCTGCT
>JAFAWX010000205.1 GCA_019241535.1 Acidobacteriota bacterium | reverse complement strand
CCTGAAAAGCGCGAGAAGCTTATCAATCTGGGCCTGCTCGGTTTCAACTAGCAGCCTTTCCCCCTGCTGAAACGCGTACAGGTCAGCCTGGATACGGCCTTGCGGGTTCAGTACAAATGCGTAAACGCCACGCGCGGGCTGGAGATCTCGAATATTGTTCGTGACCATGCCGTTGAGCCAGCGCACGCGGTGCGAGCCGGTCAAGGCAATCTGCACCCGATCCAGCCTGTAAATCCCGCATCCTGTGACCAGGGTCTCGAGCTGATTTCGAAGCCCGGCAAGTGCAGGGATGCCGCCTTTTTCATCCATTGCTGCAGCGCGCATGTATGTGATTATAACGAAGCAACTGGATTGCGTGACCGGGCTTAAAGCTCCCTGTGACGGGAAGCCTTAACCCTGGGATCGGTATGAGGGCTCATGCAGTTGCGAGGAGAACGGCAATATATTGCCGAAATTTGCTGACTTGGCCGAGGATCCATTTTGGAGTGGAATTCTGCTTTGCGTGCAGCCCAATCCATACTCTTCAATTGACCGACGAGAAGGGCTCCTTGTACCTGGTCCACCGTAACCGGCAGCGAGAAAGGGTATGGTTTTCGCCGGCTGGTCAGCGGACAAAATGATGGCCAGCCGGCTGGCCCGATTGTAACGCCGATCTGTTAACACCAGGCCTGGTCTCCGCTTTGCTTGTTCGCGGCCGACTTGCGGATAATCCACTACAAGGATGTCTCAGCCTCCGGATCTAAGGCATTACCATTCAACAATCTCCCCCCACTTCCGCTGCGATGGAGACCTCCGAATAGGGATTCTCGGAGTGATCTCGGAACCAGCTGCATCAGTGTGGGCAGCTTCGTAGCGTGGCGCAGCTCGATCGCTCCCTCAAACGTGACGTCGATTTCGAGGGAGTCACCTTCCTTCAGCCTGGCTTCCTCACCCCCCCGTTCTACCAGGAACGCCCAACATAATACGGTCGGGCGAGAAATGCCGGAATGTGTGATACCTTTTCGCCGTGATTGACAGAAAACGAGTTGCGGTTATCGCCGGTGATGGGATTGGTCGAGAGGTCATTCCCCAGGCGCTCAGAGCCCTCGAGGCCTCGGGAGCCCCGCTCACCCTGACTGATTTCGACTGGGGAGCTGACCGTTACCTCTCGGACGGCACAACCGTCCCCCGTGACGGCTTTGAGATGCTGGGGCGAGACTTCCATGCCGTGCTGGCCGGGGCCTTCGGCGACCCGCGCGTACCGTCGAACATTCACGCCAAGGAAATTCTTTTGGGCATGCGCTTCCGCATGGATCTTTACGTGAACTTGCGCCCCGTGCGCTTGCTCGATGCCTCCTTATGCCCACTGAAGGGAATTGAGTCGAGAGATGTTGACTTCGTAGTCATACGCGAGAACACAGAAGGGGTCTACGTCGACTCGGGAGGAGTGTTCAAGCAGGGAACGCCGGATGAAGTTGCCATTCAGGAGGACATCAATACCAGGAAGGGGGTCGAGCGCATCATCCGCTACTCATTTGAATACTGCTCGAACAGCCGGACAGCCGATGGCAGGCCGCGCAACCGCGTGCTGATGTGCGATAAATCGAACGCCATGACGTACGCGGGCGGGCTCTGGCAGCGCGTGTTTAAGGAGGTCGCCGCCGAGTACCCCGCGATCAAATCCGAGCACATGTTTGTCGACGCGCTGTGCATGCAAATGGCTCGCGACCCGCGACAATTTGATGTGATCGTAACCAACAACCTGTTTGGTGACATCATCACGGACCTTGCGGCGAGTTTGCAGGGCGGCCTAGGAATGGCTGCCAGCGGAAACATCCATCCCGGCAGAACCTCGATGTTTGAACCGGTGCACGGTTCAGCTCCGCTGCTGGCAGGGAAGAACAAGGCCAACCCGATGGGCGCGATCCTTACCTCGGCGCTGATGCTGGCGCACCTGGGATTTCAGCAAGCCAGCGCCAGGATCGAAGCCGCCGTTCGCGAGGCTGTCCGCCAGAGCAAAACCACTGGGGACCTCGGCGGAAATCTGTCCACGAACGAGGTCGGCGACTGGATTGCCTCGAGAGTGGCCAGTGTTTAATCCGGATGTTTCGAACGAGTAACAAAACCGATTGAACCAGGATGTAGCGCCTGGTTAGCCCGCCAGCCCTCGGCGTGGTTTCGCCTTCTGCAGGTCTACAGCCGCTAGTCGGTGCCGCCAGCAGAATTGGTTCCCGCTCGTGGCCTCGAGCAACAATTTGGGTCTAGCACGGGGGATGTGCTAGAAACCTCGAATGCCCGGAGTCGGCCAGGCAACGCTGGTGCGCGCTATTGGCCGCTGGAGCCTGGCGGCGCTCATGATCAACTGCATCATCGGCAGCGGTGTCTTCGGGCTCCCCTCAGTCATTGCCGAACTGCTCGGAAAGCGGAGCCCTCTGGCGTGGATCTTTGCCGCGTTCGGTACGG
>JAFAWX010000195.1 GCA_019241535.1 Acidobacteriota bacterium | reverse complement strand
GCTCAAGATGAACAGTTCACGACGATTTAACAACACCGGGTGGAACGCAAGCTGTCAGCCCGGCACCTGCATTGATGTCGCGGCTGTAATTTTGAAGAGAACGGTATGCAGAGACGCCTGTCGCTATCTCCATCTCTCAATCGCGAAGGCGCAGTGCTATCCGGTGGCGTGTCTTCGAGGTTCAGCATTCTGAGTATACGCTCTTTCGGCAGGTTATGCCGCTAAAAGCAAGCCATACGCCGCCCCGAGACCCGACCATTGGAGCGTACGGCGGTGATGCCAAGGGTAAAGCATTCTTAACGAACCTAGCCGCGCCAACGTGCTATTGTATGCGCTAGACCGACTCGTCGTGAGCAGCTCTCGCCTACACAGCCAAAGACCTGCACCGCTTTCCTCCATTTTCCTCAGCCTAACTGCGACAAAGGAAGAAACAGTCCAAGTGTGTGGAACAAGGAACACAGGTAAAGGTGCACACAAAGGGTCCTTGTGTTTTGATCTAAGTCGAAGATTTTCTTTAGCAATTAGGACCATGGTGTGACTGAAGAGCAGCTTCGTCGCGACTCGCTGCCCCGGGATTTTCTCAAGCTCAACCTGCTGAGTGGCGCGTGATGCCAGAACAAGTAGTTCTGGAGTTCTGTCCTTCCCCAAAGTTAAAGACTTTGGACCGAACCATTGGACTCGTTTAGAATTCCAAAAAACGTCAAACCGCGCAGCTCCGCGGAAGGCGAACCGCCGAGCTGATCCGTTTTCCTGGACTCGATCCCGCAGCGCACGAACGGGGTTGGGCGGCCGAACCAGGCCGACAGAACAGTTGCCGAGGGCGGCGGTTTCGAGTGAAGCGACGGAAGCGAGCGACCGTTTATGCAACCTCCGGATCCATCACGGCTGGCCCCGAGAGCAGCGCCCGGGCTCGCAACACGAGTTCTGGTCGCAACCAGCGCCATGTTGGCTTTTATCTCTTTCTGGCGCGTGGCTGCGATTGTACTCAATGACATGGGGTCGTCCGCCTTTTACGCAGGTGCCATTGCTGAGCATTTTGTAGGAAAAACGGCACCCTGGTTTGTGCTCGCCATCATGCTGCTCGCTGCCGCCGTGGCCTTAATTTATATCGAGAGCTGCGGCATGTTCGTGCGCGGCGGCGTCTACCGCGTAGTCAAGGAGGCGATGGGCAGCACCCTGGCGAAGTTTTCGGTTTCGGCGCTGATGTTCGATTACATTCTGACCGGTCCGATCAGTGGTGTATCGGCGGGCCTTTATCTGGTCGGACTGCTCAACGAAGTGCTGCATTATGTCCACCTGAGAATCTCGCTCCCCATGAACGCCGGGGCGGCTGTGTTTGCGATCCTGGTCACCCTCTATTTCTGGTGGGAGAACATCAAAGGCATCACAGAATCGAGCGAGAAGGCCCTGCGCATCATGTACGTGGCCACGGTAATGGTGGTCATTATGATCCTGTGGAGCTGTGTCACGCTCTGGATAAAAGGGGCGCATCTGCCGCCCTGGCCCCATCTGCGGAATATCACATACCTGACCGGAGATCACGGCGGTGCCCTTGGGTTTCTGCGCAATTCATCACTGCCTTACACCGTCGGCTTCATAGGCATTCTCATCGGTCTAGGGCACTCCGTGCTGGCCATGAGCGGGGAAGAGACGATGGCGCAGGTTTACCGGGAAATCGAGCATCCCAAGCTGCCCAATCTCAAAAAAGCAGCGCTGGTGATATTCCTCTACAGCCTGATTTTCACTGCCGGCGTGGCCTTCTTCGCCGTGATGATCATTCCTGATTCTGTTCGCGCCGGTTTCCAGGACAATCCCATTGGTGGCCTGACGATGTACCTGGTCGGGCCGCTCTCCCTGCGACTCGTGTTTCGCGCGTTCGTGGTGGTGGTCGGCGTAATGATGCTGGCCGGCGCGGTTAACACCGCCATCGTTGGTTCAAACGGCGTCCTGAACCGGGTTTCCGAAGACGGGATCCTTCCCGAGTGGTTCCGCAAGCCGCACCGCCGGTTCGGCACTTCCTACCGAATCCTCAACTTGGTTGTCGGACTTCAGCTCCTCACCATTATCCTCAGCCGCGGCAACATCTTTGTCCTGGGCGAAGCTTACGCCTTCGGAGTCATGTGGAGCTTCTCCATGAAGGGACTGGCGGTTCTGGTGCTCCGCTATACGGAACCAGGTAACCGGGAATTTAAGGTGCCCTTAAACCTCAAGCTCGGCGGTATCGAGCTCCCAATCGGCCTGACGCTAGTCACGTTGAGTTTAATTTCGCTCTGCGTCATCAATCTTTTTACCAAAGAAGTGGCCACCATCTCCGGGGTGGCGTTCACCATCATCTTTTTTGCTGTTTTTGAAATTTCCGAGAAGATTACGAGTAGACATGCGACCCAGCACGCCGAGCTGGATCAGTTTAACGTGGAACCGGGTGAAGACCTTACTCCGAGCTCCCTCGGAGTGCGGTCCGGCAATGTCCTGGTGATGGCGCGAAACTACAACACTTTGTACAACCTGGGCGCCGTGCTTGACCGCGTCGATACACGCCGGGTTGACGTAGTGGTGCTGCATCTGCGTTTTCTCGGTCGTGCGGGGGCGGGCGAGTATGAACTTGAACCGCAGCAGCTGTTCAGCGCCGAGGAGCAAATCTTGTTTACACGCGCGCTCGCGCTCGCCGAGAAGAAAGGCAAGAGCATTCATCCGGCGGTCGCAGCCGCCACCGAGAAATGGGAGGCCATCCTGCGTGCCGCTCAGAGCCTGCAGTCCTCTACGGTGGTGCTCGGAGCTTCTCCCAATCGTTCGCTAGCCGAGGAAGCTCGCGTCGCCGGGCTTGCCTGGGAGCGGCTAACTGATCCGAAGCCGCACTTGATGCTCGAGATATACTCTCCCACTGGGCAGGAGCATGTTTTCTATCTAGGACCGCATGCGCCGCATCTCACGCCAAAAGAGATCGACCTTCTGCATGCCATATGGCTCGAACTCAGCGACCGAGTCGCTCCCGAGGAACTCCACCATCATGACGTAGTGCATTTTGCTCTAGAAGAGCTGCGTAATCGGCTGCGGAGTGGCGACGCCGAAGATATTCTCCTCCGGCTGCGTTTTCACCTGGAACAAATTAAGAACCGGCGTGCCCAAAGCGCGCCACAAGGGTCAAATCCCGCCCGCTAGGCGTTTGAGACAGCTGTGCGGGGCCGCTACCATGAGCCCGTCTTCCGACCCAACCACCACATGATGCCGAGAGTGGCGGTGGTTTGCTGCTTCTTGCGCCCAGCCAGAGCGTCACTCAAGAAGAAGGGCCGATTGGAGAAATCGCGGCGCCATTCCATGCGTGTCAGAAACCCGTCACCGAGCTTGTATTCGTAGGTGAGCGTGGCTTCTTTAAGGGCCTGGCTAGTGCCGCTGAACAAACCGCCACGGTCAGAGACGTACTCGGTGCGTGCGGCAGCGGCCGATTTGGGCGTGAGCTGATAGCGTGCATAAGCGGCGCCGCCGGTGAGGTGCGCGGGGGAGGAGCGTTGAAATTGGCGATTGATCACATAGTCGAACTCTCCACCGAGCGTCAGTTTCTTGGTGGCGTTCCAGAACCCGTAATTATCAAAGATGTGCTCACGTCCATCTGGTTCGGGGACCAGATTCGCCGCCGGTAGACCCGGTTGTGTGGGCAGCGGGGGAAAGCCAGGATTGAGCAGGGGAACCACATCCCGGCTCTCTTGCCCGAAGTAGTAGTTACTGGTCCAGGTAAAACTATTGCCGCGCTTTAATACGATTTCGAAGTTTTGCGATTTGAAGCCGTTAAAATCTTCCGCCTGATTTGCGCCGTTCACCAGCCAGTAGGAAAGCGCGAACCTTGGACTGACGTTATATGTTGCACGAAAGCCCAGGTGATAAAAGGGCAGGAAATTAAAGAGGTACGAGCGTGAGTAATTGATCTGGTCTTTGCTGTAGTTGCCCTCGGGCCCAAGCGCACTGCCCCACTTGCCGAAATCCACCGTAAGACCGCTGCCCATGGGGAACACGTAAGTGCCATAAGCTTGCCAGATCGAGCGGTATACCTGGGGCCTGAGTTCGTTAGCGGCGCTCCCCTGGAGGGTCTCGGTTGCCTGGCCGAACTGCAGGTCCAGGCGGGCCCCGGCGCGCCTTCCGGTGGTCGGACTGGGAGCCTGCTCCAGGATCAAGTTTGCCTGGTTCAGGCTGAAACTATTGCTGGTCACATCGTAGGCTCGCAGCAGATTTACGCGTCCAAGAGGATGGTTGAAGTTGTAATCGTAGTAGCCGTCAATCCCCACATCGATTGTGGTGTTTTGGAAAAAATCCAGAATGCCGCGATCGTCGGCTGAACTGGCCTGGTTCGGGGTTGCCGGTGGCGGCGCTGGCGTCTGCGCATCTTCAACACGGGATGAGTTCGCCTGCCGACTATCCGGAGGAGATTGCTGAGCCT
>JAFAWX010000031.1 GCA_019241535.1 Acidobacteriota bacterium | reverse complement strand
TTTACATAATGAATCGACTGAACTCCCGAGTGTGTGGGCGATTTGGTGGTTTCAGTTGCTCCCGGACGCAGATCTCGCATGATCTTCGTGCACTTGGGCCAGCTTCGTAGCTGAAGCGGGTGTAGCTATAGTGTAAACGCCATTTGCTGTCTGGATTTTATTGAGAAAGTACTTACCTCCGATTGACTCGAGGCTAAGCTTCACGTGCTCGGCGGGAGCACTTTCGTAGAGAGTCGGCACTAAGTAAGTGGCCTTACCAGTATCGTAATTTGTGAGAATTAGCTCACGTAGTGCTAATGTATCCGCACGGCTTATTTTATAAGTGCCTGCGGGAAGCGTTGCGCCTCTGGCAACAAACTCATAGGGGATATTTACGACAACGGTGTCTACTTCCTGAGCCAGAGCACCCAGCCCGAGCGCAAGAACTGATAGGAACAGAATGGTCAAATACTGCTTTTTCACGGTTTCTCCTTTTCTCGCGTTTTGAGCTCATCGCTTATGACTGTAGCGTTTGGGTTTTGCTCCATAGTGCTGCCCAGCCAGCCGCCGAGTGGTTGTTCAAAACGTTTACAGGTTAGACTCGGCAGCTAAGGATTTGACTGACACAGCTTGTCATTTGCTTGTCAAATCTATGTCTCTGGCCGAGGCCCTTATGAGCACGGTCGACATGTAGGCTCGGTTTCGCTGCTGAGGTAGTTATTCCGCCGATGCCGGCGCGAGGTCGCGGATTGTGCGTTCGGAAAGCTGCGGCGGCCTTGGCGCCTCAGCTCACATCATCAGACTGAGCAAATACGCCAGGGTTGGTCCACAAATAATTGCTTCCATTCAGAAGCACCGGCAACGACGAAGCTATGACAGCTATGATTTTAGAGTGCTAGAATCCCGTTTCGCCTATGGAGGGCGATTCATCATGCGAATGCTGATGCAGATTGCAATCCCGGTAGCCGCGGGAAACAAGGCAGCGCAAACAGGTGCGTTCGGGGAACCGTTTCAGAAGATTCTCGACGCTCTCAAACCCGAAGCCGCATACTTTACCGCCACTGCCAATGGTGAACGGGGCGGCTTCGTTGTATTTGACATGAAGGATCCCTCGGAGATTCCAGCCATAGCAGAGCCGTTTTTTCTGAACTACGATGCTAGGATAACGTTTGCTCCGGTGATGAATACGCAGGATTTGGCGAAAGCTGGTCCGGGGATTGAAAAAGCGGTAAAGGAATATCGTAAAGCCATTGCGTAATCAGCGCTGCCTGCATTTGGTCGGTTCGTTGGGGAGAACTGGCCGTTTTAATTCACCGCTGCAATGGGGGATTCAGTGGACGGGAGGAAATCGGTGTAACGGGAGGATTGTCGTACCTCGTCGTTCCACACTTTGCAACCTCGAGAATGTCCGCGCATTGAGTATCATGTTCTGATGCCCAGTTAATCAAGCGCTTGGACATTGGCCATTCGGAAACAGTAACGGCATTACCAACGGATGTGTAATTTCGGCATTCTCTCGGGCGTGATTGTTGTGCTCGCTGCGCTGCCGAGCTACGCTTACAACCAATCCGACGAAACTCCCTTGCGCAATGAGATTCGTGCGATCGAACGATTGCTACCCGTACTTGGGGACCGTGCGTCGGCTTTGTTTGAACTTGCTCACGACTACGCGTCATTGCGTGACTTCAAGAAGGCCCTAAGCCTCTTGCAACAATGCATTTCTTATCACGAGGGGTTTGATCCGGAAGCGGATAGGGCATTCGCACTCTTAAGGGTAATTCCGAATCCAAAGCGTGATCGAGCAAGTCCATCGAGACTTCCCGCCGACGCATCGTGCAAAGCTGGCTTTTACGATCGAAGAAGGCGATCTCGTTCCTGAAGGGCTGGCGCTCGATTCGAAAAAGCATATTTTCTATATGGGAAGCCTCAGCCATAACAAGATTGGGAGGACTACCTCCAGCGGAAATGCGCGGGACTTCGTACCAGCACGGCGATACAATTTGAGCTCAGTTGCGGCTCAAGGTTGATCCGGTCAGTGAGGACGTCTGGGCCAACACTTGTCCGGATGATGTCAATGGTGCTGAAGTTGTCCATTTCGATCCCGCCGGCAACCTTTTGGAGCGATTCGGCTGGACACGCCGGGCCCGCATCTCTTCAATGATCTTGTGCTGCGCAATTCGCGGGAAGTCTATTTGACCGACAGTCTTGCGAATCGAGCTTTTACGATTCGATCGAAAAACGCACAAGTTCGAAGCCCTTGCACTTCCAAAAGATATTTACTAGCCCAACGGAATTGCCTTGTCCGAGGATGGCAATCTGCTTTACGTGGCCGATGCTTTCGGAGTTGTGCAATACAATTTGCGGACCGCACAGGCTCGAGAGGTCCAGCCGGGAACTTCCAATACGGTTTCTGGCTTCGATGGGCCTGTATTCGTATCACGGTAGCCTAGTCGGAATCCAGAATAACCTGGGACTTCCGCGTGTTGCCCAGTTCCGGTTGTCTGCGGACGGCTCGCATGTGGTCTCGGGCAAAGTACTGGAATATCGTTCCGCTGAGGTTGAGCCGCCAACGACCGGAGCAATTGACAGTTCAGATTTCTACTTCATGGCCAACACGCAGATTGACAATTGGAAAGACGATAAGTTTATAGATGTAAAGAAAAATCGCGCCTGTCCGAGTTGCAGTCATTCAATTAGATTGAGAATTCTCGCTCAATTTTGAGCAACGGGTACTCTTAGCGTGGCAATCGGACTCGATGGCGGCTGATGAGAAGCCGCGTCCTGCGCACCACCCGCTGCGGCTCAGGAAGACGACGTGCCGTGTCTCAGGACTGCAGCATGCTGCAGGTGCGAAGCAGAGCACAGACGTAGATTCAAAGAAATTTCAGGGAATGAGGATTCGAACCAGAGCGGCGATATGAATCAGGGCTTGAAGTCGAATTCCACCACTTCGGTCGTCCATTGACCACTCTTTTCCCATTTCCACTCTCGCAACGCAGTCTCGGCAGCACGCGCGAAAACCGGATTTCCTCCTTTGATTTCCATGGTTTTTACCGTGCCCTCCGGAGCAACCAGAGCTTCTAACTTAACCGTTCCGGTTAGATTTAGTGGTCGAGCGAGCGGTGGATAGGAAGGAAGGACCCGATTCACGATTTTGCGTGTGGAGCTAGATTGCTCTGTTTGTGCGCTGCCACCAACACTGCAAATTAATAGCCCCAGTAAGACGGACGCTATCCGAAAGCGTGCCATGACCGAAAGCATACGATTATTGCTTCGTCACGGAAAGCCTACTCGGGGTCCCACAGAAAACTAAAGTAACTAAATTGGCCGCTGATCTTTGAGCGCAACTGCAACCATTTGCATTCTAGCGGACGTGATGGCTAGCCCTTTCCTGGTTTTCCGACTAGAGTTCCGAATAGCCGGCTTGGAGTGCTCTCTAGTTAATGCGTCTTTGCGCCTGCGTTTTCAAGCTCTTGCTCTTTTCAGCCAGCGTTTCGAGTGCCTGTTCTTTTGCTAACGTGACGCAGAGCTGCTGGGTTGGACTGATTTCGGGGCCGTTACATAAATGTCGGTTATATGTTTGCAGCGACCACTGTGGCATCAATAAAATCGCGTAGTGCGCCAAAGTTTCACACCAGAAAAGAAAAACAACAGTAGCGTGGCTGCACTCAAAAGGGCCGCCGGCATAACATTGAAGCTCATATGCGGCACATGGGCAATGATGGCAAGAAAAAGGAAGGTACCCGTAGCGATTGCAACCAGCAGCCAGTCCAGCAACGTTCGCCGGCGCTTCGCTTCGCTTGCTAGTTGAGTTCCCTGCAGTCGCGCTTCGACGAAATCAGTTGCAACGTTGTAGCGTTCGCATTCGCGGCGCGCAGCTTCCTTCCATTTCTCCTGCTCCCGCCCACCTGCAGAAGAGACAGCAATGGCGCCGACACCCAACATCATTAAAATAGAGCCCCCAATCACTTGCAGGTATGTGGAAGCAGCACTACCGTGCAACTCGCCGAAAACAAAGATCCCCCAAAGCAAACCCCACAGCTGATTGGAATTAGACAGCGGGATACCACGCCCGATTCCAACGTACTTTGCCGCGTACTGTTGAAAGACATCCCCGATGACCCAAACAAAACCACCGAGCATCAGCCAGAAGAGCACATCGCGACCACTTCTCAACTGTTGCCAGAGTGGCGCAAGTCCAAGATAGGTAACCGCAAGCACTGTCATCATTCCTACTTCGCCAAAGGTGAAAAAAGTGACAAAAGACAGAGGATTCATGCCGGTCAAATACGCTTTGCGATAGGGGATATACATGGTGCCCCAAAGAATTCCGGCAGCCAGAGCGGCCAAGACCCCCTGAACCGGACGCCCAGTATGGGCTTCCGCAGATGACGCCACGGCCAGCACCGCGGCCCCCGTAAACATGACCAGAGCACCACCAAGCACTCCTATCCTGCGGCGCCAGCCGGCGTCGTGTAATTCCTTAAAAAACACGAATCCCCAAACAATGCCGAGAAGGCTGTTCGAGTTCCACAGTGGAAACGCGATGCTCAATCCAATATCTCGGATAGCGAATATCGTGAGTGTGTTCGCCACCGCCCAGGTGCAACCTGCAAGCACGGCCCAGATTATGAGGTGTGGGGAACGTTCAAGATCAGCCCGGATTGACGAGGTGCCCATGACAAGGGCAGGAAGAGTCCAACGTGCTAAAAAAACTCCGGCCACCATGATCAGGGACACCACCAGCGGTGATACCCCGACTGACACTAATTTTGTCGGAGCTTCGGCAGCGCCCAGCCATCCCCCGGCCGTGATTCCACAAAGCACGCCGAGATGCTGGAGGGTTTTCGCGCGTGAGATAGAAAATTGTTCTGCCGGGGTCAGGACGCGTTGCATCATCCACTCCGGACTAATGAATGAACCTCAGGAGAAGTAGCCCCCCTATTAAGATCGCCATAGGAACCCAAAAATGGCTGTCCGTCAAGACTCTGATGATCAGACGATCACTGTCATCCTCAATTCTGCCCATAGACACACAACCATTGTTGGTGCAAGTCTCGCCTCACGTTCTATACACGGAGCTCGCTTTTTGGCGACGAGTCTTTCGCAATGGCCGACCTTCAAAATTGCTTATCAGTACCGGTCTTAAGGCGAAACTGCTGGTTGCTAATGGATATTTCCTCCGCGAACGCGCCGGCAATGACAGCGTATCCCACGGCATTCGGGTGAATATCCGGGCCGAAAGGCGGGGGCGCGCCCATCCACGTCCAACTCAGTGTCAGAACAACATTGAGCGGAAGGTCTGCCAATGGTACATGCGTGAAGTCGGTAATTCGGTATGCATGCGCGACATCAGAGACGGGTATCGAGAAGCTCCGATAGAGGTTCTCAAGTATCCTGTTAAAAGTCAGGGTTACGTCCAGTGACACCTTGGCTAATGTTCGGCCATTGGCCGTTAGAATCCAAGCCGCCAGGAACGGATCGTAATAGTTCATGGCCACAATGGGGGTATTCGGGCCGGCATTACGCAACACGGCTAGAATTTGGGGCAGGTTCGATGAAACCGCTTTGAAAGCGCCTTCCACGCATGCTGAATCAATGCCGCTAGTGCTGATGCAGTGATCGATATCATCGCCACCGATATCAAGAGTCACCAAAGCAACCGAATGAGTTTTAAGAAAACTGACAGCTGCAGCTAGTTGGCTGCCCTGTTCATAGCTACAGATTCCGCCGTGGATCATGGTAAAAGTAGTCTCGCCGGAGCATCCCAGCTTCGCCAACTGCAGCCCGGGTATGCGCGCCTTCATGACTGCAAATAGATCGTTCGCATAACCTTGGTTTGTGGCAACATCGCCGTGCACAGACGGTTGCACGCCAATTGCTAGCGAATCGCCCAGAGCCAAGTAGTATGTTGCCGGCATATCTGCGTGGGCGATTACAGCGCACGTCAGCACCATCAAAACGCACACGATCAATCGAAATCGCATGTTGCCCTCCGAGGGATGGTCCAAAGTATATTCCGAATTGCATTCTTTGGGCATGGGCTTTCAAGTCGGTTTGTGGCCCTTTAGCGGTGCAGTCATCGCCATTGGCACAAAACGCGGCCATGACGTCTGCTGAATCCGAGTTCAAGATTGAGCGGGCGCTTGCTGCCGTGACTTTCACAGTAAAAGCCGGCGAGCAGTTATACAATACGGGGGTTCGTAGATTTATTCGGCGGAGCAAATGTGAGCACAGCGTCCTCCTATCGTTCACCGCGCCGCGGTTTCATCAAACAGCTCGCGGCCGCGGGAATTGTCGCGGTTCCGGGCCGTCGTTTAGTACAGTACTGGCGACTCGCGGATGCTTCTTTCTCTCCCAGAGTGACCCGGGTGACGGAGAGAGTAGCCGAAAATAGGGAGCCGCTCGCTCCTAGCTCGTTCTATCCCCTACCCCTTGGCAGCGTTCGACCGTCCGGCTGGCTCCGACGGCAACTTCAACTTCAGGCCGATGGATTAGGAGGGCATTTGGACGAAACCTGGCCTGATGTCGGTCCGGAGAGCGGCTGGCTGGGCGGAAAGGGAGAGTCCTGGGAGCGCGGACCATACTTCCTCGACGGTCTCGTCCCACTCGCATATCTGCTAGACTCCACGGCCCTCAAGGCCAAAGCCCAAAAGTACATTGACTGGACTCTGAATAATCAGGCGTCGGACGGAATGATCGGCCCCAGCAGCAACCACGATTGGTGGCCGCGCATGGTGATGCTGAAAGTTCTCGAGCAGTATCAGGAAGTGACCGGGGATCCGCGCGTTATCCCCGCTCTGGAAAAATACTTTGCCTATCAAATGCGGGTACTGCCCAGCCGCCCGCTCCAAGACTGGGGTAAGTTCCGCTGGCAGGACGAAGTACTCACCGTGGTTTGGCTCTATAACAGAACGGGGAATGAGGCGCTTCTCGATCTTGCCCGCGTGCTACACCAGCAGGGACACGACTGGCAGGCGCAGTTTGCCAATTTTAAATACACCGAGCCCATAACCCGTGAATACATCCAACTGGATCAGGGCGGCGGGCTGACAAATCCGGCGCTGGCAACCCACGGAGTAAACAACGGCATGGCGCTCAAAGCCTCGCCAATATGGTCGCTCGTTTCCGGCTCGGGTGAGGACCGCGCGGCAATGGCCCGGCAACTCGCCGCTCTTGATGAATTTCACGGTCTGCCAAACGGCATGTTTTCCTGCGACGAGCACCTCGCTGGAAGAGATCCGTCACATGGCTCTGAGCTCTGCACAGTCGTTGAAACCATGTTCTCGCTGGAACAATCGCTTGCCATCTTGGGAGATGCGGCGCTGGGAGATCGCTTAGAGAAAATTGCTTTCAACGCGCTGCCCGGTACGTTCACCGATGACATGTGGGCTCACCAATACGACCAAGAGCCTAATCAGGTCGAATGCAGTCTTCACACTAGGCCTTGGACTACCAACGGTCCGGAGTCGAACCTATACGGCCTGGAGCCGAACTTCGGCTGCTGCACTGCGAACTTTCACCAAGGATGGCCCAAGTTTACAGCCAGTCTCTTCATGCTTTCCGGCGACGAGGATCTGGTCGCGACGGCGTATTCGCCTTGCGAAGTCCTCACGAAAATCCGTGGCACTCCGGTTCAGGTGGTAGAGGAAACTGAGTATCCGTTCCGCCAACAAATTCGACTTACCGTCAATCCCACCTCCAGCCTGCGCTTCGGGCTACGGCTTCGTATTCCAGCTTGGGCCGAAGGTGCTTCCATTACGATAAACGGGAAGTCGACAACTCCCGCTTCGCCACGTTCGTTTGCCCGAATCGACCGTACCTGGAAGCGCGGGGATACGGTCGAGGTGAAATTCCCCTTCGAACCGCGTTTGTCGCGCTGGTTCCACGATTCTGTCGCGGTTGAACGAGGCCCCCTCGTCTTCTCTTATCCCATCGGCGAGGGTTGGCTCAAACTTCGCGACCAGAGAATGACGGCCGACTGGCAGGTGTTTCCCCGAACGCAGTGGAATTATGCAGTCGCATTATCCGCAAAAAATGCCGCAGCTGCGGTCGCTGTTGAGGAACTTGCCGTAGGCGAAAAGCCGTTTGCGAAACCAGCGCCCGTGGTACTGACCGTTAAGGCGCGCAAGCTGAATTCCTGGCGCAGCGAGGATGGCGCGGCCCTGCCCATTCCCCAAAGCCCGGTTTCAAGCGACGAGCAGGAAGAGTCCATACAGCTCATTCCCTACGCGGCGGCAAAGCTGCGGATAACCGCCTTTCCGCAACTCCAAGTTAACGCGGGTTTTCGCGAACATTAGATCCTAAATCAGTGCTCGAAACTGGCGGCCTGCGCTTGACGACCGTTTGCGTCTTTCCCGGGGCAGGATGTCTGCCGCAGGAGGGCGCCAACGACCGATTTTCTCGGGCCCGGGTCCAATGTATAAGGATGATGGCGATGGGCGTGCGTTCACGGCCACCGGCTACGGGCCGAGTCCCTCGAAACAAGACTTCCACCGTTCCCTCGGGATTTATTCATATAGGGCGGAATATTGCGGGCGATTTCATGAAACTCGGCCTCGGACAATGGCAGCTTTCGAAATTCAGCCCATGCTTCACGCGGTGGCATTTTCGGGTCTGCATCGGATCCGTAAAGGACGCGCTTGACCCCGAGTTGCCGAATGCGCATCGCGATTTGCGCGGCCCTTTCCTTCCAGTCACCATAGCCACATACCCCTGACGCATCGAAATAAACATGCGCCATGCGTCCATCGCCCCTCTTGATTGCTTTCACAAACACCGAAAGCGCTCGGTCTACTGTCCTGTCATCGTATCCGCCCGATCCAGCAAGATGGGCAATCTGGACTGGAACGTCGGGAGCGGCTGGAAGCACGCGTTCCAGAAAAATCCTCGCCTCGCGCTTGCCGTATGGTCTTTTCTTAGTAACTGAAGGATGTAAGTGGACCACTATTGCCATTCGTTCCTCATTAGCAGAGCGGAATACCCGTCGGATCTGCTCGACCTGCTGGGGGTCATCGAGATCAACATCGGAATTCCCAAAATGAAGTTTGAGTCCAAAATGTAGCTGCCTGTCACCTGCACAACGATGAATTTCTTCGATGGCATACTCTTTAAGCGGATTGACTCCGCAAAAGGCTCGCAAGCGCTCGGGAAACTCTGAGACCTGTTCGCTGGTCCAGTCGTTTTCAGCTTTCACATGCTCATACTCGTTCGCAAGGGCCGGCTTGTTCGGATTGGCCAATTGATATGCGACTGAGAGGACGAGAGCGTAACGAATTCCAGCGGCGTCGAGAAGATTTACCAGATCTCTGGCGGCAACGGGATGAAGGCCCGGTGCCAATTTCGCTGCAGCAGGACTAAATAGATGCTGGTGCCAATCTCCGAGCGGCATCGATTGCCCGGGCATCATCGCGGCTTGAAAAAGAGTGGCCGAGCACGTGAGAAGCCCGATCAGCAATTGTTGTTTCGGTGACTTGGCCTTGAGGGCCAACTGCAGAGGGCTCGTTCGGCTTCGTTCTCCTGTCGGAGGCGGAGGCGCGCCGCGGGTTCGAACGGGTAACACATCGCTGGCTGTCGTACTCCAACGCACGGTGTATTTGCGGATACGAAGAACGGATATTTTAAATCGACGTAATCATGTATCACGTGGAATGCCAACCGGGACCGGAGGAACCTTTCTGGTTAAGTCTTCTCTGGATTCTTTATTTCGTAGACAGATCTCTACTATTTCATATCATCACGATTCCAGGGTGCATGAACGTAGAAATTACATCCTTCAGAATCATTGTTCCCGCAGCAAAGCCTTGTGCTCTAGAGCCTGATTCATTGGCATGCGTTATGCTTTAAATAACGTTGCAAGGCGTACGTACAAAATTACTGAGAAAAGGTGAAGCCATGCGCGATAGGTTGATTATTGCCATGTTCCTCTTGGTTAGCCTGGGTACGATCGCCGCTGGGCAAGATCAAGTTGAGCGGATGGACAAAACCCCGGTTTTCAGGGCGAACGTAGTGTCCCGCACAACCAAAGCTGTCGATTACCGCCACCGTGGCGGTTCAACCAGGGTCGACCTCAAAGGCACAGAGCTCATGCCCGAAGCCAGGGGGGAAGCCCGAGTTGAAAGCAAGACCGGCCGCTTGCAAATTGATACAAAGCTGAGTGGCATGGAAGTGGCCAGTAAGTTCGGCCTCGAATACCTAACTTACGTTCTTTGGGCGGTAACCCCCGAAGGACGTGCGAACAATCTCGGGGAAATCGTGCTGGATCAAGGAAAAAGTGAACTGCGTGTCACCACCGGGCTGCAGGCGTTCGGATTGATCGTCACTGCCGAGCCCTATTTTGCAGTTACGCAGCCCAGCGATCTTGTCGTTGCACAGAACATTATTCGCAATGACACAAAAGGACGGGAGGAATCTATCGACGTGAGATACGAACTTCTTCCCAGAGGACTGTACGCCTCGCAAGTGGAACCGCTTCGTGACGTTGTCTATGGAATCGATACGAAGGCTCCTCTTGACTTGTTCGAAGCTCGCAATGCAGTGAGAATTGCGCGTTCCGCGAAAGCCGACCAATACGCATCCGCCAGTTTTGCCAAAGCAGAGCAGGATTTAAAACAGGCGGAAGAGTATTACCGAAGAAAACAGGGCAGAACACCCATTGGCACGGTTGCCCGCGAAGCGGTTCAGACCGCAGAAGAAGCGCGGGTGATGTCGTTAAAGCGGCAAGAAGACGAGAGAGTTGAAAAAGAAAAGCAAGCCTCCGCCGAACGGGAAGCTCAAGCCAAGGCTGAAGCAGAAGCCGAAGCCAAGCGCAGAGCGGAAGCCGAAACCGAGCGAGCTTCTGCCGAACAGGCCAGGGCTGCGGCGGAACTCGCGAAACAACAAGCTGACGCAGCTGCCCAGAAGGCGGCAGAAGAGAGACGCGCGGCTGACGAAGCCAAAGCTGCGGCTCTAGCTCAGCAACAAGCACTCGCGGCTGAGAATGAACGAACACGCGCGCAGGCGGAAGAGTCTGAGCGGGGGCGGCAAAAGGCTGAGGCCGAAAAGGCTGAAATGCGCAATCGCTTGTTGCAACAGCTTAACTCTGTGCTCGTGACGCGGGACACGGCAAGAGGTTTGATAGCAACCATGCCCGACGTGCTGTTTGAAACAAACAGCTTTGCGCTCCGACCTGCAGCTCGCGAGCGACTGGCAAAAGTCGCAGGTATCTTGCTTGCCTATCCCGACCTGCGACTGGAAGTGGATGGTCACACAGACAGCGTCGGCAGCGATGTTTACAATCAGCAGCTTTCGGAAAAACGCGCTGCGTCCGTGCGCGACTACCTGGCTCAGCAAGGCATACCGATAGGTTCGGTAGTCGTCATGGGCTTCGGTAAAACGCAGCCAATTGCATCGAATGCCACCTCTGCCGGAAGGCAGCAGAATCGGCGCGTCGAGCTCGTGGTGTCTGGCGAGGTGATTGGGACTAAGATCGGGGCCGACTACAGTGCACCTGGAGTGCAGCCGCAACCTTAGGAGAACTTAACGCTTACTTACAAACGAGCCCTTCCGGGTGAACTGGGTGTTTGTTTCCCGTGAAGCAAGGCGTTCCCATCGTCGGAACGTGAACTCGGCTGAAGCTATTTGGCCATTCTTTAGTCGAGTGTAGGGTCTCGCTCGGAATGGCTCTGTTTGTGTTTGTCGTGGGGCAGGCTCGATCAGAAGCATCGTTCGCGCTCTCCCCGGAAGTTTCTTGGTGACGATAAATATGCCTTGTTTACAACGGATAACGGACGGACGAGATAAAACTCGGGCGGGCTTGTGGCAGCCGATTCTGAGCCGATATCCGGTCCGCTCGGAGTAGGCCTTCCAGCCAATTTTTCGCGATGACGGCACAGACGAGCCGATACCGTAGTTGCCGCTTGACCTTACAGTTTGAAAAACACTGATTGGCTACCTACATAGGCGCGGGTTCCGGTTGCGGCGGAATAATAGGTGGAGTACCTCCTGGTTCCGGTTCCGGGTTCACGGAAGGCACTACGTCTGGGGCGGAGCCGGGCTGCGGTTCTGGGTCCGGCTTGGGACCAGGGCCAGGACCGGGAATGGGAGCCCGCCCATGCAGATTTTTGTGGCGAGGAAGGTGCATCACTTCCCTCTTCGATGCTAGATTCATTCTCGGCGGACGCCAGGACTTGCAGGGCGCTGGATGCGCCGGGAGGCATCGAAGGCGGGGCAAGCGGCCTGGCTTACGTCCACCTTAACCTCTCCTTGCCGCGACATTACCAGGCGTCTCGCGGGATGATGACTTAGACCGCAACAGGCACTCGCGCGAGCTCTGCGCAGCTTCTTATGGTCGAGACACTAATTGCCCTGTCGGTGTTCTCCCGCTCGCGTGCCTTATCTGCCTTACTTCGTTTCTCCGCATTCGGGAGCTAGCCACTTCGCGGTAAATGTCGAGTTGGCGTTCATGGTGTTGTTCCCGCCGCTCGCCGTCATTTTGGTTGACCCTTTGGCGCTTTCCGTGCTGAGCGCTTCGATCAGCATGGTCCCGTCCCACTTTCTATTTTCGTATTCACACTTGCCGTGCAGCTCCATTTTGGTGCCGGTTGAACTGACTACCGTCCTAGTGCACGCGTCGTCTTGCTTCGGCCCCCATTTCGGCCCATTCTCGAGGTCATCTTTGGTCACGCAGCTCTTGTACGTATTGGTGATCGTTTTCTCGCCTGAGTTGGCCTTCATTCGCTCTTCCGCCTTGGCGCGCTGCTCGGGGGTTAGCCTGGCCAAGTATTCTGGGGGAATTGGCGGAGTTCCTGCCCGGGTGGTGGTCGCGGTCACCTCCCAGAGACCGGTCTTGACGTTCATTGGCTGAACCTTGTCAGCTGCCCAAGCGCCGGCCGCGAACGTCAAGATCAGCGCGAGGAGAATGGTTTTCATAAAGTGCTCCTTGTAGAAGTTTGCAAAGATCTCGTTCTTCGTAGGCGAATACAGTAAAGGTCGTCGAGGAACTATGAGACTCGTACTTGGCCTCGTTAACTCATTGGAGCTGCTAGCGTTACGGCAAATAGCTGACTTGCATCTTCTATAGCATGCTATCATGCCGGGCAACTATAGCCGTTCTGCGCCAAATGCCGTGGTTCGAGCGCCTGCGATGCTTCAGGTTGTTTCAGGCGTACCGGTAGGAATTCGCCGCGTGTGGGGTAGATTCCGGCTTAACCCTTGCGGGTTTCTGCTCCTCCAGCTTAAACATTAGGCGAAATCATCACCCCGAACAGTTGCGTCAAAAGCTATGGCCCGAAGGCACTTAGGTAGACTTCCGTTCATTCTGAAGATTCGGCGCGCAGCTCTCGGCGATGACGCTAAATGCTCCAGTTACCGAAGCTTCCCTCAGGTACTGAGGGGCAATATTCGTGCAAATTGTAGCGCCCGGGCATGACCTCAAAAGTTCTGCGCGCTGACCTTCTTAGGCACCAGGTCGATCTTCTTCTCGGTCGCATCCTCCACAGCTTTGCGGCTGTAGAGTAGGGGAAAGTACTGCCCAAAGCGCCACAAGGTTGCCAAATCACGGTAGTGGCGACTCGCGGGATCTCCTGACTGCCCAGGATGATTCATTGCCCGTGAGTTATCCCAATTGCCAACGTCGACGATCAGTCGCGCTGAAGGGCCCTCGGTTTGACGGAAATCACTGGCACGGTATCCCGAGGCATTTACCGTGTATCGGCCGCCATGCTTAGGAATGGGACCCACGTTTATCCTGGAACGGGTCTGTTCATCGACAAGCAATGAGAGCGGATGTTCCAGAAGGTTGAATTGCAGCTGCCCCCATTTCCAACGGCTCGGATCCGCACCTTGAAGTTTTTGCAATTCTTCGTAAGCGTCTCCCAGGCTGGCCAGCAAAATATGGTCCCGTCGCTCGAATGCATTGTCCCGAAAATGCGTTTCGGGGTGCTCCAGGATCTCAAGCATTACTGTGGGGTCTGGACTTTCAAATGTTTGGGCCGCAGTCTTGCTTAATACCGCTTGTTTGAATGCAGGCCCGAGATGCCGGGAGAACCAGACCTCTTCCAAGGCAGCCTGCGGAGAATCCGAATCCAAATTGCCGTTCCAATTCCGGAGCAGCGTCAATGCGGCTCTGGTGGAACCATTATCGCTGCCCAGCGAATGCAGCAGGGAAACCAACCGACGAGCCGGAATCGAGACCACGTCGTTCTGCAATGCCATTGAATCTTCAATTGAAATCCGTTTCTGGCGGGACAGAACCTCCTCGATTCGCTCATGACGGAAGGGAGGCGACCATTCAAAGCCCAGCTTACGCTGCCTGTAAGGATAATCCTGCGGAAGATTCATTTCGTTCGATGTGGTGATATACCCCGAAGCGGGGTTATATTTTTCCGGTAACTGGTCGGCGCTCCACTGACCATTCCACTCATAGCGGCCATCTCCCGGCACAGGCAACAAACCGTCCCAGTTTGGGCGTACGGGACAAAATCCCATGGCCACCCAGCCGATATTGCCTTTTACGTCGGCATAGACGTGATTGATGGGAGGCGTGCCCCATGTTTCAAGCGCTTGCCTGAATTCTTCGAAGGTCTTGGCGTGCAGATAACGGAGCGAGGCCATATAGGCGGACATGCCCGGTTCGAGCCACTGGGTTCGGGCCGCAAATGCCCGCTTCCGCGCCTCATCCACAAAAATTACTGGCCCATGCCGGGTGAACTTCAACTCTTCGGTAACCGCGGCTTGGCTCTTGACTGGTATTTCTTCACGTATCGTGCGAAAGGCCTCCCAATGACTCTGGTAACTGTACTGGTCGCGGTTGGCGGGATTCAGTTCGTATACGTACAGGTCCTGTTGATCGATGGCGAAGTAGGTTCCTCCAAATGCAATCCAGTCGTTATGACCATTAGAAATTCCCGGGATCGCCGGTTCGCCGATTCCGGCTACATGCAAGGTGGGTGAATTCAGGTCTACTATGTAGCGAATACTGGGCTCGACATATTCCCGATGCGGGTCATTGGCCATAATTGCCCGGCCGGTCGCAGACTTCTCCGGCGAAATGACCCAGTTATTGCTTTCTGCCCTGGCTTCTGCCATGGAGCTGTCATTGGGGGGAAGCACATTCTGATCTGCTGCGCCGGCAGGCGACTTGGGCATGGCGTGAACTGATTGCGTGGCAAGCCGGAAATTTTTCAATACGTCCTTTGGCAGGCACGGATCCAAACCTTCGGGAATACGTGTTTCCCAAGCAGGCTCGAGACGCAGGCGAAATTGGTCCGACTTGAGCTCGCCTACACAGGCCATTTTCGCCCGCTCAACCTCCGCGTCCAAGTTTCCAGTCAAGCCGTGACTGCGAATCCGCACCACATCCTCCGGCGACCAATGCGCCGGGGCGTAGTTGAAAGTCTTAAATTCAAACGGCATGCGCTGCGGGTGCTTTTCCAGCCACTCGATGTAGGCATTTATACCGGCGACGAAGCTTGTCACGATCTGCCGTCCATCCTTTCCGTAGGCCGCCCACTCTGGCCCCATCTCGCCGCGGTAGATAAAGAGACGAGTCGCTTCATCTTCTTCAATGAAAGACGGTCCAAAGGCCTCGGCCAGGCGGCCCAGGCCTCGTCGCCGCCAAAGGTCTATTTGAAACAGGCGGTCGCGGGCAGCGTTGAACCCCTGAACGAAAAACAGATCGGTTTCGTCTTTTGCATATATGTGTGGCACACCCCAGTGGTCGATCAGAATCTCCGCCGGCTGTTCGAGATCAGGTACTGAGATCGTTTCCACCTCAACCATATGCTTGGCTCGAGCGGACGCAGACATATTACACATGCATAGTGTGAGCAGCAGCGCCCGCGCGAAAGCAGAGTTCGCTCCCCTGCTGCTCGCGGCTGCCCCTAAAGTGAAATTCGGCATCATCATTCTCAACCCATTTGGGCGCAGTGGTGGGCCGGATTTTACACCAGCTGCTTCAGGAAGGAAGGTATAGATTCATAGGGCGCAATGTTCGGAATCGCGGCAGTATACTTTTGCGGTGAGCTGAGAATATGGGACAGCAGAATCGTTCGCTTAACGGTGGCCTTTGTTCAGGACGGATACTGAGGTTGAGCATGTCAGTTGCGGCATTGTGGTGGTCGGGATTTGCAGACAGGGGAGTCGCACAGAGTGCCGACACGCCTGGAACTCAGACGATGCGCCCCGTGATACGCGGCCGGCAGGCAGCCGTATCCTCCATGAGAGCGCAGGCCACAGAGGCAGCCCGCAAAATCCTTGAAGCCGGAGGAAATGCATTCGACGCCGCCGTCGCGGGCCAGGCTGCCCTCGGCATCACGGATTTTGCCGATAACGGCCTGGGGAGTGATGCGGTTGTCCTGGTGTACGTCGCGGGGGAGAACAGGGTGTACTCCGTTAACGCTGAGCCGCGAGCACCGAAACTGGCAACCATCGAATGGTACGAGAAAAATGCCGGTGGAAGCATTCCCGAGAGCGATGGATTGCTCTCCGGCGGACTACCCGGGGTTGTCGATGCCTGGTACGTGCTGCTTGATCGCTGGGGGACGATGAGCTTCGAACAGGTGCTTCAACCGGCCATCGAACTCGCCGAAAAGGGTTTCCCACTTGGGGAATCGAGCGCCGCCGACATTGCCGAGACCAAGAAGATTCTCAAGTATCCAACCACGCTCAAGGTCTACGTCCCGAACGGCAGGGCCCCCCGTGCAGGAGAGATTTTTCGCAATCCCGATCTGGCCCGCACGCTCGGAAAGTTGGTCGAAGCCGAGCAGGCGAACAAGCACAAGGGAAGACGCCAAGCGCTGAAGGCGGCCCGCGATCGATTCTATAAAGGAGATATCGCACGAGAACTGGCCTCATTCTCCGAGGCAAATGGAGGACTCTTCCGCTACCAGGATTTTGCCGAGTACACGGCGGAAATCGAAACCCCCGTTTCGATCGACTACCGCGGTTACCGAATCTACAAAAATCCCTCGGCCAGCCAGGGCCCCGCTGAACTGATCGCCCTGAACCTGCTCGAAGGCTTCGACCTCGGAGCCCTGGGACACAACAGCCCCGATTTTCTGCATAACAGCGTCGAGGCCATGAAGCTCGCCATGGCGGACCGGGAAAAATACCTCGGAGACCAGGATTTCATCAGAATTCCTTATGATGGATTGCTCTCGAAGGACTACGCGCGCGACCGCCGCAGCCTGATTGATCCTCAAAAAGCCTCTCTCGACCTGCGGCCCGGTTCTCCCGAGAAGTTCGTCAAGAGCGCGTCCGCCGTCACTCAGCTTTCGCCACCCGTCCTTAGCGGCAATGCCAGCCATGATGGTGATACCAGCTACATCGCAGTGGTCGATAAGACTCGGAACATGGTGAGCTTTGAACCCAGCCTGCATAGCTCATTCGGTACGGGCGTGGTCATGGGAACTACGGGACTGATTTTTAACTGCCGGGGCGACTACTATTCCCTGGTGAGAGGTGAAGCGAACGCGCTTGAGCCAGGCAAACGCCCCCGCAGTACGCTGCAAAGTACGCTGTTGATGAAAGACGGCCAGCCGTATGCCATCCTGGGCAGTCCCGGAGGCGACGATCAGGTCATGCGCACAATGCAGACTCTGATCAACCTGCTCGACTTTGGAATGAACATTCAGCAGGCGATCGAGGCTCCACGCTGGTCCACGCGGAGTTTCCCCGCCTCACCTTTCCCGCACACAATGGATCCCGGCGACATGGCGGTCGAGGCGCGAATTCCCGAAGCTACTCGCCAGGCTTTGCGTGCACGCGGCCATAAGCTGCGGGTTGTGCCGGCATGGTCGCTCGGTTCGAACGCAGGCATTATCATCGATCGCTCCACCGATGTCTTGAGCGCAGGCGCTGATCCCCGGGTAGAGGCATACGCGTGGGCGTGGTAAGGCGGACATGCACGAGAACCGCTGCTCAGTGTGCCCCTTCAGCTCTGCTCACCGGCTGAACACAAGTATCGTGTTTTGAAGCGAGTTACAGATGGCTCGTTTTTGCAGGAGAATCGCGGGCACTAATAAGTGCCTGACGATGGGGTCAGTCACACGTCGTTTGTAGTAGCTCTTCTTGCCGTGAAAGTCGGTCGAGCTCTCAGCCATTCAATTGCGCTTTGGAACCCTGCCCGGTCAAATTCAGTGCGGCTCGAAAGCAAGATTGACGAGTGTGGAGTCGGTGATCTGGAAGCGAAGTAAAAGATTGCGCAGTCTCATTCCGGTCTGGGGCGATAAAACATCCGAATCCAGCGGTCGCCCCGTCGGCTCTTGCTGAAATACACATATTCTTTTCTTGACGACCCGTTTCGGACACAATCATACAAATGATCAATGTGCTTTCGCGTCCGACAGCCGCTTTGGCCCTGGTTCTCCTCCTGGCGCTCAGCGCAGGAGTCGCTGCGGGCCAATCGGCCTCTTGTTCGGCATTTGTTGATGTGTCATTAGTGCCCATGGATCGGGAGCAACTTCTTGTCCACCAGACCGTAGTGGTGCGCAGCGAGCGCATCTGGCAAATCGCCCCAGTGGGTGATGCAAGACTGCCCTCAGGCTGTTACGTCATTGAGGGACGCAGGCGTTATCTGATTCCCGGCTTGGTGGACAGTCATGTCCACCTTCCCCTCTCGAGAACGACAGATGAAATGCTCGTGCTTCAACTCCTGCTCGCGAACGGCATAACCACCGGAATCAACATGGAAGGCTCCCCGGAAATTCTGGCCCTTCGCGAGCGCATCAATGGCGGAGACATTCTTGCTCCTAAAATCTATACAACCGGCCCCTTCATCCAGCAGCCGGCTTTCATGACCGCCGATCAGGTTCGTGATGCGGTGATATCGCAAAAGCGACAGGGCTACGATTTCATCAAAGTTCATGGCGAGCTTACGAAAGAAGCTTATGATGCCCTGTTTGACACCGCGCGAGCTCAACATGTCCGGGTCGTAGGCCACGTGCCGTCGAATCTGGGCATTGATGCCGCTCTCGGCCGTCAATCCCTAATCGTCCACGCCGAGGAATTTCTCTATTCCTATTTTCAATTTCAACGGAATTTACCCACCGACGAATATGAAATTGCACGAATGGTGGCGGATATTTCGAGAAAAACGGCTCGGTCGGGCACCTGGGTTAGTCCCACACTTTCGGTTTTCCGCCAGATTATCTTTCAGGCTGCAGACCTTGGCGCGTTGCTGGAGCGTCCGGAAATGCGCTATATGCCAAGGCACCTCACAACGGGAACTGCCGTCGGAGCTACAAATTTCGGATGGTATCCGCCCGACAACCCTTACGTGAAACGCTGGCTGCCCGAGAAAATTCCCTATCTTCGTGCCCAGTACTCGGTCATGCAGCATCTGGTTCATGGACTGCGCGACGCCGGGGTGCCTCTGCTGGCGGGCACTGACCCCTTTGTGCCCTGTGTTATTCCGGGCTTTTCGATGAAAGATGAACTAGAACAACTGTATGAAGCCGGCTTGACGCCTTACCAGGTACTCGCAGCGGCAACCTCCAACGCAGCGCGCTTTTTGAACACGAGCGATTCCACCGGAACCATCGCCGTCGGAAAAATTGCCGATCTCGTACTGCTTGGTGCCAATCCTCTCAACGACGTCGACAACGTCTTCCGCCAAGAAGGCGTGATGCTTCGGGGCCACTGGTTCCCCGAAGACGAACTCCAGACAAAATTGCTGGAAGCCGTCTCCGCAAGCACTGCTTCAGCGCCGCATTGACCGCACCCATTAGCGTTCAATCTTCCCGACGGGCAACTTGACATCTGCTTCCGCTATGTACTTGAAATTACTGCTTCACAGGGCCGGGACGGGGACGGTTTGATCTTCGGCACCAGCGCTTTTCAAAGCCGCTGATATGAACAGGTCGGTGTGCGGCGAACCGGAGGATTTTTCAAGTGCAGCCCTTCTGGTTGACCGCAAAGGGTGGTCGGCATACTATCCGCCCATGGCTGTTCCGGCGCCAGTCACTGGGGCCGTGCTGGGTCATTACCGCCTGCTCGAAGAGGTCGGCAAAGGGGGCATGGGAGTTGTGTTCCGTGCCCGTGATGAGCGGCTTGATCGCGATGTAGCGGTAAAGGTACTCCCGCCTGGAACGTTCCCCGATGAGACCGCGAAAAAGCGATTCCGCCAGGAAGCGCGTGTGCTGGCGAAATTAAATCATGCCAACATCGCTATGGCGTTTGATTTCGACCAGCAGGAAGGCATCGACTACCTGGTCACCGAATACGTTCCCGGAATTACTTTGGAAGCCAAGCTGGCCAAGCGGCCGTTGTCGCCAAAGAAGGTGATTGAGTTGGGCGTCCAATTGGCCACCGGGTTAGAGGTAGCCCACCGACACCACATCATTCACTGCGATCTGAAGCCCGGGAATCTGCGGCTAACCCCCGATGAGGAATTAAAGATACTCGATTTCGGACTGGCGCGCTGGCGAGAGCCGGCAAGCGAAACAGCGAAGACATTGAGCCTGCAAGCACCTGACATGATGGCCGGTACGTTGCCGTACATGGCTCCGGAGCAAATCCGCTGCGAAGAACTCGACGCAAGGACCGACATTTGGGGCGCCGGCACAGTTCTGTACGAAATGGCAACCGGCGAACGCCCCTTCCCGGTGACGCCAGCCTTAAAGCTGATCGAGGCTATCCAGCATCTAGACCCGCCCAGTCCTAGCACATTGAACTCCCACATAAGCCCATCCCTGGATGCGGTAATTCTCAAAGCATTGGACAAGGATCCAAACCGCCGGTATCAATCGGCGCGCGAGCTAGCTGTGGACCTTTTGCGACTCGCGCCAAGAACCGCATCAAGCGGCAAGCTGGCAATTGCGGAGCTTCCCGTCGTCAGGAAGCGCATGCGCCGGACTACGTGGATCATGATCGCGGCGGTCCTCGCGTTATCGACGTATGGCACGTATCGACTGCGTGAGAAGTGGCTCGGGTCGCGACACAACCCCCATAGGCTTCTTACCGTTCTCCCGTTTGATTCCACCGGACAGGATGAGAAGACGATTGCCCTGATTAACGGGCTTACCGAAACTCTAACCGCGAAGCTGGCGCAGCCTTGGGGAAGGGATTTGCAGGTGATTTCCGCCCGGGATGTTATGGCCCAAGGGGTCAAGACACCGGAGCAGGCGTGGAAAGAATTCGGAACTGACCTGGTGCTTGAGGGCAGCGCACATCGTGTCGGGGAGCAGATCAGGATCAATTGCTCACTGGTGGATTCGCGCAATCACCGGCAGATCACGGCCCGGACCATCACGGCTGCCACAATGGATGCTATCGGATTGGAAGACCAGGTCGTCAACGAGGTCACATCGCTGTTGACCGCAGAGCTCGGAATAGGACGCCCGGCACGTCCCTCCACCAGGCCGGAGACCAGGCCCGAGGCATATGCAAGTTATCTTCGCGGCCGCGGGTACCTGCAGGAATATCAGACGGCAGAAAATATCGATCTCGCAATTGCCGAATTGAGAAAGGCAACCGCACTGGACCCGGGATACGCCATTGCACATGCGGTTTTGGGCGAAGCCTATTTACTGGGCTATCAGCAGTCGAACCCCGGAGGCAAATGGGTTCGCGAGGCGCAGCAAAATTGCATGAAGTCACTCGCAATCCATGAAACCGCAGAGGGGCTAATCTGCCTGGGCGGTGTCTACAACGAAACCGGGAAGTACGATCTGGCGGTCCAGGAATTCCAGCGCGCGGTACAAATCGACGCCAGCAACGAAGACGGGTTGCGGGGGGAAGCCGACGCTTACGTCAAATTAGGGAATCCCGCAGCAGCGGAGAAGGCTTATCAACAAGCTATCTCCCTGCGGCCCAA
>JAFAWX010000389.1 GCA_019241535.1 Acidobacteriota bacterium | reverse complement strand
AGGAGGAGAAGCGGCGCATTTTGGATGAGTTCTGCAAGAACTGCGGCAACCACCGCAAGTATGCCATCCGCTTGCTCAACGGTGCGCCGCCGGACAGAAAGCCTGAAAGGCGGCCACGCCGACGGCGTAGCGCCAGCTACGGAGCGCAAGTAGTCTCGATTCTAGAAGCGGTCTGGGAAGCGGCGGACTATCCCTGGTCGGTGCGCCTGAAGCCTGTTGCCGCACTGGATGGCCTAGATTCGGCGGCATTTTCGACCCAGACTGGAAGTTGAACAGCAACTGCTTCGGATCAGCCCACGGGCGATCGATTATCGCTTGTGGTCTCGCAAGCACGTGCTGCGCAAGAGGATCTATGGCGGCACAAGCCGGGGACGTTGCTCAAACAGCACATTCCGGTGAAGACCGATCGCTGGAATGTCCAAGTACCGGGGTTCGCGGAGATCGATTTCGTGTCGCATGCAGGGGCATTGGCCGAGGGCGATTGTTGCCATTCCTTGAACATGACCGACATCTACAGCACTTGGGTGGAAACGCGCGCTGTGCTCGGTAAGGGGCAAGAAGGTGTCCGCCAGGCACTGGAGAAATAAAGGAGGCATTGCCATTCCCCTTGCGGGGAATCGATTCCGACAACGGCACGGAATTTATCAATAGACATCTAATACGACTATTGTCGGACGCGAGCTATTCAGTTCACCAGCGGACGACCCTACAAAAAAGATGACAATGCGCACATTGAGCAGAAGAACTGGACCCATGTGCGGCGCCTGCTGGGCTATGCCCGCTACGACTCCCACACGGCAATGAAGACGATTAATGATCTGTATGCGAACGAGAGACGGCTGTTTTCGCAATCTGTTTTTGCCATCGGTGAAGTTGGAGCAAAAAATACGCGTCGCTCGCGGACGCACGTACGGACCGCCGCAGACCCCCTTAATCCGACCCAGCTCCCACGACTGTTGGAGCTCTCAGCTGAATTCGCAGGTCAGCTGATCAATCTGCCCGATCTCGGGCGCACCCTCGGACTCGATCACAAAACAGTAGGACACCTGCGCATCTTGGAGCAGCTGTATCTCCTACAGCGCCTTCAGCCGTGGTCGCGGAAGGAATTGTCCAGGCTCGTGAAGACGCCAACAGCCAACTCTGTCCTTCGGAAAGACCCTTCCGGCGGCGCCATTTCCGACACTGCGGGCCTGATTTAATCCACGGGGTGGATGTACGCGGCCGAAGGATGCAAAACGCGAGGGACTCGGCCGCGGTAGCGTTAATGTCAATCGCTATGTTGTTATGTGATTGTGGCCCGAACATCGCCAGCAAGCTGCGGCGAAGATTAAGCGAGGCCCGTGGTGATGTTCGCTGGAGATTCAGTGAAGCTCAAACACGACCTCTAAGACACTGTGTAAACTGCTGGCGGTTGAAGCTATGATCTCGACGCAACTACCTAATTGGCAAATTTTAGGTTGTTTCCAATCAGCCGAACTGCTGTCCGAGAATGAGATGAGTTTGCATGCACTGGCGTCCACCAGCGTGATTCAAAACAAATGAAGGTTAGGCTAGAGCGACTCAACGCACAGATTTCGTAATCGGCAGGTCATCGGTTCAAGTCCGATCGTCGGCTCAACTTAACCTCATAAGAACGCTTAGTTCAGCTGGACTACTAAGTGTCCTTTTTACTGTCCGATTACTGTCCAAAATGCCAGCGAGCAGCGATTTCGGTCCGTCACCCCCACGATGTCAGCAATTGATGTAACACCCTGAGTGACCTGCATAACGCTACGCCGAAGAATCAGCTGGATCGTCTTGTCAGTCACATCCAGGCGATTAGTTGCTGGAACGAGGCTTTCCAACGAGGGACTCGAAGACGGGGTCGCCATGTAGACACGCCAAATCCGTATCGCGGGGAAATCCACTCAATGTCGCTGAACCCACAGTCGATGGCGCGCCCCAGCAAGGCCAGTGCGTCGACCTTTAGCTCGAGCAGTCCGTAAGTGCAGGCTGCATTGTAGAGTGTACTGGCATCGTTGGGACGCATGGCGACAGCTTTTTCGAGCTGTTGCACGGCATCTTTCTTGTTGCCGAGGAAACCATAGTTGTTCGCGAGAAGCATCCGCGCACGGACGTCTTCCGGGACAGTATCGATCTGGTGTTCGAGCGAAACGACAAGCTTCTTGCGCAATGTGCCGGCTCGCTCAGTTTCTCCCAGCGCGGACAAGGCGTTCAAGTATGGAACGCATACATTATAGTCGTCGGCGCAGGCCTCGATGGCACGGTCCGCCACTTCAGCCGCTTCCTTCCACCGATCGGCGGTGAATAGGGCGCGTCCGAGCACGTCCCAGGCGCCCTCGCAATCTACTTTGCGGTTGAGCGCCTTGCGCGCATAATCAATCGCGTCCTCGTAGTGCTTTTGTACCAGTAAAACGCGGGCGCGCGCCGACAGGGCTTCCGGCAACTGCGGTTGCAGCTCGAAGGCGCGGTTGGCGGCGGCAAGACCCTTTTCAATCCAGCGTGAATCACGGCCGTGCAGCTCGAACAGCATCCCGCAAACGTTGGCAATTCCAGCGTGCGCCAGAGCGAAGTTAGGATCGAGTTTGATGGCGCGCTCGAACATCTGTAAGGCAAACTCTAGGTTTTCTCGGCGCGTGTAGCTTCGGCCGCGCAACAAGTAGTCGTAGGCCTGGAGATTCTCTGTCGGCTTCTGCGCAATTGTCTTTTCTTCCTGCGGCGATAGCGAAATGCGTAGCGCCTGGGTAATGCTGCGGGCGATGTCGTCCTGGACCTCGAAAACATCCTTCATTTCACGGTCATAACGGTCAGCCCAGACTGTGTGTCCGGTGCAGGTCTCGACCAACTGCGAAGTAATACGCAGACGATTGCCGGCACGGCGCACACTGCCGCCGAGAACATACGAAGCTTTCAATTGTTGCCCTACCTCGGGGCCTGTGATTGGCTTGTCGCGATATGCCAGTACCGCCGCCCGCGGGAAGATCTGAAGAGTTTTGATCTTCGCCAGTTCCGTAATGACGTCTTCTGTCATGCCGTCGCGGAAGTACTCATCTTCCTTGGCTCCACTAAGGTTCTCAAAGTAGAGAACAGCGACCGATTTCTCCTGGCTCACTGCCGGCATCTCTCGAGCAGGCGCGACGGCAGCCCCGCTCGTCGGAGATGCCTGGCCACTGGAGTCTAGATCACGTTTTAAACGCTTTAGGTCAGTCTTGAGTTCGGCAGCGCTCTGACAGCGCAGGTCGCGATCCTTTTCCAGCGCCTTATTTACAATATCTTCGAGCTTGGGCGGAAGATCGGGATTCAGACGTACCAGGACCGGAGGCAACTTATGGAGGATAGAATCGAAGATCGCACCCGAGCTATCGCCACGAAAGGGGAGGGCACCTGTCGCCATTTCATACAACACGACTCCGAATGAGAAAAGGTCAGTGCGTACGTCGAGTTCCTTGCCCCTCACCTGCTCCGGCGACATGTACGCTACCGTCCCTACGGTGCTGCCGGGGCTCGTCAAATGCTCTTCCCGCATCGCCGTCGCGGTCGCCTCGATTCCTATAGGCTGTGGCTGGGGGTTGATCACTTTGGCCAACCCGAAATCCAAAATCTTGGCGTGCCCACGCTTGGTGACGAAAATGTTGGCCGGTTTGATGTCGCGGTGAATGATCCCCTCGGCGTGGGCTGCGTCTAATGCATCGGCGACCTCAATACCCAGCGACAGCACCGTCTCGATGTCCAGCAGGTCCACACCGATACAGTGCTTTAGGGTCATGCCATCCAGAAACTCCATAACAATAAAGGCTTGCCCATTCTGTTCATCAATCTCATGGATCGTGCAGATGTTCGGATGATTGAGTGCGGACGCGGCCTTGGCTTCGCGCTGGAAACGACTAAGGGCTTGTGGGTCCTGGGCCACGTCATTGGGCAGGAATTTGAGAGCGACATAGCGACCAAGTTTGATGTCTTCGGCCTTGTAGACCACACCCATCCCGCCGCCGCCCAGCTTCTCAACAATGCGGTAATGTGAGACGGTTTGTCCGATCATCTGAGCGGGACTTCACCCCGTGGGCGATGAGCATGGTAGGCCGGTAGGGAGCGCAAGTCAATGAAGGTTGGAGTGCGGACAATCTCGGAGTTTTCCTACATTTTCAGCGAGGGCAGGCGGGAGGCTTTATGAAAGATGGCCACAGCCCCGGTGAAAATCTGCGGGATCCTCATTTCGTATCGGCAGGTCATCGGTTCAAAGTCCCATCGTCGGCCCCCTTCCTAACCTCATGAAAACACTCATTTAATAGACCGAACAACTGTCCATTTCAGTGTTCGATTACCTCGGACGAGCCGGGAGCAGCGATTTCTGCCTCGAGACCCACCACAGCCCACGTCAGCATGGACTCACGAATTGCGGCAGGAATGCCACGAAGAAATTGCCGGCCAAGCATTCCCATGGCAGTAATAAACAACCAAAGCTCTCCTGCTGGAGGAAGAAAGTCCATGCAAGATCAGATGAGAGTGGCCGCTCGGGAGTCGCGCGAATTTCACTGGAAACCAAAGAAGTGATCTGAGAGAAGACAACAGGGTCACATTTGCCGGCTTCGCAAAATTGTCAGGCTTTTGTTAGCGGGCCTTTTGTTCTCGGTGTTTGCCACGTCTGGGAGTAACAAGGTTTGCGTATTCCCTTCACGGAAGAGTAAGCAGCGGCAGTATGCAAGTATCACGAATGGCAGCGTGTGCACAGTTATGGTGCCAATGCTGCTCTATCCATTGAGCCTCGTTCATCCTTGTTCTTCGTCCGACCCTGCGGGCTTCTTGTGAGTCTACACGAGCCGGAAATACGACAGCTCTAAAGCCGAACTTGCCCGCCCCCAATAGGTCGAATCGATACAAGTCTTCCAATGCGGAGCTAGCTTCTTTGCTAGAGAGAAATGAGCTTTCACGAAACCGGCGATAAGCGCTGTAAGTGCCGACTGGTATTTGACAAGCAAATGACAAAGCTGTGTCAGTCGAATCCTTCGCTGCTAAGTCTAACCTTGTACACGTTTTGAAAAATCATTTCTGCAGTCGGGCTGAGCGGCATAAGGAATACGCGAGTGCTACTGTCACAAGAATGAAGTCAAAACGCTCCAAAGGAGAAACCGTAAAAAGCAGCCTTCTGCAAAGGGGAGTTCAGGTGAATGTTATGGCGTCAAACAAAACTGAACTCCCAACAAAATGGGTGGAAATGTTAACTTCGCGCACTGCGCTCGCGGATTGGAATTGAGAAGTCCAGAGGAATCCATTGCGGTTAGCTTAGGCGGAAGGCTGCCTCGATGACTTCCAAGGTTGCCTAGGTCGCAACCCAGTTTTTCTAGTCGCTCGCACATTACCAGTGAGGACATAAAACTAAGTTTTCCATGAAAACCGAGGCACCCATTATCGAGCGTCGCCAGCATTCTCGGGAAGGCGTTCTCGGCGAAATCGAAAATCTCACCTACACGGTTCTCCGAAAATACGGGATCCTGGAGCGTGCCGATCAACCGGAGACGAAACGCACCTAAGATCGCGGTGGACCGCAGACTGCGGCGACAAGTGCAGAGTTCAATGCGTGACGATAGGCGTGCGCTGCACGGAAGTTGAGGCCTAAAGACAATACGCTATTAATTCTTTGGTTCGATGTCACTTGCGAGGTACCCGCGCCGTCGGAAGTGAAATTCCGATCAAGGTACTATTTACCGGCCCGAAGCTTTCTGAATGGTGAAGAGGCTCTTGATGATCTAGCAACTGGATGAAGGCCCGCGGCCCAAGTGGGTTTTCCGTGATGCGGATGCCGAGATGCAGTAGGCGGTGAACGGAATGCGGATCACGTGAATCGGCAACTATTTCTCGAGTGGGTGTCGGCGGTAGTGCGCGTTTGATTCGCGACGAAGGGCGTTGTGGTCGCGCCACCAAACGCCCAGATGCGAAGGCAGCTCGGATTCGAGATGTCTGCATGCATTAAGGGCAGTCTATTGATACCCACGAAGTGCTTGGCTTGGAGCGGATTTTAGACCCAGTGGAAGGAAGAAGCGTGACGTCCGCTGCGTTCTGCAAATCCTGCGCTTATCTGGGAAGGGCAGCCTTTCTACGGAAACCAAGGCACTAGGCATGGATTCAACGCAGTAGATTACCCTCTTCGCGCATTCACGTGCGCACGTAGTCACATACAAGCACGGTCAAGTCGTCGTCCTGCTTTACTGACCACTGGCGGACCGAAGCGATAATCGAGTCTGCCGCCACTTCAGTCGATAGCCCTTTCGTTTTTGCCAACAGATCGCATAGCGCATCGGATCCAAAGAAATCTCCGGCAGCGTTAGACGCCTCCAGAAGCCCGTCTGTATACATCACCACGCGATCACCCGCCTCTAATTTGTGGACTGCGGTCGAGTACGATGCAAAATCAAATGCTGCGAGCATTAACCCGTTTTCTTCAATTGTTATGACCCTTCCGTCCCTGACAAGCAACAGCGGGGGGTGCGCTGCTGCCGAGTAGCGCAGTTCTCCCGATTCTGAGTTCAGATGGGCATACGCGGCCGTGACGAACTGGTTCTGCGTGTTCCCCAACAAAGCCGAGTTTATGCCGGACAGGAACCGGGCAGGGTCAGCAGCGGCCACCCGCTGCGAAGCCGCCGCGAGCTTGACCATGGATGCAATCAGGGCGGCAGGAACTCCGTGCCCCGAGACGTCGGCAATCAACAGTCCGACCTGGCGGTCGTCAGCGACGACGTAGTCGTAAAAATCGCCTGCCACCGAAGTCATCGGTACGTAGCGGGCGGCGACTCGGAAGCGCGTTGCGGTAGGAAATTCAGTCGGCAGAATGGACCGCTGAATGCGGCGAGCGATTTCGAGTTCGTTTTGAATTTCCTGTAGCTGTTGGTCCCGGCGCAAAGTCCTTCGCGCAGCAACGTAGCCCAGAGTGCTTAGAAACCCGGCGAACCCGAATGGCTCCAGTCTGACAAAGGACGTGGACAGCAGTTCAGCCATGTTTTGCCAAACCACGCAGGCAACGAATATTAAAAGACCCCAGCGGATAACAGCGAAATCGGCAGCCTCAGGGCTACTGCGTTCGACGGAGCCGTCCGCCATGAACCGAATGAGAAAGAACCCGGACGCCCCGATTACGGCGATGCTGTTAGTCCGCTCATAAAATCCGGAGTCGCCAAAGAAGAAGGTGGACGCAGCCAATACGCAACCGAGACCCACCATGGCGTACCCAACCGCCCGCTCAAAGCGCCTCGGCAGCCCCAAGGAAATGAAGAAGAGGAATGCAGGAATAAGGATAATGTAATTAATGCCCGCACGCAGGCGAGTGTAAAAGATCGAACCCTGCACCGTCAGTCCGAGCAGGATTGACCAAATCCAAAGGCGAAGCCCGTAAAAGGCAGCAAAGAGGGCAAAGTAGATCAGGAGGGAGTCGCGTTTACGGTGAAGAGCAGCAAAAGCGGCCGAGACGATGCCAACAGCAACGAAGGCGGCGCCTAAGAAGAGATACGGGGCGTCACGATGGAATGCGCTCAGGACTTGACTGGCGCTCATCTGTGGGGCAGCCATGTTCATGCGAGGGATATTAAACGAAAAAGCACTTGCGGAACGATGGTGGTCTCGTGGACTACTGCCAAACTCCTGTGAGGCACTTCACCCAAGGTCCGGTTAATTCCTCGCATTCAGTTGTGGGACTCACAGTTTGTGCAGAGCCGGACACCTTCGATACCTGGCCGTCAGGCGCTTCCATAGTCGGGTTAGGGAAGACGAGTGGATTTTCAGATTTCAAACGTCTCAGCATTCCGTTTTACCTGGTAGCGGGCTTGCTGGACTCGCGCCTTGAACCATGGTGCATCTCCTGCGACGCAGCTATTTTGCGTCCCCGGAGAGAAACTGGTACGTCTCAAGAAGTTCCACGGCAGCACGAGGTCATAATACTGAAATGCCAGGTTGAAGCTTTCGTTGTCTGCAGCATGTCCGAGTTTTCCGTAAGGCTTGCCGAGTCATCGATCCGACAGCTTATCGAACTGACTTACAGTCAGGTTAGTCCTTTGCATGAGTATTGACACGTTCTGCACACTGCCGGGGGGACGGCACGCGCTGTTTCGCAGCCCAAAACGATCGCAAGTTCATCTTCATGATGCATCAGAGCTAAGACCCCTCCCCGACGATGATCTCTCCACCAGGATAAGCA
>JAFAWX010000341.1 GCA_019241535.1 Acidobacteriota bacterium | reverse complement strand
CTTTCGCGCTTAAGGAACGTTCGCTTTCGGCGACGTGACCAACCGCGGTATCGATCAGCGTTCGTGTGGTCATTTCCGTGCAACACCACAATGCGGCGCTGCCCAGCTCGGGATAGAACTTCTTGAGAGGTAACCCACCGACAATTTTGTGACCGAGCAGGCGTGCATTTATGGCGTAGGGATCTTCGCTGGTTTGAACGACGAATTCATTGAAGCGGGGAGCAGAAGAAAACAGCAACTTCGCGTGCTTTCCGAACTGCCCGGCGGCATAAGCGGCCTTCGCCAGGTTCTGTCGCGCTAGCTCTTTGAGGCCCACTTTGCCGTAAACCGTCATGAAGATGTTGGCCATGAGCGCCATCAACGCCTGGTTGGTACAGATATTGGAGGTCGCCCGCTCGCGGCGAATGTGCTGCTCGCGGGTCGCCAGGGTGAGGACGAATCCGCGCTTGCCGGTGCGGTCTGTGGTCTGGCCCACCAGCCGTCCCGGCATCTGCCGCACGTACGGTTCGCGGGTGGCAATCACGCCGCAATAGGGGCCGCCAAAGCCGGGGGGAATTCCAAATGACTGCGTTTCCATGGCGACAATGTCGGCGTTACGCGGTGGTTCGACGATGCCAAGCGAGACTGCCTCGCTAATGGCGACAATCATCAAGGCGCCCGTGCCACGGGCAATCCCGGCAAGCTCATCCACCTCCTCGATGGTGCCAAAGAAGTTCGGCGATTGGACGAGCAGGCAGGCGGTCTCCGAAGTAACGGCGTTTTTGAGCGCCTGCGGTTCGACCCGTCCGCTTTCTGCAAACGGTAC
This sequence comes from Acidobacteriota bacterium, assembly GCA_019241535.1. Classification (GTDB taxonomy): domain Bacteria; phylum Acidobacteriota; class Terriglobia; order Terriglobales; family Acidobacteriaceae; genus Gp1-AA145. The sequence goes on along the minus strand of JAFAWX010000341.1, from coordinate 16,107 downwards.
GGTCGTCAAAGATATCCCTTGATGACGAGCGTAAGTGGCCAGCACTTCGCGATACTCGGGGTGCACGCTCCGTGCCACCACCACCGAGCGCCGTCCGGTGAGGCGCACGGCCATCATCACCGCTTCGGCGGCGGCTGTCGAGCCATCGTACATCGAAGCATTTGCCACTTCCATGCCCGTCAGCTCGGCAATCATCGTCTGGAATTCGAAGATTGACTGCAGCGTTCCCTGCGAAATCTCCGCCTGGTAGGGGGTATAAGAGGTCAGAAATTCACCTCGCGAGATCAGGGCATCAATCACTACCGGGCGATAATGGCAGTAGGCGCCAGCACCCAAAAACGAAGCTAGACCTTCGCCATTTTCCCGGGAACGCTCGCGAAACCACGCCACGATTTCCGGTTCCGACATTCCGGGCGGAAGCTTCAGCGGACGATTCAGGCGGTATTCGGCCGGGATCGGGCGAAACAGCTCTTCGATAGACGACACGCCGATGGCCCGCAACATGGCCTCGCGATCGGAAGGGGATTTGGGAAGATAACGCATAGCAATGTCGGCCCGTCTTGCGCACGCATGATCGACGGGGCGGGCGGGTCCGGCCCTAGCCGACGCTCTCCTCGGCGATGAATTTCTCGTAATCAGTGGCCGAGAGCAGGCCGTTCAGTTCGTTGGGATTTTGTAGGTCGATCTTGATCATCCAGGAGGAGTGAGCGCTCTGGTTGATCTTTTCGGGAGCGCCTGCAAGCTCGCCGTTTACTTCCTTAACGGTTCCCGATACCGGCGCATAAAGGTCGGAAACCGCTTTGACCGACTCCACCGATCCAAAGGGCTTTCCCGCGGCAAGTTGCGCTCCGACTTTGGGCAAGTCGAGAAAAACGATATCGCCCAGCGATTCCTGCGCGTAATCGGTAATGCCCACAGCGGCGGTTTTGTCGGCGACTTGGATCCACTCGTGTTCTTTGGTGTACTTGAAGTCTGAAGGATATTTCATGCGATAAGTTCCCTTCTGCTGCCTGGTCGCTCAGGTACTTCCTCGAATACGCGCCTATGTTTTTCTGGGTCTCTGGTAGAACGGAGTCGGAACCACCCTGGCCCCAACGTACTGTTCGCGAATCTCAACCGACAACTCCCTGCCTGGGGCCGAGAATTCCGGGGGAACATACGCCAAAGCGATATTTTTCCTGAGGAAAGGAGCATATGATCCGCTGGTTATCCAGCCGATTTCCCTTCCTTCTTGAGACCAGACCTTGTAGCCGTCACGAGCAATTCCCCGCTCCTTCATTTCAATTCCGACCAACTTCCGCCTGAGCGGTGCCTCTTTGGCTCTGGCAAGAGCTTCCCGCCCGATGAACTCCTCTTTTTCCAGTTTGCAGAAGCGGTCTAGACTCGCTTCCCATACATTGATGGTATCGGAAATCTCGTGTCCGTACAGAGGAAGCCTGGCCTCAAGCCGGAGGGTGTTGCGCGCACCTAAGCCGCAGGGTATGGCACCGGCATCGCGGCCGGCGGCGAACAAGTCGTTCCATACTCGGCGACTGACGCCCTCGTCGCTCGGAATATAAATTTCGAATCCATCTTCGCCGGTGTAGCCGGTCCGCGCGATGAGAATATCGTCGAGCCCGCAAAGCCTTGCTCGACGGAACCAGTAGAATTTTAGGGTTGCCAGATCCGTATCGGTAAGCTTTTGCAGAAGGCTGGCCGCCTTCGGTCCCTGAATCGCTATTTGCGTGAAGCGATCCGAGAGATTTTCCACACGACAATCGAATTCGCGCGTGTTGTCGCGCACCCAGTTAAAATCCTTCTCCCGCGTTCCGGCGTTGATGACCAGCAAATACTCTTCGCTGCCCAGGCGGTGTACGACTACGTCGTCCACGAAGGTACCCTGGGGGTAGAGCAGGGCCGAATATTGCGCTTGCCCGAGAGACAGCCGGGAAGCGTCGTTCATTGAAATGTGCTGGACTGCGGTGAGCGCCTCGGTGCCGGCCAAGCAGATATCTCCCATATGGCTGACATCGAAGATCCCGACCGCGTTGCGCACGGCCAGGTGCTCGGCGATGATGCCGGAATACTCAACCGGCATCTCCCAGCCGTTGAATTCAACCATTTTCGCCTTGGATTCCCGGTGGCTAGCATAAAGCGCAGTCTTGCGGGCGGCGGGAGTAGTTTCAACGGCTGACAAGAAAAAGCCTCACAGATCTCGACACATAGCCGGGCTGCCACTAGAAAACTCATGAGCCTAACACGCTGAGATGGCAGCCTTCAACATTCCGCATCCGTCGCATCCGTCGCGCCGGAAACGAGGAAAAGGGGAACCAGTTGGACGCATTGCAGCAACTCTGGCTATCGTCGCAACTGCGCCAGTGGCTTGCTAAATGGGTTGCCGCAGGTGCATAGCTCGGCGGTTTCGGAATCGCAAGCCACAAAGAAGTGGAGTTGGCTTACATTCTGATTTTCGAAGACGAGGGTCGCAAATTTGCGTTCTGCTGGACTGCTTGATAGCGACTCGCCGTCGCTTCCGGACCGGCATTCGGAAGCGTGCCGGCCAGCTTATGAACCTGGCGAGCTCACTCAGCGGCGGCTCTTGATCTCTTCAAAGATTTCAGGCAAGCGGGAAGCTTCTTCGCGATCTCCACCGAATCGCGCATTCTCGTAATGCCTGCTGAAGGCCGCGATTTGCCCTTGCAGGGGTTGATCGCTAATCGTCGAAGCAAACTCTGCCGGGGTTTGTTCCGGCGTTTTCTTCCACCCCCGGCGCGCGGCCTGGCGCAACATGCGCTGATACCAGATGGTAGCGGCAGCCTGGGGAGCTTCATCCGGCCGGCGGGCGAGGCGGAAGCGCCGCAGGCGTGCCAGGAACGCAGGAGCCGCTAGCGCAAGCAGGACAAGGAGGCACGTCCAGAAAGCTGCGAATACCCATCGCCGCGTAGACTGGCGCGCCTTGTTTCCCGTCCCGCGTGCCCAATCGAGTAGTCGTTGATATTGATTGCGGGCCCAAGACTGCACCCCGGCTGCCATCGAGCGGCTGCCGCGGCTGGCTTCCTGCGTGAGGCGGAGCTGGTGTGCTAGATCGTAATTTACGATCCATTCGTGCCAGAATGAGTCCATGGCATCCATGTAGAGCATGAAACGGCTCCAGCTGCCATGCGGCTCTTCGCCGCCCGACGGTGTGGGGTCGAATTCCAACCAGCCTTCACCAGGAATATAGATTTCCACCCAGGAGTGCGCATCGCTCGCCCGAACCACATATTGGGCGGTTATATCGTTGAACTCTCCCCCGGCAAAACCATTCACCACGCGCGCGGGAATTCCCAGCGATCGCACCATGAGTGCCATAGCCGAAGCAAAATACTCGCAATGGCCCTGGCGGCGCACAAACAGGAAATCGGCGATGGGGTCGCGGGGCGTAGCCGCTGACATCTCCAGCGTGTAACCATAGTGGGCACGCAAGTAATGCTCGATGGCCGAGGCTTTTTCGAGCGGGCTGTTGGCGGTGGCGGTGATTTCCTGTGCCAGCGACGGTATGCGCGGATCAAGAGCCGGAAGCTGCAGGTACGTCGAGAGAATCCCCCGCGGGTAATCAACGGACGTTTTCAGGGGCCGTCGGGCGGACGGGTAGCGCACGCTTGAGTCTGCCTCATAGCGGGCGACGGGATGCTCGGCATCCATATCGAAAACGTCTCCGGCACTATCCGCCGACATGGCCCGATAGTTGCCTCGTAAGGAGCGCGGCGTTCCCAGCAGAAAAAAGACGTCGCTGACCAGAGGCTCCATGGTCACGCGGTAGTGTACGGTCGCAAGCGGCGCCGACGCCGGAAGTTCGGTCTCAAGATTGAATCGCCCATCCGACGCCCGCCTGAGCGGCAGCCTGGCGCGGGTATTTGTCCAGGTCCTGCCGTCAAAACTGTTCAGTGCTATGCCCCGCAGTTTCAGCCCGAAGAATCCGGGAGGAGTGGCACCCTCGATCTGCACGTGCATCACCACGGCTTTCGATTGCTGAATCTGGCCGATTCGTCCCAGTTCCACCCGGTCGGAAAAACCGGTCGTCAGGTCATTGGCCGCCGAGTACGCGCCCATATAACCTGCCGAAATGCGCGGCAGCAGGAAAAATATTAAGGCCGCTCCAATAAAGATCAGTACCAGCAGCAAAGGGGCGATGCCCGCAATGGTGTAGGACAACTTGCGGTAAGCGCGCGGCATGCGTGGATCACGCGCCTGCACCGGCAGCTTTTGTGACGAATGCATCATCTCCATCAGAATGAGAGTGGCGGTAGCGACCAGAACGAAACCGGCCAGGGCAAACAGGAACATGCTGTCGACTGTAAGCACGGCGGCAGCCAGCACCATGACAAAGGAAAGCGCGGCCAGCAGGTAGTGGTCGCGGTCGCGCTGTGCGGAGAACAGGCGCACCAGCATGACAAAGAGGGCAAGATGGACGGTCGCAGCCAGGAACCCGCGTGAGATGACGAACTGGTCGGCAATGTAGAAGCCCACGCAGCCTATGGTAAGAAGATTCGTCCAGCGCTCGGACAGCAGCACCTTCCGCCGGCGGGAAAGCATGTAACCGCGCAGCAATAACGAGGCGGTCACAATCAGAACCGTAGGAAAATCCAGGTCGCCGGTCGAGGCCAGCGTGCCGAAGCCGGTAAAAATAAGCAGGTAGAGCGCGACATCAAAATAGCGGTGGATCGCTTCGGCGAGAGTAAAGTCCCTGGTTTCGTGACTTGCAGCCATGGAATAAGCCATTTTCAGTATTTCCCAGCCAAAGGTAAAGGGTACCGAAGGTTGCTGCCGCGGAGTGTTGGATTATTGGATGCCACAGCCACGGCGGTCACCCGCAGAGCGGAAATCGAGGCAAAAAAGGGTCGGGTGAACGAGCTGAAGCCGGGTCGAGGCCAGTGTTACCATGAAACGTCAGGCATCGGTCCCGCGCGACGCATTCCCGCCAACCCCGCCAGGTCCGGAAGGAAGCAACGGTAACGGGCTCTTGCGTGTGCAGTGGGGCGCCGGTGCCTGGCTAAGCTGGCCCCCCTGTTGCGCCCTCCGATCCCATTTCCCAGCCCGCCAGAATTCGTTCGGCTACTAAGTCTTGAAACGCGTGCAAGCGAAATGTTCTCCACTGCCCGCCGGGTTTAATGTGTTCGCTGCTGTCGATCATTGGAGATTTGACCTCGGGTGCGTACAATAACGTTTTCATCTTCCAGAGCGGAGAACGCATCGAGTGAGCCAGCTCGCCCGCGCCCAAATAACCTCCCTGGGGACCTATGTTCCGCCGCGCATTCTGAGCAACCGAGATTTCGAGAAAATGGTCGACACTACCGATGAGTGGATCGTGACCCGCACCGGCATTCGCGAGCGACACATTGTCGACCACGGAGTAGCTACGAGCGATCTTGCGGTCGAAGCCTCTCGATGCGCTCTGGCGCGAAGAAATATGGATGCGAGCGAAATCGAAGCCATCCTCGTGGCTACGGTCACTCCCGATATGCTCTTCCCCTCAACCGCGTGCCTGGTGCAGCACAAGCTGGGAATAAAGGGAGCGTGGGGGTTTGACCTTTCGGCCGCCTGTTCTGCCTTTGTCTATGCCTTGCAGACGGGGGCGCAATTTGTCGCCACTGGCGCTCATAAGAAGGTATTGGTGATCGGATCCGACGTCATGTCTTCGATCCTCGATTACACCGATCGCGCTACCTCGATACTTTTCGGGGACGGTGCCGGTGCGGTAATCCTCGAGCCCGCAGAAGACGATCAAGGAATTATCGACTTTGTCCACGAGATCGACGGAGCCGGCGGCTGTTCGCTGTACATGCCCGCCGGTGGTAGTCTTCATCCGGCGACGCATCAGACGGTAGACAACAGGATGCATTTTGTCCACCAGGACGGGCAGGCCGTATTCAAGTACGCGGTGCGCAAGATGGGCGAGGTCTGTGAAAAGCTGCTTTCGCGCAACCACGTAAAAGCCGGCGACATCGACTGTTTTATTCCCCACCAGGCGAACCAAAGAATTATCCGGGCCACTGCCGAGCGGCTCGGAGTCAAGCCGGACAGCGTAATCATGAATATCGAGCACTACGGCAACACTACGGCCGGCACCATACCCTTGGCGATGGAAACCGCCCGCGAAGAAGGCAAGCTGAAGAAGGGCGACCTGGTTCTGCTAGCTTCGGTCGGTGCTGGCTTCACGACTGGCGCGACCCTCCTGCGCTGGACGATTTAGGGCTTCTCGGGCAAATAGCACGGCCAGCAGAGTCACCTGTGCCACTATTCGCCGGGACCTGTGTACATTCCAGTAGCGGGGGATGAGCCGTCAGCGATACTCTAGCTTTTCTGACCAAGGGGTTGAGTTAAGCCGAGCAGAAGAATCCCCATGCCGGCGGAAGAACTCGCTCGACGGTCGCGGGAGACAATCAAGTAGCTCAGATTCAACATGTTCCAGGTTGTTATTCAGAGAATAGTTGAACATAGCGATTGAGTCTTTCTCATAGCAGCTTAAGCGAAGTCCGAAGGTTTTCCATCCGTCAGGTTTAGAACGCCATCCATTTAGAATAAGGCGATGGCGTCTCACCAAGAGGAGGAAGTTCTCGGCAAGGCATACGATAGCCGGCTCATGAAGCGGCTGCTGAAATACCTGCGGCCGTACAAGTTGGAAGTCATCGTGGCGCTCGCATCCATTGTGCTGAAAGCCGGAGCGGACGTACTCGGCCCCTTCCTCACCATGGTGGCTGTCGACCGCTATCTGGCGCCAGCGCATCACGCGCCCTCATTGCTCGCCCGCTGGCTGAGTCCGCATCCGCTTACGGGAATTGCGCAGGTAGCTGCTATCTACGTCGGTCTTATAACCTTCAGCTTTCTTCTCGAGTACCTGCAGACTTACCTGATGCAGTGGGCTGGGCAGATGGTGATGTTCGACCTGCGCAGCGAGATCTTCCGCCACTTGCAGCGCATGCACATCGGGTTTTATGACAAAAACCCCGTCGGCCGGCTGGTCACGCGCGTTACGAGCGATGTTGACGCGCTGAATGAGATGTTCACCTCGGGCGTGGTTTCGATCTTCGAAGACATTTTCGTGCTGGCGGGAATCCTGGCCATCATGCTGTGCGTGAACTGGAAGCTGGCGCTGATCACCTTCGCAGTTCTTCCATTCATTGCCGTCGCCACCAAGATCTTCCGTGACAAGGTACGCGATTCCTATCGCCGGATCCGCGTAGCTATCGCGCGCATCAATGCGCATCTGCAGGAACACGTCAGTGGGATGGTGGTGTTGCAGCTGTTCAACCGCGAGCGCCGCGCCTTTGACGCGTTCTCAGCGGTAAATGCCCAGCATATGGAAGCTTTCAAAGACGCCATCATGGCGCATGCGGTCTATTACCCGGTGGTTGAAATTCTCTCCTCGATCGCTGTCGCTTCGGTAATCTGGTTCGGCGGTCACGATGTGATGCGGCAATGGATGATTACCGGAATCGCCGTGGGCTTTAGCCGGAAGACGCTGCTCACCCTCCATCTCGTGCGCAACCTGACGACCCTCGGCGTTCTGGTCGCATTTATGCAGTACGCGCAACGCTTCTTCCGCCCGATCCAGGATCTCAGCGAGAAATACAATATTCTTCAGTCCGCCATGGCGGCCGCCGAACGGGTCTTCCGGCTGCTGGATACTCCCCTAGAGATCATCGAGACTCCGGTCACCAGACAGGCGGATGGTCCGGGCAGAATCGACTTTGATCACGTCTGGTTTGCCTACCGTAAGGTAGCGGGCAGGACAGGCGTGGGCACGGACGGCTCCCGCCAGGGCGCAAGCCTTTCGCCCCTGGAGGAGCCGGAATGGGTTCTTCGCGACGTCAGCTTCTCGATTGAACCGGGCGAAACGGTTGCGATTGTGGGCCACACGGGAGCGGGCAAAACTACCATCATTTCCCTTCTCCTGCGCTTTTATGACGTCGACCGCGGCGCGATCCTCATCGATGGCCTCAATATAAAGGAGATGGCACTGGGGGATCTGCGCCGTCGCTTTGGCGTAGTTCTGCAGGATCCTTTCCTTTTCACCGGCACAATCGAGGGAAATATCCGCCTCGGAACCGACTGGATCAGCGACGAGGAGGTGCGGCAAGCTGCCGAGGAGGTTAATCTAGCCGACTTCATCCACCACCTTCCCAATCGCTATCAGGAGGAAGTGCGGGAACGGGGCTCAACCCTTTCCACCGGGCAAAAGCAGCTCATCTCGTTTGCCCGCGCCCTCGCCCACTCGCCGCGGATTCTGATTCTGGACGAAGCCACCTCCAGTGTCGATACGGAGACGGAATTCAAGGTGCGGGATGCTCTGGCAAAGATGATTGAAGGCCGGACCTCGATCATTATCGCCCACCGGCTTTCGACTATTCAGCGCGCCGACAAGATCCTTGTCATGCACAAGGGCCAGCTGCGGGAAATGGGCACCCATCAGCAGCTTCTGGCCAAACGCGGCATCTACTACAAGCTCTATCAGCTCCAGTACAAGGATCAGGAGCTGACGCCGGCCTCACCGCTTAGCGACCCTCAGGTCACCGCCAACGCGGATGATTGATTGAGTCTTCCGCGGAATGTTTTTTCCGCCGCAAACCGGCTAATTTTCTCCCCTCTATGCCCGCGCTCAGCGACTCGGGTGAGTCTACGGTGCCGCGATTCTTGTCCCCGGAACTTTTTCTCCGCCTGCTGCGTACCATAGCCTGGACGTTATGTGCCCCGAGAAGCGGCTTTTTTCGCCATCCGTTCTGAAAGGATCAGACTCATGCAAAAAATTAGCAAAGGCTTCGCCCCTGTGGCTATTTTCCTTGGTGTACTCCCGGCAGCAACCGTGGTTGTGGCCGCTTCCCAGGTACGCTATCTGCACGTCAGCGTCAGTAACCCGACCACTCACGAACTGGTGCGCGTCAACGTGCCCTTGATGATGGCGGAGAAGATAATCCCAGCCATTAATCAGGGAGAGCTGCGCGAGGGAAAGGTTCGGGTCAGCGCTTCCGTCAAAGATCTGAACGTGCGCGCCATTCTGGACGCTGTGAAGAGCGCACCCGAAGGAGAATTTGTGACTGTCGAGAACACCAGCGACCATGTTCGTGTCGCCAAGGAGCATGGCCAAATGGTCGTTCACGTGCTCGACAAAGGCGGTAAAGAGAACGTTGATGTCACGATACCGTGGAACGTCGTTGAGGCTTTGATTTCCGATACAAGTGACAACCAGCTCAATGTTGAGGCCGGTATTAAGGCACTTGAAAGTATCGGCGACACAACCCTGGTGCGGGTGAGCGGCGATGAGAATGTACGCATCTGGGTCGACTCCCAGAATGGCGGCCAATAAGGTGGACAGCGCTTTGAGGAAAAGGAATCTCCGATGATCTTTCTTGCCAAGCTTGGTATCGGCATGCTGGGAGCGACGCTCGTTAGCGGAGCCGCGGTTTCAAGCGAAGGATTCATTCACGTCAAAGTCGAGGAAAAGCAGGCCGAGGGCACACACATTAACCTGATTGTTCCTGCCGCGCTCGTACCGGTAACTCTGAGATTCGTCCCCCCGAAGTATCTGGTCGAGGCGTCAGAAAATTTGCGCCCCTACATGCCGATCATTGACACCGCTGTACCCGCGGTTGAGGGTTCTCCGGACGGGGTGCTCGTCGAAGTGGCGGACGGCAGCGACCAGGTTCGCATCACTAAGCGTGGCGCCTCAATTGTCGTGGACGTCAACGACACGGACGCGACGGTTCACGTCTCCGTACCTTTGCGCGCCGCGCAGAGCTCAATTCATGAGATTGCGGCAGCAAACGGCTCCGATTAACCTGCGCGCGTAGCAATCGACAGCACATCGCTGCATTCAGCTCTGCGGAGATCGACAGGCGCTCGAAAAAACAGTCTCTTCCACATCGTGGCTGCCCCACTGCCATTCCGGACGCGGGCACCTGCAAAATCGGCGCCGCTCGGCCGCTATACACCTAAACCACGGTGCAGGCGACGCAAGGCAGTATTACCAGGGTGGCTGCCCGCTCGCGCCGCCTGCCAGGACGTGCTACACCCGAATAACCGCAGAACGGCGTATTTTATTCCACCGGCGAAGCGTTTATGACCGAGCGGGCGGGGGGAATAAAATGCAGCCTCCGGTGGTTCTCTTAATGGCAGGACAACAGGGCGTGCCGCAGCCAGAGGACAAAATCCGCTTTGAGCAACTCGTGTTGCCGCATCTCGACGGCGCCGTGAACCTGGCCCGCTGGCTGCTGCGCAGTCCTGCCGATGCCGAGGATGTGGTGCAGGAGGCGTTGTTGCGAGCCTACCGTTTCTTTGACCGATTTCGCGGAGGCGATGCGCGCGCCTGGCTGATGCAGATTGTTCGTAACGCCTGCTACAGTTGGCTGGAAAAAAAACGCCCTTCGGAACTGATGACTGAATTTAACGAAGAACTACATCATCGCGAGGGGGAGGCCACCCCTGAGACTCTGGCGGCCCGGGCTGATGAACGGCAGCGTTTAATGCGGGCGCTCGAATCGCTGCCCGCCCGCTCCCGCGAGGTACTGGCGCTGAGGGAACTGGAAGGGTGTTCCTATAAAGAGATCGCCGAGATCACCGGGATCCCGATCGGTACGGTAATGTCTACCCTGTCCCGAGCTCGTGAGCGATTACAGCGAACCCTGACCGCTGCCGCTCGAAAGGAGGCCTCTTGAGCTGCGATTTGGCACAAACTGCAGTTCACGGTTATTTTGACGGCGAACTCGATGCCGTCGGCGCGGCAGAATTCGAGCGCCATCTGGAGAACTGCCGGGATTGCCAGGAATCGCTCGAACATATGCGTTCGCTGCGCGTGGCACTACGCCAGTCCGATCTTTACCACCGGGCTTCAGCTCGTTTGCGTGATCAGATTCGCCGGCGCCTCAAGCTTCAAGGCACCGAGCCCTCTGCCATCGCGAGGTTCGGGCGGCGCAGTTTGCTTGCCCTGGTTTTAACCCCGGTCAGCGTCGCAGCAGCTTTGGCCATTGCTTTACTTGTGGTGCGGCCGGGGATTCAAACGACGCGCGTTACCGCGGAGCTGATAGACGCGCACGTACGTTCGCTGCAGCCCGGACACTTAACCGACGTTCAGTCAACCGACCAGCATACGGTAAAGCCATGGTTCGACGGGAAACTCGACTTTATACCGCCGGTTGCGGACTATTCCGCACAGGGATTCGAGCTTGTGGGCGGCCGCCTGGACGTCGTCGACGGACATAATGTCGCCGCTTTGGTTTACGGCCGGCGCAAACACACGATTAGCTTCTTCGCCTGGCCTGCCCGCGACAGCCACGGGCTCTCCGCCATGTCGGGCTCGCGTCACGGATACAACTGGAGCACATGGCAGTCGGGGGATATGCAGTATTGCCTGGTTTCTGATGTGTCCGCGGCAGATATTGGTGAACTCAAAGGCCTGATCAACCGCTGAGGGCTGCCCCTCGTGCTTCTCTCGCTCGATGAGTCCACCCTCGCAGCCGGCATTTCCCAGCCGCTTAAGGGCGGTATTTACAATAGTCGGCGTGCAAATACTTATCTCTGCCGGAGAAGCTTCCGGAGAAATGTATGGCGCGCTGCTTATCGGCGCCTTGCGCGCCCGATGGCCACAGGCGGGATTGAAGTTTTTCGGCGTTGGCGGGGACCGGATGCGGGCCGTCGGTTGCGACATCATCGTCGATGCCCGCGAGCTCTCGGTGGTCGGAATCCTCGAAATTCTCAGTCATCTGCCAGGCATTTGGGCGTCATTTCAACGGCTCATTGCTGAAGCCGATCGCCGCAAACCGGACCTGGCGGTAGTCATCGATGCTCCCGCGTTTAACTGGCGAGTTGCACGGGAGATGAAAAGGCGCGGGGTTCCGGTGGTTTATTACGTCTGCCCGCAATTCTGGGCCTGGCGGCAGCGCCGGGTACGGCTGCTCCGCAAATATGTCGATCGCGCCCTGGTCATTTTTCCCTTTGAAGAAGGCTTTTTTCGCGCCCGCGGCGTCTCGGCAGAATTCGTCGGGCACCCCTTGGGCGAGCTCCGCCGCCCGAGCGGTTCGCGCGAAGACTACGCCCTTAAGCACTCTCTCGATCACTCAAAGCCCTGGATCGCCCTTATGCCTGGCAGCCGGATCAAGGAAGTTCGCATGAACTTGCCGGGAATGCTTGGCTCGGCTGCTCTCCTCGATGGCGGCTTTGAATTTCTGCTCCCGGTGGCTCCCACGCTGGATCGAGCTGTGGCCGAGGATCTGCTTCGCGGTCTCAGCGGCGAGCGTCGCCGGCGAATTCACCTGGTAGACGAGGCGCTGCCTGCTCTGGCCCATGCGCGCGCCGGGGTCATCGCCAGCGGCACGGCAACCGTAGAGGCAGCCATGATGGAGACTCCCTTCGTCATGGTGTACCGCGTGAACCCGCTGACCTATCGCGTGGGCCGGTCGCTGGTTAAAGTACCTTATTTCGCCATGGTCAACCTCATAGCCGGGGAGCAGGTTGTGGCGGAACTTGTGCAGGACGATTTCACCGGCGAACGAGTGCGGGCCGAGCTCAACAAAATCATTCCCAGCGGCCATCAGCGGGAAAAAATGCTCGCTCAAATGCGCCGGGTCAAAACTCTGCTTCGCGGCGGGGACAATTCTTCCCTGCCTCCCATCGAGCGGGCCGCCCAGTCAATCGCAGATCTCATGGACAGACACTCGACTCAACAACTCGGGCTACAAGGGCATTGACCGTGCAACCTGCTAAATGCATGTACTTACACATCTTTTCCGCGAAAAATTTCATCGTACAATTGAAGCGGTAACGCGATCAGGAGACTCTCTGAATGTTGGTTTTCGCATGCCCGCGCCGGTCCCTTGGGCTCGCGCTGGCCTTGATAACCCTCTCTCTTCCGGCCGTAGCGGCGGAAAAACTGCGTTTCCATGCCGACAATTACCAGATCGAAGCGGTTCTGAACCCCCACGAGCACAAAATCTACGCCCGGGCAAAAGTCAAAGTCACCGCCCTTGAGGACTTAAATATTGCGACCTTCCAGCTGCACAATGACCTCCGGCTCAGCAAGGTGACCGATGGCGCCGGCAAAACCCTTGCCGCCGACCGCATCGCCCAGGACTCGAGCGTGCGCGTGTCGTTGGCGAAAACCGTGGGTAAAGGCGAATCCGCCGACCTGACATTTGAGTACCAGGGCGTGCTCGATTCTGCCGACGACTCGCCAGTGTCCGGGCTCAAGCTGAGTTCGATCAACGACAACACCTGTTACCTGCTCTATCCTGGCGACTGGTTTCCGGTGAATGCCTTCGGAATCGACCGCTTCGCCGCGACCATCAGCGTGACCGTGCCGGCTCACATGATCGTGATCGGCAGTGGAATGGTAAGCCAGGGAGAGACGCCGGCTCTGAAGAGTGCATCGGCGGGAAGTGGTCCCACCAAGACTTACCTGCTGAAGTACGAAAAGGCGAGCTTTCCCGGAACCATCGTGGCCGGAGACTTCGGTGATTATGCGTCGACGGATGCGGGAATCGATTTGCACGTGTATTTCAAACCCGTGCACAAGGACCTGGCTGCGGCTTATGCGCAGACAGCGGTAAAAGAGTTTACCTACTTCATCACCCTTTATGGCCCCCCTGCGTCGAATGTGCTGCGTCTGGTTGAACTGCCGGATGATACCTTGCCATCGGCATGGGCGCCGGAGCTGGCAGCTCTTGCCGGCCGCGCCATCACCCCCCGGACCAATTACCGTCTGCTGGCCGATACCATCGCCCACCAGTGGTGGGGGGTCTCCGTCAGCCCCGCCAGCCGGGATGATTGGTGGCTTCAGGACGGCTCCGCCCGCTATTCCGAGGCGCGCTATATCGAGACGGCTGCCGGGATTGGCGGCCTGCAGGAGGCCATTAAGGATATGTCAGTCGGGGCGCTCGCCTACGACACGGTTCCCCTTTCGAGCGCCGGCAAGCTGGATCTGTTCTCTCCGGAGTTTCAGTCCCTGGCTACCGACAAAGGCGCCATGATTCTGCATATGTTGCGCTGGGTCGTGGGGGACCAGAAATTCGATCAGACGCTACGCGATTTTTATACCCAGTTTGCCGGAAAACCCGCAACTGCCGAGGATTTTCGCACCATCGCCGAAAAAGATTATGGGGACAAGCTGACGTGGTTCTTCTCCCAGTGGCTGGACTCAACCGGCGCCCCGGAATTCAAAAGCAAATATACCGTCTACCGGCTGGGCAACAACAAGGGGTTTCGTGTGGTCGGCCAGATCGCCCAGGATCTTGATCTGTTCCGCATGCCGGTTGAGCTGAAGATTGACACCGACGGCAAAACCGAGACCAAGCGCGTTGACGTCACGGGAACCGATTCCGCCTTCAGCGTGGATACCTTCGGGCGACCCCGCCGCATTACCATCGATCCGGACAATCGCCTGCTCAAAAATTCTCCCGACGTCCGATTGCGAGCCGGCATTCAGCGGGGACAAGCCATGGTGCAACAGGGCGATATGACCGCTGCGCTGTCGGAATTCAACAAAGCCCTCGAGATCAACAAGAACAGCTCGCTCGCTCATTACCGCATCGCCGAGGTGTTCTTTTTGCAACACAATTACCAGGCCTCGGCAAACGCTTATCGCGATTGTCTCAACGGCGACGGCGAGCCGCGATGGACCGAAGTCTGGAGCCACATCCAGCTGGGCAAGATTTTCGACATCACCGGCCAGAGGGAGCGTGCGACGAGCGAGTATCGTCAGGCGCTGCAGACCAATGACAATACCCAGGGTGCTCTCGATGAAGCGCGGCGCTACCTGCAGAAGCCCTATGAGCAGCCTAAGGGCGGTACGGCGGCCGGATGAACACCAAAGCTGTCCATTAAACATCGGCGGCAGAATCAATCCGCCGGTGCCTGCTGCCGCTTGCCGTCGCTTGGGTCTTGGACCAAGGCGCGCTGCCCACGAATCCTGCTTCTTGTAATCGCACCCACGCCTAGCAAAATCAGCGCGGTGCCTGCAACCGTGCGCCGACCCAGACCTTCGCCTCCGAAAGCTGCGCCCAGAATCACCGCAACCACCGGATTGACGTAAGCATAAGTACCAACCTTGCTGGCGGACTCGTAGTGGAGCAGCCACACGTAGGCGGTGAAGGCCACAATGGAGCCGGCGATAATCAGATAGAGCAAGGAGAACCATGCCGTGGGGGAGATATGGCGGACATGGAATCTGCCGAACTCGCCGGAAAGGGCGGCAAGGGCTAACAGCTGCACGCCGCCGGAGAGCATCTGGGCGGCCGCGCTCATGGCCTTTGAAGCAGGCAGGACCAGCCGCGGCGTGACAATGGTTCCTACCGACCATCCCAAACACGCCAGCAATAGCGCCATCGCACCCCAGCGGTCGAGCGCCGCCCCGCCGAGCGAAGATAATGGGTTCACCACTACCCCCACTCCAATCAGGCCGGTGACAAGTCCCAGAGCTAAAGCCAGCGTCAGCCGCATGGTGCGGAGAACCACGCTTTCGAGCAGAGCGATGACGACCGGGATAGTGGCGAGAATCACTGCGCTGATGCCGGACGGAACCCGCTGCTCGGCCCAAAACAGGCAGGCATAGTCGATGAGGAACATCAAAGCGCCGAGCAGCGTCGCCGAACGCCACTCGCGCCCATCGGGCGATGGGGTCCCGCTCAGCCGCATCCAAGCATAGAGACCCAGCCCGGCGATGGTGAAGCGCAGCCCCGCCATGAGGAACGGCGGCATCTCGCGTACACCGATCCGGATGAAAAGGTAAGTCGACCCCCATACCAGGTAGATGATGGCGTATGCGACGAGCAACTTCCAGGCGGCAGGTCGTGTCGCATTCGGGGTCACGTTTCTATCATATGTGCTGCGCTGAGAAACGATGAGCTCGCGGCAAATGCCTGGCGAATCATCTATCGAAAACCGCAGCCGGAAGAAGCTCGAAAGGGTCCGGCGGCAAGATCATTGTTGAGAACGGAACCGGCGGCAGTAGCGCTACAGAATTCGGGCACTGTCTGCTTTTTCACACGTCGACACACCCGCATCGCAAACGCGTTTCCATCTACAATTGATGAGTGCGTGCCAAGCGCCAAATGAGGGTAAAGTGCCCGGTGTGCAAGAAACCGGTTGAAAACACCCACGAGG
>JAFAWX010000340.1 GCA_019241535.1 Acidobacteriota bacterium | reverse complement strand
CTATCTTCACACCCTCTGAGGTGCCGGGCGGTTCATTGCGCCTGTTCACTGCGCCAATTTAAGATGCAATCTCTTTATTTTTTCCGAGGTATCTTATTCCGGAAGTTGCCGTCACTGCCGAAGGCACAAATGGAAGCGCCACCCAAGCCGATTCCTCTTCCATGGTTTATGCCGTGGTTGGGGCTGATCCCGAGGTGCAGGCCTATGCCATGGCCAGGTATTCACGCTCGGCCTTATCGATGAAGGAGTCCCTCGGAGAAATCAGCCGGCAAAAGGCCGAGAAGTTCCTCAATACCTTTTACTTCCAGTACGGACATCGCTCGATTGCCGACCTGGCCCACATAGCGCTGGCTATCGAGCGGCTCTCAATTCTGGCCGCTATCGCCGTGGTCGACGAGCCCCGCTGGGACGGGCAGGAGCGCTCGACCCGGTACCAGGACTTTCGCAAAAGCGGCTACTACGTTCCGGAATTTGCCGCCGATGAGGAGCGTCAGCTTTACCACCGCGCTGTGCGCGATCTTTTTTCCGCTTACGAGTCGCTTTCAGAAACTATGTTCCGCCACTTGACGGAGGTCACGCCCAAACCGGCGCAAATGAAGCAGGAGAGCTATGAACGCACGCTGCGCGCCCGGGCTTTTGACATTTCCCGTTACCTGCTGCCCTTGGCAACCAATACATCACTAGGCGAAATCGTCAGCGCCCGCACACTCGAATCGCAGGTTTCACGCTTACTGTCCCATACCCAGAGCGAAGTGCGGCGCTTGGGCGAGCTCATAAAGCGGGCCGCCAGTTCCGCCGCCTACGATGTGAATCACTCGTCGCTCACGAAGCTGGCGGAAGAAGTCCGCGTCCTGTCGCCCGAACTGGGGGCGCGGGCACAAGCCGAGCTCCTCAAGGAGGTACGGGTTGCCCCGACTCTGGTGAAGTACGCCGATCCCAGCCCCTACGAGATCGAGACCCGACGCGAGTTGCAGCAAATGGCAACGGAACTCCTCGAAGCCGAGGACGTCGAGCGGGCTCCTTCGGTAGACCTTCTCGACGACGAACCACTCGAAGTGGAGCTTGCATCGACGCTCCTGTACGCACACGCTTTACATCCCTACCGTCAAATCCGCCGCGTGGTTGAGGGCCTCGCTGAATCGCGACGCCGGGAAATCATCGACGCCGGACTGCGCCATCGCGGCACGCACGATGAAATGCTTCGCGGCTTCCGCGCCGGCCAGCGGTTCCGTTTCGACATTCTCATGGACATCGGCGGCTTTCGCGACCTGCATCGTCACCGGCGCTGTGTGCAGATTGAGCAGAGGTTCACAATCGCGCACGGATACGAGGTTCCCGAGGAGCTGCAAACGGCCGGCGAAGCGCGTGCCGCCTACAGCTCGGCCATAGAAAAGGCGGCGAGTGCGGTAAAGGCTTTGACCGGCCGGGGCAAGCCGGAAGCGCAGGATAACTCCGAATATGCCATTCCTCTCGGCTTTCGCAAGCGGGCGCTCTTCAAAATGGACTTTGCCGAAGCAGTCTATATCGCCGAACTGCGAAGCGCGCCCGCCGGACACTTCTCCTATCGCACCATCGCCTATCGGATGTTTGAAGAAGTGAGCAAGAGATACCCCGCGCTCGGCGATTATTTCCGCGTGCATGACATAAGCCGGCCGGTCGATCTGCTTACGCGATAATCGACGGCCCAAAAAATTGCCGCCCCGGCCTTTGCCTCCCCATTTTCGTCCTCGTTTCAGAGCAGCATTTCCATCAACACATCTGCTCGTTGATAGGGGGAGGGTTCAACCAGCGCGGGGTCCAAGTGCCGGAAGCCAGCCGCCTCATAGAGATGAATGGCGTTGGTCAGCTTGCTGTTAGTCTCAAGCGTTAATCGGCGCGCTTCGAGCGTACGAGCCGCGTCGATGACATGGGCCAGCAGGGCCCTGCCGATCCCCTGGTTGCGGTGGTCCTCGCGCACCGCCATTTTGGCCAGTTCGAACGAGCCTGGCCCATTAACAATCAGCGCGCAGCAACCGACGATCTCGGCCTCAACCACCGCAAAATAAATACGGCCTCCGGGCTGAAGAATGTATTTCTCAGGGTCGCTCAGGATCTCGACATCCTTTTCTTCCATTGCGAAGTATTGCGCGATCCACTGCTCGTTCAGTGCCCGAAATGACCCGGCATCTCCCGCGCGATATTCACGGAAAGTGAACCGCATTAGTGTTTGTCTCGGCAGCTCTCGATTATCTACGACTGGCAAAAGCGGCATTTAATCAAGGCGTCGTGCAGCGCCTCCGCCTCATACGGGGAGCCCTGGGCAAAACGAGTGCTTCGGACTCCTGGGTTAGTTTCTGGTCTCTAGAAAATCGGTTGGTTCCCCCGAATCGAGAGGCGGAAGTGAACAAAGTAGGTTCCACTCCTGGCTGCATTGCGCCGGCCAGTTTCGGCTGCAACTTGCGAGCGAAAGACAAGTCTATATGGAGAGATTCGATGGCGACTGAGACTGGTCTGCACCGGCCATTGGGTTCTTTGAAGCTTGATTGGAAACTAGAAGAATGGCTGCGACTACCAAATAGAAGGTTGCGTATTTTAGAAGTCGTCTCCGGTCCTTCGGAGGGCCAGTCTCCTGCTGGTTGCGATGCAAGCTATTGCCGGATATCAAATGTATTCGGAAATCATCGTTCGTCATCGGTGGTGTCTGTCGGCCGTTGCTCCGCATGCTCAAGTTCCGGGGCGGCAATTGACGTCGCGCTTAGGTGTAGGTGACGGGTTTTGCGGGGTTCGAATGTCGCCCGAATAGCCGTTTCTCGGTGAAATGTGTCGATTGTACGGACAGCCTCGTCGACCACGTCGACCTCCGACGAATGCTCAATCACGGTCGCCTTTGGGAACAGGCCTCCCAAGACAACGAACAAAACAATGCCTGCCAGGGTCCAACGCTCACGCGGCAACGCATCCGCAATAATGGTAAAGCCGGTTCGGTGCTTGCCCAAGAAGAGCCGCGAGAACAAGCGAAAGAAACTCACGGCATTCATAGTGGTGGCAATGGGCAGCAGCAGTCCTATGAGCGGGTGCGTAGTCAGCGTACCGGAGACCAATAAGTCTTGCGAGCAGAAACCCAATGTGCCGGGTAGGCCCACGAGTGCCAGTCCCAGGATGGCAAACGACACGGCAAGAC
>JAFAWX010000160.1 GCA_019241535.1 Acidobacteriota bacterium | reverse complement strand
CGAAGCTCGCCGACCGCACTCAGCAGTTCGGCAAAGGTTTTCTTCCCGGCGGGATCGCGGTAGGAGTTCACATTTTGCCCGAGCAATTGAATTTCCGTGTAGCCAAGGTCTCGCATCTGGCGGGCTTCGGCGAGAACCGAATCCGAGGTTCGGCTGCGTTCTTTGCCGCGCGTGAAAGGCACCACGCAATAGGCACAGAACTTGTCGCAACCCTCAATGATGGTGATGTAGCCGCGGTGAGGATTCGTGCGCGCGGTGAACTCGGTTTCAAAGCATTCTTCCGTCTGGCGGTCATCGAGACCGGTCACGCGCCGGTTCCCTGCCTCGATCTGCACGAGCAGCTGCGGAAGATTGCGATACGAGGCCGATCCACATACGAGCGAGACATGGGGAGCGCGCTCGAAGATCCGGTGGCCTTCCTGCTGGGCGACGCAGCCGAGTACTGCGAATTTCTTCCCCTGGGCTTCGAGTTTCCTGTAATCAGCCAGACGATGGAAGACCTTCTGCTCAGCCTTGTCGCGAATCGAGCAGGTGTTATATAAAACGAGGCCCGCTTCCTCAACGCTTGAAACCTGGCGGTAGCCCTCCGAGATGAGCGTACCTACGACCTTTTCCGAATCGTGAGCGTTCATCTGGCAACCGAAGGTTTCCAGGTAGAAGGTCTTCGTTTCTGCGGCCATAAAGTCCCAGTATAGCGCACGTCCCGCGCGTACTTGCGGCGGCCGTAAGCCACTGCCGGCCCATGGTTTGGCCGGTTCTTTCAGGATCGAAGTTTGTCAAAGAAATCCGTGGCGTGCTCCGTGGGTTAGGACAGGACGGTAATGGCCGGGTAACCCGAATGGCGAAGATCGCCCACGGTTTGCCTGAAGATCACGAGATAGTGCGGTTTGCCACCAGCTCAAGGAATTCCTGGTGGATGCGGCTGTCGCCGCTCAGTTCGGGATGGAAAGTTGCAGCCATCGCTTTCCCTTGGCGAACCACCACAGGATCGTTTCCTTCTTTCGCCAGCACTTCGACCGAGGGTCCGAGACGCTCGATCTTCGGAGCCCGGATAAAAACCATCTCGATGGGCGAGCCGCGGAATAGGCCTTGGCGAATCGAGCTGTCAATCTGCCGCCCGTAGGCATTGCGGCGGATGACCATATCAATGGCGCCCAGCCCGGCCTGACGGGGATCCTCGACTTCCCTGGCCAGGAGAATTGCGCCGGCGCAGGTGCCAAACGTGGGCTTCATGCGCACAAACTCGTGAAGTTTTTTCAGTCCGGATTCCCCGAGCAGGCGGAGAAAGGTGCTGGATTCGCCGCCCGGAATAACCAGCCCGTCGAGGGAGTCAAGCTCTTCGACCTTCTTCACCAGCACAACCGCGGCCCCAAGCTCCTCAAGGCGCTGGCGGTGGGCATCGAAATCTCCTTGCAGAGCAAGGACACCGATTCTCATGATTCAATCTCGGGCGCTATGCGCAATAAACGCGACTGGGCGATCTGATTCCAATGGATCGAAGAAGCCGCTGCGGCGATCCGGCAAGGAGTGCTCGCGCAATTTGCGCGCTTACCTTTACCACCCCCTGGTTTGCAACATCTGCGCTTCATCGAGTGCGGCGATGGCGAGACCCTTCATGGCTGTAGGCACGTCAGAGCTGACCTCAAGTAACACTTTAGGATCTTTGTAGTGCGTCGTCGCGCGCACGATGGCGCGGGCCCGGCGGTCAGCTTCGGCCGGGGGGGCGAAAGCGCAGCCGTCGTCGTAGGCATGCCTCCCCTCCTGGCACTGCATACAGGAGGTGCGCTTGCCCATGAAGATCCCGGAGCCAACGAAGACTGCTTCGGCACCGAGCTGCATGACCAGCGAGGCATCGGCGGGGGTGGCAATGCCGCCGGCCGAGAAGTTCGGAACCGGCAATTTGCCCTGGGTTGCCACCAACTTCACCAGTTCGTAGGGAGCTGCCAGCTCCTTGGCCTTGGCATAGAGCTCGTCTTCTCCGAGCACGGTGAGAATCTTCATCTCCTGAACTATCTGCCGGATGTGCTTGACGGCATGCACCACGTCTCCGGTACCAGCTTCTCCTTTCGTGCGGATCATTGCCGCTCCTTCGGCGATGCGCCTCAGGGCTTCACCCAGATTGCGCGCGCCGCAAACAAATGGCACTTGAAAGGCATGCTTGTCAACGTGATGAGATTCATCGGCCGGAGTCAGCACTTCCGACTCATCGACGTAGTCAACCCCCAGCTCTTCGAGAATTTGTGCTTCGGCGAAATGACCGATGCGGCATTTTGCCATCACCGGAATCGAGACCGCGTCCATGATCTCGCGAATCTTCTTCGGCGAGGCCATGCGCGCGACTCCTCCCTCGGCCCGGATCTGCGCCGGAACTCGCTCGAGAGCCATAACGGCCGCGGCTCCCGCTTTTTCGGCAATTAGCGCTTGCTCGGCCGTGGTGACGTCCATAATGACGCCGCCTTTAAGCATTTCAGCAAGCCCGGTTTTCAGGCGAAGGCTGTTCAAGCTTCCGTTGTGCTGTGACATAGGCAGACTCTTTTCGGGGTGATAAAGATCGACGCGGCTCGCCCGCTGCGGCAACAACCGGCCGTTCAGCTGCTCTATTTTACAACTTCTTACCCGCCCCAAGGTGCTCGCACGCTGGTTGACCGCCGGCTACAGGCGAGTTGTCTCATGCCTGAGCATTGGCCGAGAGAATTTCGGCATCGTGCCTGGTTTTCCAACGGACTTGTTCTACCCGCCCGACGACGAACACCCAGGCAACCACGCCTGCAACGCATAAAGCCGCCGTGATCACGAACGCCCCGAGGAAGTTCCCCGTGCGTTCGACTACAAATCCGGTGAGCACAGGCCCGAGGATGCCGGCGAAGTTGGCGAAACCGTTCTGCCAGCCATACCATCTGCCGACGGCGTCCGCTCCCGCAAGGGTCTGCGGAAATGTGAACAGCCCCGGGCCGGTCATGCCGCAGCCCAGACCGGCGGTCAATAGCCATGGCAGGTAGCTATGGGAGCTTGCGGCGCAGCCGACGATCGCGATTGCGGCCAGCGAGAAACCGACAGCCATGGCCGACTTCCGTACCAGAGTGGGGGAATACCCGTGGCGAATCGAGACATCCTGCAGCCACCCTGCGGCAATGGCGGAGCCGGAATCGACAGAGTAATAGAGACCTGCGACTGCCGACATTGAAGCCATCGACAAGTGGCGCTCGAAGACCAGATAGGAAGGCAGCCAGGTGATCATGAAATAGAACAGGTAATTGGCGGAAAAATGGCCGGCGGAGGTTCCCCAGAAAGAGCGCTGCCGCAGGATTGTGGGTAGACCCGGCTTTGAGCCGAGCGCGGTTTTGAGCTCTCGATTGCCTCGCGGCATCCACTTTGCCCAGGCCGGAAGCCACAATAGGCTGGCCAGCCCAATGGTAATGAACACCGGCCGCCAGCCGAACCTGGCCATCAGCAGCCCAGCTCCCAAGGTGCCTATCGCATTGCCGCAGCGCAGCGCTGCCATCATTGCCCCGCTGGCAAAACCGCGACGGTGCTCGGGCAGGTTGCACGCCAGGATTTTCGAGCCCGACGGCATGGCGACTGACTCGCCGATACCGAGCGTAAACCGCATCGCCAGGAGCAGCGCGAATCCTCTTACCATGCCGGTTGCCGCCGTGGCCATAGACCAGAGCAGGAATCCCGCGGCCAGCACCCGGTTAGCATCAAACCGGTCGACCACCCAGCCGACGACAAACTGCATGGCCGTGTAGGTAGAGAAAAATGCCGCAAAGAGAATGCCCAGTTGCGAGGCGGACAAATGCAACTCGGTTTTCAGCAGGGGAGCCGCGACCGAGATATTGCCGCGATCAATGTAGTTGATGACAAAACTGAGGGCGAGTAGAAGCAGCGCGGGCGCAAAACGGGCTGCATGGCGCGAGTCGTTCTGCCCGACAGACATGGCGATTGGGTCTTTGGCATTCTGCTCTTCAGCTATCCCATTTTGCAAGCAGCGGCCGTTTGTACGTTTGTAGAGCTTTTCGGGAAGATAGGTGTCGGGACACGTCTGTCGCGATCGACGGGCGGCAAGGAAGTTTGCACGATCCGTCATGGTCGGATCAGTGCGCGTGATTGAAGATCTTTATTCCGGGACCCTGCTTCACACCTTCGTGCGAAAGAGGCGGTCGGGATTAACGACGACAAACACGCCCTGACCCTTGGCCAGAACCCTTCCTTTCGCGTCGCGGATTTGCGCGCGATAGGTCAATCTCCGTCCCCTCTTTGTGAGTTCACGCGCTTCAACGCGCAAGGTGGAATGAAGAGGTACGGGCCTAAGATAATCGACGGTGATTTTCGAGGTTACAGCCACGACTTCGCGGAGCTTGTTCAGTTTGCTCATGGCGTCGTCGAGAATGGTGGCAATGATGCCGCCGTGGCAATATCCCGGTGGACCGCTGTATCGCCGGCCCAGCCGGAAGTCGCAGACAAATCCTGTGCCGCTTTCATCGAGCCGGAAGCGGAGCCGCATGCCGTGGCGGTTGTCTTGCCCGCAGACGAAACAGTAATTCCGCTTCCTTCGCATGGTGAGCGCATTGTACCGGAGGAATCTCACAGCAGCCGACTTTCGGTATTATGGGAGACGCTTTTACGAGTATCGTTTTCCGCAGTCATCAGGATCGGCAACCAACCCGCAGGCGCTCGAATGTTCAGCCGGGGTAAGAAAGGAAATTTAGGAGGCAAACCGGTGGAGTCAAAATCCCGTAGCTTGGTTTTGTTGCTGTTGCTTTTTTCTTGTGTTCTGCTGGCTGCCCAGGAAACGAGCAAACCTGCTGCCGGCGCAAGCACTTTCAAAAGCAAGTGTGTGCTTTGCCACGCGGCCGACGGCAGCGGTAACACCCCTCTCGGCAAACAACTGCAAGCGGCCGACCTCCGCTCTAAAGATGTGCAGAAGTTGAGCGACGCGGAAATGCGTAAGATCGTTCACGACGGGCAGGCCAACATGCCGCCATTCGCCGACCAGCTCAGCAATGAAGAAATTGCCGGTGTGGTCAAGTACTTACGTGTCTTAGCCAGGAGCAAAAAATAGCTGAAGACTGCTCGCCCGGCGCGAAAAAAAGAGCGCTAACCGAGGAAGATGCCAGGACAATCCACCCTAACGTTTGAAAAGCCCAAATCCGGGCACGGCGGCGGTGGGGTCCATCCCCCGGCCTACGGCGGCGGGGGCGATCACGGGCCGGGTGACGGTTCTTCCGATTATGGACGACGACTGCACCGTGCCCGCCTGGGACTGCTTCTGGGTATCGTTTCGATATCGGTACTGTTTGTCACTGTAAGCGCTATCTTCTTTCTGCGCCATGCCGCGCTGGTATTTGATCCGCGCACAGGTGCCTATGTCCGGGAGTGGCTGCCGGCGGAACTACCGCTCCAGCTGCTTCTTGTGAACACCTTTGTACTGCTTCTGAGCAGCGCCACCATGGAGCTGGCGCGCCGCTCGGCGGGTCGTGAGATGTTGCTGGCGCAATTGCGAGTCATTCCCGGGATTGCAATAGACCGGGAGCACGGCATTCCCTGGCTGGCAATTACCATCAGCCTGGGGCTCGTGTTCCTCGGGGGGCAGTGGCTCGCCTGGAATGCGCTGGGGGTTCATGGCTTTCACATTTCAAGCGCGGGGTTGAGCCCGTTTTTTTATCTCCTCACGGGCACCCACGCTGTCCATTTAACCGTCGGGATTTTAGCCCTTCTGTATGCCGGGGTGATTTCCATCCTGGGCCGGTCGATCGAACAGCGACGGATCGTCATTGAGATTGCCACCTGGTACTGGCATTTTATGGGCCTGCTGTGGCTCTACGTTTTGGCTCTACTTGAGTTCGGACGCTGAACACAGCGTCGTGGCGGCCAGGGGCCGACCGCGATCGTAGCCTTTATAATTGAATCAACTGAATGCGGCCGAGGCTTCGACCGGCGGCATGGCGGGAGCGGCGCTCGCTTACCGTCGCGCTCGAAAAATGTCCACATCCGTTTCCAATGACAGTCTCGAGTCGGCGGCCTCTGCCGTCGCCGCCTATTTCGCCCCTGGTGAAAGCATCGTGGTGCGCGGGGCGCGCACTCACAATCTGAAGAACATTGACTTTGAAATTCCGCATAATGCTTTGACCGTGGTGACCGGGGTATCCGGGTCAGGCAAGTCTTCGCTGGCCTTTGACACCATTTATGCCGAGGGCCAGCGCCGTTATGTGGAATCGCTGTCGGCCTACGCCCGGCAGTTTCTGGAGCGCATCGAAAAGCCGGATGTGGAATATATAGATGGAATTGCCCCGGCCGTTGCCATCCGGCAGAAAAACACCAGCCGCAGCCCGCGCTCGACAGTCGCGACGGCCACGGAAATTTACGACTATTTACGGCTGCTCTTTGCCCGCATCGGTCGGACCTACTGCCCGAATTGCGTCCTCGAGGTAAAGAAAGACGCCCCCGATGAGGTGGCCGACGCGATCCTCCAGGTTGAAGAAGGGACGCGGTTGAACGTGCTCTTCCCCGTCCTGCCCCCGCCCGGCGCCGAAACCGGAGCGGCCGCAAAGGACCCGACAGCGCGAAAAACTGCCGGCAGGAGACGGCGAAAGCCGGACGCCGAGCATACCCGCCTGGCCTCCATCAAGAGCCGTCTCATGGATCTGCGGCAGAAAGGCTTCAACCGCTTGTTTCAATCGGGGCGCCTATTTGAGTTTTCGACGCCGGAATCGCTGCTCGATTTAAATTTTTCTCAGCCCGTTTTCGTGTTGCTCGACCGCGTTGCCGTCTCCCGCGACTTGCGCTCGCGTCTTGTGGATTCGACCGAGATCGGTTTTCGGGAAAGCGGCGAGATTTTGTTTGAAACGCAGCCGCTTGGTGAAGACGGGCAGGGCCGTACGCTGCGCTTTTCCCAGCGCTTTGAATGCAAGAGCTGCGGCATGCGATGCCGGGAGCCGGAGCCGAGACTGTTTTCATTCAACAATCCCTACGGCGCCTGTCCTCGCTGCCAGGGCTTCGGCAACACCATCGATTTTGACCTCGCTCTGGTCATCCCCGACGTGAGCAAGAGCCTGAACGAAGGTGCGGTCGAACCGTGGACGAAACCGAGATATCGACCCTGGTTTACAGAGTTGAAGCGCTTTGCGCGACAGGCGAAGCTGCCGCTTAACCTCCCCTGGGCGGAGCTGACTGCCGATGACCAGCGGCGGGTGGTTGAAGGCGACGGCAGCTTCCCCGGCATTCGCGGCTTCTTTCAGTATCTGGAGCGCAAGAAATACAAGCTACACGTGCGCGTGTTTCTCAGTCGCTATCGTGGCTACTCCACGTGCTCCGATTGTGGCGGCGCCAGGCTGCGTGGCGAAGCCCGGCAGGTGAAAATTCAGGGCAAAAACATCTGCGATGTGTCGTCGCTGACGGTTGAAGCGGCGTCGGCATTCTTCGATTCTCTCCAGTTGACGCCACAGGAGGCCGGAATAGCCGAGAGACTACTTCAGGAGATTCGCTCGCGGCTGCGTTTTCTGAACGACGTCGGCCTGGAGTATCTGATGCTTGACCGCCTTACCTCCACACTATCAGGAGGCGAGGCGCAACGGATTCAGCTGGCCACCTCTCTGGGATCACAGCTGGTGGGGACGCTTTATGTGCTCGATGAGCCTTCAATCGGACTGCACAGCCGCGACACCGACCGGCTGATCAAGATCCTGCACGGACTGCGTGACCTGGGGAACACGGTCCTGGTCGTCGAGCACGACCGCGACGTCATGCGCGCGAGCGACCGCATCCTCGACCTCGGTCCGGGAGCGGGAGAACACGGGGGAAAGGTCATGGCGGCGGGAACGTACCGGGAGATTCAGCAGGTACGCAACTCTCTGACGGGCCGCTATCTGGCCGGCGAACTTCGCATTAAGGTTCCTGGCACCCGCCACCGGCCCGGCCGGGAGCGCATCCGCATCCATGGTGCGCAGCGGCACAACCTGAAAGATATCGACGTCAGCATACCTTTGGGAATGCTGGTCGTCATCACGGGCGTCTCGGGATCGGGAAAATCCACTCTGCTGCATGACGTATTGTTCGAGGCGCTCAGCGCTGCTAAAAAGCAAGCCGGGCTTCCAGTTTTGAGCCTTCCCTATCTGCGCTCGCTTGACGGCCAGGAGTTCATCGACGACGTCGTGCTTGTCGATCAGTCGCCGATTGGCCGCACCCCACGCTCCAATCCGGTCACCTACATCAAGGCATTTGACGGAATTCGCGACCTGTTCGCATCCACGGCTGAGGCTAGCAAGCGGGGATTTGCTGCCGGGCATTTTTCTTTTAACGTCCCTGGCGGCCGCTGCGAAACCTGCCAAGGGGACGGAACCGTGGTGGTCGAAATGCAGTTTCTTGCGGACGTCGAACTGGTTTGCGAGGATTGCAAAGGCGCGCGCTTCAAGCCGGAAGTGCTGGAAGTAAAGTACCGCGGAAAGAACATTCATGAAGTACTTAATATGACCATAGGCGAAGCCATGCAGCATTTCGCCAGCACGCCAAAACTTTCCGACAAACTCAGGGTGCTCGATGAGGTCGGCTTGGGTTACCTGCGCCTGGGGCAGTCGGCGACCACGCTTTCAGGTGGCGAGGCGCAGCGGGTAAAACTTGCCGCCCACCTGCAGATGGGTGTCGCTGCGCGCGCGCCAGGTGGGCGCCCGGGCGGGGCGCGCGTTCTCTATATATTCGACGAGCCGACGACGGGGCTGCACTTTGACGACATCAGTAAACTACTCGCCGCCTTCCGCCGGCTAATTTTAAAAGGAGGCTCGATCCTGATCATCGAACACAATCTGGAGGTGATCAAGACGGCCGATTGGGTTATCGACCTCGGGCCGGAGGGCGGGGACCGAGGAGGACACATTGTCGGAGAAGGCCCGCCTGAAGATATTGCCAAGATCCCGGAATCTTATACCGGCCAATTCTTGGCGCGTGTGTTGAACGAATAAAGGCGCGCAATACCAACGTGTAAACAAGAATGACATGGGTTCGAAGGCATTCCGCTTTTTAACCACTGAGACATGACGTAGCGAGCGCTATAGCGAAGCTGCAGACCGATACTACGGGATGCCGTGCTGAATCTGCTGTTCAATACACGGGCTGCCCGGGCGAGCAAAGGGGTGTAGGAAAAAAAGCTCGTTACGCCATTGCATCTTCGCCTTTTGAAATCACAACTTGCGGGAGTTCTTAAGCGCCCAGCCGGTTTTCTAGTCGTGTCCTGCTGAAATGAATGCCAAGCTCGTGCTCGTGGGGGACCAAAGGAAATCTGCAGGACGGGGGGAAGGAGCACGCCTTGCCGGGCGTGATGGTCTTCGAAGTCGACTGGGCTGCTTTTCCGAGGAGTGCTCACCGGTCATGGTTCAGGAAAGCGACGGACAAGAAACTTGTCGCGACGTACTGCGGACATCACGAACGGTCAGTTGCTGACGGGCACAATGCAAACGGAATGGCGCAGTTCATTCTGGGAGCATCAAAATGGAGTAATTGCTGCAGAAGACTAATATCGCGGCCGCAATCGATGGCATGGATCGACGTATAGAGCCAGTTTTGGCCATCGCACTCCTTACGCTATTAACCTCGGCGGGCTCCCTAGCCCAGTCTAGCCACAGCACGGTTCACCACGAGCGAGTTGAAGACCCGAGCGGCCGCACTCTGGCGACCGCCGAAGCGGCCATCGACAATAAGGAATACGCTTCCGCCGAGCCGCTGCTACGGCAGGTGGTTGCGCTTCATCCCGAGGACTACGCGGCTTGGTACGACCTGGGTTTTGTCTGCCACCAACTGGGCCGGCGCGAAGACGCCATTGCCGCCTACCGCCGCTCGGTCGAGGCGAATCCCACGGTCTTTGAATCGAACCTGAACCTCGGTCTTCTTCTGGCTGAATCGGGGCGACCGGAGGCCGAGAGGTTCCTTCGTGCCGCTACCAACCTGAAGCCATCTTCGCAGTCCACCGCAGGCTACAAGCGTGTCTGGCTCGCCCTGGGCCGGTTGCTTGAGAAAACGCAACCGGGGGAGGCGGAGCGAGCGTTTCGGCAGGCGGCAGCGGCCGATCCCAAAGATCCGGAACCCCATCTCCTAGCCGGCACGCTGCTCGAGCAACAACAGCGGGCTGCTGAAGCCGAAAACGAATTTCGGCAAGCGCTCGCCCTCGATCCCAGCTCACGTGATGCAACCACGGCCCTCGCCAACCTCTACATGCGCCAGCATCGGTTCAGCGACGCCGAACCACTTTTGCGCAAACTGCTGGTCGTCGATCCCGGCAATGCCGGCGCTCATTTCCAGCTGGGACGCATGCTTGCGATTTCCGGCAAGAACGACGAAGCGGCGGCGGAGCTCGAGACCGGGTTGAAGCTTGATCCTTCAGACAGCGAGGCGGAGCGAGATCTTGCCGACCTTTATCGCGACGCAGGAAGATACGACCAGGCGCAGCGGCTCTACCGCAACCTGCTGGCTGCTTATCCGAATGACGCCGCCCTGCATCATGGGTTCGGTGTTTGTCTGCTAAAGCAGAAACGTTTTGCCGAAGCCGAGACCGAGCTCAGGCGGGCGGTTCAGCTCCAGCCCGACATGGGCGCGGCCTATGGTGACCTGGCCCTGGCCGCTAATGAGAATCGGGACTACCAACTGGTCATCCATGCCGCCGATTTGCGTGACAAATATCTACCGGAGACCCCCCTGAGTTACTTCCTGCGAGCAACTGCCTACGACCACCTGCACGACCCCAAGCAGGCGGCTAAGTATTATCATCAGTTCTTGCAAACAGCCGGCGGCAAATATCCGGAGCAGGAATGGCAGGCCCAGCACCGGTTGCTTGCCATCGAGCCCCGGAAATAAGGCGAGACATGAGAAAGCACGGGCCGCTCGTTCTGTTCTGTGTGGTGGTGGCTTGCCTAGTTTCTTTCGCCGGCAAGGAAGAGAGCCTGGAAGAGCTAATTGCGCGGGCTGATGCCGCGCACGCCGAGCAGCAGCCGGATCTCTACATGCAGATTGCGGATCGCCTGCTCAAGTCCGCGGGCGAGGCTTATAAGTCAAACCAGTGGCCGAAGTTTCGTTCCGCTCTCGACGATATTGTCAAGTATTCCGACAGCGCCCACGCCGCAGCCATGCACTCCAATAAACATGTTAAACGCACCGAGATCAAGATCCGGCAGATTTCCATGCGCCTGCGGGATATCAAACTGAACGTGGGTGCCGATGACCAGGAACGGGTCCAGGCCGCTATCGATCGCCTGGAAGGGTTTCGCACCGAGTTGCTGCACAGCATGTTTGGGTCCAGAAGCAATGATTGACAGACTCATTGTCGCCCTGGGGCTGCTCGTAATCACCGTTGCGGCAGCGGCCGAGCAACGTCATCGCGATCCCCTCACCGCCCTCGAGGTCGACCAGCTGCGCGATGCTGCACAGGATCCGGAAACCCGTCTCAAACTCTACGTGGAATTTGCCCGCAGCCGCCTACAGAAACTCGAGCAGATTCGCTCCAATGAAAAGCTGCCAGACCGAACAGAGCAGACCCGGGCCGCTTTGCAGGATTTTCTCGATGTATACGACGAGCTCAGCGTCAATGTAGATACCTATGCCGACCGCGGCGCCGATCTGCGCAAAGCCTTGAAGCCGGTGATCGAAGGGGATACAGAATTCGGGGCAAAGCTGCGCGCCTTCAAAGCTTCCCTGGCCAACTCTCGCGAGGAGGCCGACAATTATGAATTCCTGACGACGAGCGCGCTTGCAGCCGTGGATGAGGGAGCGAAAGAGCACCGCGAGCTGTTTACCGAGCAGCAGGAGACTTTCAAGCACAAAAAAGCTAAAGAACGCCGGGAGGATTCCTCGCGGGCGGAGTAAAGACGCGGGTGTTTCCCGGGAGGCAATAGCCAGTATGAGTGGCTTTGCCTATCGTGCTACTCTCAAACCCGGGTGATCGATGCCGCGTGAACTGGGCAAGATTTTCGAGGAGAGTTTCAGGGTTCTGCGGCCATGTTCGGCGATTCCGGAAGTGCGAGTGGAATTTTTTGCCTTCGCAAACCTCAATCACACTATCCGCCTGCGTGACGGCCGGTTGTTGGTGCGAATATCGGACCTGCTTAAAGGCGCTCCGGAATCCGTGCTGCGCGCCATCGCCCATATTCTTCTGGCAAAAATCTATCGCCAGCCCATCGAACAAAAGCACGCAAGGCGCTACCGCCGTTACATCGCGAGCCAGCGCATATGTCGGCTGGTACTCCTAGTCCGGCAGCTACGCGGACGCAAGCGGATGTTCTCCCCGAACGGCCATGTTTACAACCTGCATGCCCTATTTGATGACCTGAACACGAGGTTTTTTGGCCAACAGCTGGCCCGTCCCCAGATGAGCTGGAGTACGGATCAAGCCCGCTGGCGGCTGGGACACTACGATCCGGCCCACAATGCCATCGTCGTGAGCCGGTTGTTTGACCACCCTCGAGTGCCGCCCTATGTGATCGAGTACATCGTCTACCATGAGATGCTTCACCTGAAGCATCCTGCCAAAAGTTGCCGGGGTCGTCGCTCGGTCCACTCGGCCGATTTTCAAGCCGAGGAGAAGCTGTTTCCTCAACTTGAGGCCGCCAAATGCTTCCTCAAATGTTTGTGACTGCCGGCTGGGGAGTCTTGGGCGGCAGGCGAAAGTCGGCGGCTCTCGCATCGGGGAGACTGCTTCTGCTTCTCGCCTTCTTTCTGTTCCATGCAACGGGAATTTCCGAGCAGGCGGGAAGTGAAGGCAGCCTTAAGCTGCTGGACATCGAGGTGATTGGTACCAGTCACCTGAAGGCCGATGACGTTCGTCTGGCTTCGGGCCTGGTGGTGGGACAGGTTGCGACAAAGGGGGATCTCGAACAGGCCATTGAACGGCTCGGTCAGACGGGCCTTTTCAGCCGCCTTTCCTACCGCTATCACTGCGCGAGTGGGGGTTGCACCCTTGTCTTCGAGCTTACGGAAAATGACCAGCTTGTTCCCGCCGAGTTCGAGAACTTCGTCTGGTTCGGACAGAATGAGCTGCTCGGACTTGTTGCATCCAGAGTTCCGCTCTTCAACGGCCGGCTACCCCTCGCTGGCAGGCTGGCTGACCAGGTGGTCGTGGCCCTCGATCGAGTTCTCGCAGAGCGAAAAATACCGGGCGAAGCAACCTGCCTTCGCCCGGAAGGCTCGCAGGCGGCGGGTGACAGTTCGGGTTCATATCTGTTCAAGATCACCCACCATGAGATCCTGATCCACCGCTTGGACTTCCCCGGGGCGGCAGCCGCCGAGCTTCGGCCCTTAGAGTCTGCCGCCGAGCCCCTTGACGGCCAACCATACCTGCGCACGAAAATGCGCGATCAGGCGCGATCCAATTTTCTCCCCATTTATCTCGCTCGGGGGTATTTGAAAGCCAGCTTTGGCGCACCTCAGGCGTCGGTGATCGAGGATGGTGCTCGAACCCTGGTGGACGTCAGCGTGGCCGTCATTTCCGGCCGTCAATACAGGTTGGGCAGCATCCAATGGACGGGCAACGCGGCGCTGCCCAGCGGGAACCTGCAGGAACTCGTCCACTTGAAACTGGGGGCGCCCGTGGACGCGCTTCAGCTCGAAGCCGATATCGAGGCCATCCAAAAGCTATACAGAACCAGGGTGTACCTTTTTGCGCGTATAGAGATGACACCGAACCTGGATGATGCGCGTCAAATCGCCAGCTATCAGCTCAGCGTAAGCGAGGGCGATCTGTACAGCATGGGCGATCTCACAGTAGAGGGCCTGGACTCGGAAGCGGCAAAAAAACTGGTCGCCCAATGGCAGATGAAAAAGGGAGCTCCTTTCGACAACAGCTATGTGGCGAGGTTTTTTAAGCTGCTCTACAGAAATGAGGGGGTCACCCTGTCTTACGACGTCGTCCCCCGACAGTCTGTGAACCAGCAGAATAAGACGGTTTCGGTCACTTTGCAGTTCAAACCCAGGAAATGATCTCGCCGCACGAACAGCGGGACCGGGCACTTGCAAACAGCACCTCCGGTGCGAGCTCGCCAGCTACACACGGTTCCGGAAATGGGGCCGATTTTTTGAGTTTTTATAATTTATGGCGCAGCGCGTGTGTTAGATTTGACGATTCATCGACTGCAGCACGGGGAGGACTTCTGAATTGGCCAAAGACATGGTCCCCAAGCGGGTCTTCTTCACCAAGGGGGTCGGAAAACACAAAGAGCGCCTCACATCATTCGAGTTGGCGCTTCGCGATGCTGGAATCGCAGCTCAGAATCTGGTCCGAGTTTCTTCTATCTTCCCCCCAAATTGCAAATTAATCGCACGTTCTCAAGGGCTCACGTATTTGGATCCGGGTGAGGTTGTATTTGCAGTAGTGGCGGAGAACTCGACCCACGAACCTCACCGCCTGCTTGCCGCGAGCATCGGTGTGGCCATTCCCGCGGATCGCAATACCTACGGTTATTTGAGCGAGCACCACTCCTTCGGCGAGACCGAAGACGCGGCGGGCGATTACGCCGAGGAGCTTGCCGCGGAGATGCTGGCGACGACCTTGAATGTGGAATTCGATTCCGACCGTTCCTGGGACGAAAAGAAGGAGATTTACCGCATCTCAAATAAAATCGTGCGCACCGCGAACGTGACCCAGTCGGCCGTCGGCGACAAGCGGGGATTATGGACAACCGTGATCGCCGCCGCCATCTTTATCTTCCACTGAACCAACCCGATCGAGAGATAGTGGCTTTTCCCATCCGGATGAGTGCTTCAGGCGGGCGGGCGGACCCGTCGAGAGCGAACTCTGCTGATGCCGCCGAGCGTCTGGAGACAGACAAGCAAGGTAGATCTTGCGTGCTCGTAATCTCCCTCGCCAATGGCATTCATGAGGCGCTTCTTAAGACGCGAGCGGGCCCGACGGGCGATGCGCACCGACCGCCAGCCCCGCTCTGACAAGCGGATGCGCGTGGCGCGGCGGTCCCTGGCCGGCATGGATTCGAGGATTCCCAGACCGATCAATTCCCGCACCACCTTCGAAGCAGCCTGCTGGGTGACCTCCATTCGGCGGGCCAGGGCAGTAATTGAGCGCTCGGACTCAATAACGTGTTGAATCACATACCCATGGCTTTCGCGAACTCTGGGAAAGCCTGCCCGTTTCATCTCGTCCATGACTAGTTCATTCAGGCGGAGACCGAGAAAAAGCGCAAGGTAGCCCAAATCGGGAAGTTCGTTCGTTGATTTCACAACCATAGTTGTGTATTATAATCTGCGATAAAACGCATAGGATGCGGCCGTGCTGATTGATGAACTGTTTGCGCGGGGCGTGATGACCATGGGGGCCTCGCGAAGCGACCCCGCGAGGCAAGTAGGCGTGTTTCATCCCGATTATGTCTCTGCTCTTCCTGCCTTGCGTGCAGCCGAGATGGAAAAGTTCCGCTGGCTAGCCGGTGAATGGAACTATGAAAATGAGGTTCCCGCCGGCAGGAGGAGTCCGGCTTACACCGACGTTGGCTGCTCGAAATTCAGCCTCTGCGACAAGAACAACTGGATCTGCTCGGTCGCACCCGATGGCCGCCAATCGCCCCAGATCACCTTTGATCCCTTCAGCCGCCAGTGGATATACCTTTTGATCGAGGGGTCCTACGGCATCCTGCGTTCGGCCGATGGCTGGATCGCGGATACCGTCGTTTTCTCCGGGCTCATGACCATGGTGGGAATTAACTGCGAGTGGCGGATGACATGGACCAAAAAGGGGAGCGATCAATTCAGTTTTGTTAATGAAGAAGCGACCCGGGACGGTACCTGGAATTATATCGACCAGTGGCGATTTCAACGCAAACCATGAGGCGAGCCAAATTTCAGGTGACTCGCCTGCCACTGAATGCTCTCTCTCGAGGTCTTAGACCCAACGAGACTACCTCCTCGCCAGGGCTTTCTCTTTCTTGTTCCTAAGCGAGCTCTTCTCTTTATCCTTAGCGAGTCTTTCGAGCACGGCGGCCACGACCAGCGGAAGACCTACGGTGGCATCAATGAAAACCTCGCCGAAGCGGCCGCCCTCGGATGGAGGCACGAACTTTCCCCAGGAGATGGCCTCACTGTAAGGACTGCCCGACAGTCCTCCCCAGTACGCAGGTTCGGGGCAAATTCTCACGCCGTAATGGTAGCGCTTGAGAGGCACGTGTTCCCCCATGCGGCGGCGCCGCAATTCAATGAACGGCCCGAACTGCTGCGACCAGTTGCGCGGCACGCCCCCACCTATGGTGAAGATCCCGAGACGCGTCTGGCGCAGGAGGGTCGAAGCGAAATGTTCCAGATCTTCGAAGGGATCAAAGCGGATCCTGTGTCGCCCGGCGCTTTCCCGCAGCCGGTTGTGCAGGGCCACGTCCAGACCGAGCTCGGAGTCGCTGAATGCGGGCACAAACACCGGCACGCCTTTTTCGTAGGCCGATTTCAGAATTCCCCGCCGTCCTTTCGCATGTCGCGCCAGGTGTTCGCCAATGGCGTGGTTCAGTTTATAGGAGCACATTACATCTCCGTGCTCCCACTCTCCGAGAACCGCTGCCATGACGCGTTCGACGTCGTCCAGGTTCTGTTCGGGCTCAAGCGTGTCGTAAATACGGTTATAGCCCTGTTCGTACAGTTCAGCGTCCGAGACTTCGGGGTTGTAGCGGAAATGCGCCCGTCCGGTTGCCTCCACCAGGCCGTGAGCCATCAGGGCCCCAGTTGAAACGATGGCATTCACGATTCCACGATCGATCAGCTCGGCGATGATCAAGCCCTGTTTGGCCACAGTCATGGCGCCTGCGAGGGTCATAACTACGAAACAATCCTTGTCACGGGCCATGGCCTCGAGAACGTCGGCAGCTTCGCCCAGTTGTCGCCCGGTGAAAGCCGTCTTCGACATGGCCTCGACGAGATCGTTGATGGTCTGGACTTCGGAAAGATCGATGGGCTCGAGCGGAACCAGGCGGTCTTCAATCGGATCGTGCAACTTTCGGTCGATTCCCGTCCCTCCGGAATTGTCCTGCTTCATCGGTCTCCCCCTGCGTGATTCGAAGGGTTTACTTTACTAGAGCAATGGCCGAGGTGCTACTCGGGGGGCCATTGCGCACCCTCAAGCGTGGCATGGGTGCGTACACCTTGAACTCTCCGGGCTTGGCGAGCAGAGTAGCGACTGTCTTCAGCGGTTGTTATGCTGGTTCGCGAGGGAGGAGCTTGTGGCTGAGAATTATCGCGTGGGTATTGTTCAGATGCGGGCCTCGGCCGAGCCGGCTGAAAACCTCGCGCGGGCAGAGGAGCACCTGGAGCAGGCGACCGCCTCGGGCGCGAAGGTCGTATGCTTGCCGGAGTTATTTCAAACCCAATATTTTTGCCAGCGCGAGGATGCCGCCCTCTTCGACCTGGCGGAGCCGATCCCAGGGCCCACCAGCGACAAACTGGCGCAAATTGCCAGGCGGCTCGGGGTGGTCTTGATCGCCTCACTCTTTGAAAAACGTGCCCCGGGTCTCTA
Source organism: Acidobacteriota bacterium (assembly GCA_019241535.1). Classification (GTDB taxonomy): domain Bacteria; phylum Acidobacteriota; class Terriglobia; order Terriglobales; family Acidobacteriaceae; genus Gp1-AA145. Next base: position 11,799 of record JAFAWX010000160.1, on the reverse strand, counting down.
CCACAATACGGCGGTCACGATCGACGCCGACGGTACCTTGCGGGGCATTTACCGCAAGATGCACATCCCCGACGACCCTCTCTATTATGAGAAGTTTTATTTCACTCCTGGCGATTTGGGCTTTAAGGCATTTTCGACCCAGGTGGGGCGCGTGGGAACGCTCGTTTGCTGGGACCAGTGGTATCCCGAGGGGGCACGGCTCACAGCTTTGCAGGGAGCCGAGGTGCTGTTTTTTCCCACCTCGATCGGCTGGCATCCGGAGGAAAAACTCGAGTTCGGCGCCGCGCAGTATGATGCGTGGCAGACTATCCAGCGCGCCCACGCCATAGCCAACGGGGTGTATGTCGCGGTCGCCAATCGCGTCGGCTTTGAAGAGGGTGACATTCGCGGCAACAAAGCGGCTGGCAAAGGACTGGAGTTCTGGGGAGGATCGTTTCTTTGCGATCCCTTCGGCCGCGTCATCGCCCAAGCCTCTCGCGACCGCGAAGAGATCCTGGTGGGCGAAGTTGATCTTGCGCGAATAGAAGACACGCGCCGCAACTGGCCATTCTTGCGCGACCGGCGGATCGAGAGCTATGCTGCGATCAGCAGCCGGCTGCTTGACTGAGCGCATGCCGACCCAGAGGCCTTCTTCCTCATCCCTCCAATCGCCGTCTCGGCGGTTCCGCATGCCCGGCGAATGGGAGCCGCATATCGCCACATGGCTGGCATGGCCTCACTATAAGAGCGACTGGCCAGGGAAATTTGAACCGATCCCCTGGGTATTCGGCGAAATCGTTCGTTATTTGAGCCGGCAGGAACGCGTGGAGATCATTGTTAACGACGACGCTGGCGAGAAGCTCGCCCGTAGGACACTTGAGCGTGCGCACGCCACCGGCGGCGAGGTCAGGTTTCACCGCTGGCCGACGAATCGCATTTGGATTCGCGATTCGGGTTGCACCTTTGTTGTTCCTTCCGCTACCGCGACGCCGCAAATGAGCCAAACTTTTCCGACGGCCTTGCGTCGAGAGAAGCCGCGACCGAGCATGCTGCAAGCCGTCAAGTGGCGCTTTAATGCCTGGGCGAAATACCCTAACTGGCAAGATGATGAAGCTAGCGGCAGCCGCATGGCCGAAGCTGCCGGCGCGGGGGAAATCCAGCCGCTTTTTGGAGCCAAACGGGTCGTGCTCGAAGGCGGCGCCATCGAGGTCAATGGAAAAGGCACACTGATCACCACCGAGGAGTGCCTACTCAGCCATGTCCAGGAACGAAACGCTGGGATGACAAAGAGTGATTACGAGCAGATTTTCTCGGAGTACCTGGGGGCCAGCAACGTCATCTGGCTTGATGCAGGAATCGCCGGTGATGATACCCACGGCCATGTTGACGACATCGCACGGTTCGTCTCGCCGGACACGGTGGTGACCGCGGTTGAAGCCGATCCTCACGGCGAAAACTATGAGAAATTGCGCGAGAACATCCGTCGCCTGCGCGATGCGCGCACCGAAGACGGCAGCGCGCTGGCTACGATCGATCTTCCCATGCCGAATCCGGTCTATTTCGAGGACCGGCGGCTGCCGGCAAGTTACGCGAATTTCTATATCGCCAATGGTGTCGTGCTCGTACCTGTATTCAACGATCCTAACGATCGCGTCGCCCTCGACATTTTTGCTGACATTTTTCCCGAGCGGGAAGTCGTAGGAATTTACAGCCGAGATTTGATCTGGGGCCTGGGTGCCATCCATTGCATGACCCAGCAGCAGCCGGCGCTTGAACTCTGAGAACAGGCGGCCTGATCGCTTCCCCTTAGAGGGTGATCAACTGGTGGTCAAGGCAGTCGGCATGAACAAATGGCAGAAGCTCGCCGACGAGCGCCGTGCCGTGCCTGGCGAGAAAATATATGGCGGCAAATTCGCGCTCCTGCAGAATGCGATTGGGAAAGATCGCGGCGCTCAGCAATCGTGCATGGCGTTCGGCGACCTCGCTTTGGCGTAACTCCGCGCGCACGGCTCGCGCCCGCAGGCTGCTGAGCTGATGAAGCATCTTCGATTCCGCATGGCTCGCCGATTCCATCAAAGTCTTGTCCAGCTCTCCTAAGCGCCCACGCAGCTGTTCCATGGAGCGCTCGATTGCGCCCTGAGCCTGAGCGAAGGAATCCTCGAGATTGCCGCCTAATAAATCGGAGCCGATTTTTTCCCGAAGGCGCTCCGGTCCGGCTAGAACGTCCGCGAATGCCAGCTTGTACTTATCAAGTAATGCTTTAGGTTTTGCTTCGATGAGTGTGGCTGAAAAGCGGGGCACGATGGGGGTAACGCGGCCCATCAGTGCCTGATAAAGAACCCCGGCCTGGGCAAAGTAAGCAATTTCGGCCGCGCCCCCGACATATGCGAGCGTTGGCAGTAGACAATCCTGTACCACAGGTCTCAGCAGGACATTGGGGCTGAAAGATTGTGGCGAGGAAGCTGCAAGCTCGACCAGGTATTGCTTGTCGAGGACCTCGCCCGAGCCGAGCAGGAATTTTCCCGGCGCATCGGCTCGGTGGAGGGGAATACGGGCACCATTCTGCAGCATGAAAAGCGGGGTTGACGAACGGGTAATTCGAACCTGCTGGTGATAACCGGCGGCTTCGAGACGTTCATCGCGTTGCCGGAGAGAATGGTTGAGTTCGTCGGCGCGCTCAAGTACCTGGGAATAGAGCCCGGCAGCAATCTGGTCGAGCTCAGGGTCGGAGCCGTCAAGCAGAATGACACCGAAGGGAGCGAACAGGCGAGCGAACATTTTGGCAAAGGCCGTAGCGAAAGTTTCTCCCGGCCGGTAGCAGTCGGCCACAAGCTGGGCGGCTTCAGAATCGCCCAGCAGGTCTCGAACTCGCGCCAGGGTGGCTGAAATCTCGTCTCCAAAGACGATCGTGCCCACCGGCGCATCTTCCCTCCCCCGGACGGCGCTAGCCAGGCGCTCAATCTGCCCCTCAGCGTGAGGAATGTTCGCCTGATTGACCTCCTCAAGATCGTGGTCCTCGGTGGCCAGCCAGAAAACAGGTACGCAATTCAATCCCTGGCGGCGCGCCTCCTCGGCGAGCTTGACCGCACTCAGGGCCTTGTAGACGGCAAAAGTCGGCCCGCCCAGCAAGCCGACCTGCTGCCCGGTAACCAGGGCCCACGCCCCGGCACGGAATGCGGAGATACTCTCTTCGGTCTTGCGAGATGCCCCAAAGGCGCGGTTCTGGCGGGCGAGAATTTCCGCAACCTGCTTTCGCCGCATTGCCGGATAGTGGAGCGTCGAAGCTTCCCCTGCTGCCCACTCCGAGAGACGCGGCGAACGGGCATAAAACGGATGGACAGAAGGAACGTGGTCAAGGTAATCGAGAAAGAGCGGTGTGCTGTGAGGAATTTGCCGGAATGGGAAACAGTGCGCGTTCACGGCGCGCCTCGCCAGACGAGCTCGATGGGACAATGCATGACGAAAAATAACGTCAAATTAGCGCCGCGAACGGCCTGCCCGACTGGACCCTTCTCTCGAGTGTACTTCCCTCGATGAGATGACGAAACCTGCGCCAGGATGCAACATTAATATAGGAGCAAAATCCAGCCTGACGGCTGATTGGGAGTGTCTGCCTTGGCTACGAATGCGGCCACATCGCCCTTCACCCTCGAGGGCGCGTATGTGCGCCTCGAGCCCCTGTGCACCGAGCACGCCCCCATCTTGTGGGAGATTGCCCGAAATGATTGCCGGGAGCTGTTTGAATGGGTTCCCTACCGTTTGGAGTCTCTTGAAGATTTTCAGGAATTCAATGCGTACGTGCTCAGAGAGCAGGCACAGGGGGTGTCGATTCCCTTTGCTACCTTTATACGAAACGGGGGGCAAATTGCTGGCAGCACGCGCTTTATGAACATGGATCTCCGCAACCGGAAGGTCGAAATCGGATCAACGTGGGTCGCGCCCCCGTGGCAACGAACATTTGTAAACACGGAGGCGAAGTACCTGATGCTTCGCCACGCCTTTGAATGCTGGAACTGCTTGAGGGTCGAATTCAAGACCGATGCGCTCAACGAGCGTTCCCGGCGGGCCATCCTCCGGCTTGGAGCCAAGGAGGAAGGTACCCTGCGCAAGCACCTGCTTACCTGGAACGGCCGCTCGCGCGACTCAATTTACTTCAGCATCCTGGATTCGGAATGGCCGGAGGTAAAGAGACACCTGGAAATGGAGCTGGCCAGGCACGGCACGGACCGAGTTAACAGCGGCGCATCCTGAGTTTTGACCATGATCATGGTCATGGTCTATGGGTGGCTTTTGTGCGTCTAACGGACCGAGAGAGTGCAAGCCGGGCAAATCGAGGCGCGGTTGTTTGACGCTCCTCGGAGGCCGTGAGATAGTTTAGGGCGTTTTTCCCTTGGGAGGGGAGACATACGAGAGGCATGCGGCTGATTCCGCGGGAGACAAAGTTTTTCGACATGTTCGGAGAGGTGTCGAAGAATCTTAAGGAGGGCGCTCTCCTGCTGCACGATATTTTGAAGCATCCTGACCATTCCGCCGAGCGGATCGCGAAGTTGCAGGATATCGAGCACCGCGGCGACGATATGACCCATGCCATCATCCGCATGCTCAACCAAACCTTTATCACGCCTTTTGATCGCGAAGACATTCACCTCCTCAGCTCCTCGCTCGATGACGTGCTTGATTACGTGAATGCCGCAGCCACGCGCATTTTGCTCTACCATATCGCCAGCCCGCCGCCTCCGGCGGCAGATCTGGCTGCCCTGATCGTGACCCAGACCGAGGAGCTGTCGAAGGGCGTTTCCCTGCTTGAAGACAACCGGAAAGTGCTCGAACATTGCGTCGAAGTCAACCGCCTGGAAAACGAAGCCGATCGCGTGAGCCGCCGGGCCATCGCCGAGCTCTTTGAACGCGAGCGTGACCCCATCCAGCTGATTAAGATCAAAGAACTGTACGAAGTGCTCGAGACTGCGACCGACAAGGCTGAAGACGCGGCCAACGTGCTCGAGGCAGTGGCTCTGAAGAGTGCCTGACCTGCTGTTTCTGTCTCGCACAGGGGATAGGATCCGTGAGACGAGGACCGCTGCTCATAATCACCATCGCCACCGCCCTCGTCTTTGACTTCCTGAATGGCTTTCATGACGCGGCCAACAGCATAGCCACGGTGGTTTCAACTCGCGTGCTCTCGCCCCGGCTGGCGGTGGCATGGGCGGCATTTTTTAACTTCGCCGCCGCTTTCCTGCTAGGAACGGCGGTGGCCAAAACCATCGGCAAGGGCATGATCCGTCTGGAGGATGTAACCCAGTACGTGGTGATTGCCGGTCTTGCGGGAGCCATCGCCTGGGACCTGCTCACCTGGTGGTTAGGTCTGCCGACCTCTTCCTCGCATGCTCTTATCGGGGGTTACGCCGGTGCAGCCATGACCAGGGCCGCACTGAAAGGGGGTTTGCCCACGGCCTTCGACGTCATTATCCCCCAGGGGTGGACCAAGACGCTGGTGTTCATTGTGGTTGCTCCGGTTATGGGCTTGGTGATCGCCCTTGCGTTGAGCGTCCTCGGATATTGGTTATTGCGCAACCAGACCCCTCGCGGCGTGGACGTCTGGTTTCGCAAACTGCAGCTCCTGTCTGCTGCAGCCTACAGTCTCGGCCATGGGGGAAACGATGCGCAAAAAACCATGGGGATCGTGGCCGGCGCGCTATATACCGCGGGATACATGACGAGTGACGACATGCACCACGATTGGGGGCGCTACAAATGGTTCATTATTCTGGGCGCCAATGCCGCCATTGCGATCGGCACGTATTTCGGGGGGTGGCGGATTGTACACACCATGGGATCAAAGATCACCAAGCTGAAGCCCTTCGGGGGGTTTTGCGCCGAAAGCGCCGGCGCGTTGACCCTGTTTGGGACGGCGCTCGCGGGAATTCCCGTAAGCACCACGCACACGATCACGGGCGCCATCGTGGGCGTGGGCGCCGTACACCGACTTTCAGCCGTACGCTGGGGAGTGGCCCGGCGAATTGTTTGGGCCTGGATACTTACAATTCCAGCCTCGGCTGCGGTGGCAGCGCTCGTGTTCTGGATCATTCAGTTGCTGCATTCCGAGGTATGAAAACCGGCGCAGCTTGCTAGAATCAGAGAAGCATGCCTCCCGAACCTCCTTTTACCCAGGTTCCAGCCGCGCTTGAGGAGATCCGCAGCGGCCGCATGATCGTCATTGTGGACGACGAAGACCGCGAAAACGAAGGCGATCTCATGTTGGCGGCGGAAAAGGTTACGCCCGAGGCCATCAATTTCATGGCCAAGTTCGGGCGCGGGCTGATCTGCCTAACCTTAACCGAAGACCGGCTGGACCATCTCAGAATCGGTCCCATGAGTGCGGAAAACACCTCGACCTATGGCACCGCCTTTTGTGAGGCGATCGATGCGCGCGAGGGGGTCAGTACCGGGATCTCTGCTTACGACCGCGCGCGCACCATCCTCGTTGCCATCGATCCGCGCTCCCGTCCCTCCGATTTGGCCCGCCCCGGACACGTTTTTCCCCTGCGCGCCCGCAAAGGCGGGGTGCTGGTGCGTGCCGGGCAGACGGAGGCTTCGGTCGATCTGGCCCGCCTGGCGGGGCTGGTCCCGGCGGGCATCATCTGCGAAATCATGCGCGACGACGGCACTATGGCTCGGGTGCCGGACCTGGTTGAGTTTGCCAAGGGTCATGGCATGAAAATCCTGACCGTGGCCGAGCTGATCCGCTATCGCATGCAGCACGAGCGATACGTGCACCGCCTCGGCGAAGCTTTGGTGGATACCCAGTACGGGGAATTCCGGGTGATTGTCTATGAAAGTGAGGTGGATGGGGGAGATTCCCACCTCGCCTTGCTTCGTGGAGACGTGGACGGCAGTGAACAGCCGGTGCTGGTGAGAATGCACTCCCATTGCCTGATCGGCGACGTCTTCGGTTCTGCCACCTGCGACTGCCGGCGAACGCTCGAAGGCGCGCTCCAGCGGATTGCGGCGGAGAAGCGCGGGGCGCTGATCTACCTGCACCAGTCGGCCAGGGGTTTCTCAGTCGAGAGAGTGGGGGAGAGGACCGCCATATCATTTCACAACGAGCACGTCCTCCCTCAACTGCCCGAGCGTCAGCGCAAGACCCAGCGCGAAATTGGGCTGGGAGCCCAGATTCTTTCCGACTTGAACTTGCGCCGAATTCGCCTGCTCACAAACCACCCCCGCCGCCTGGCGGCGCTCGAAGGGTTCGATATTGAAATCGTCGAGCACGTGCCCGTCGAACTGGCGGGAAGAAAAATTCGCCCCTGATGATCAGCTGCCCTAGAACGGCTTGCGGATGACGATCACGCTATCGCGTATAAAAAATTGCGCGGCGCACCCTGCCGAGCCGCAGATTACCGCCAGCAGACCGGCGATCTGCTTGCGCGTGATCAATCCGAGGGTGCCGCAACCCGGGCAGGAGAGTACCGCCCAATAGGGGTCGTCCTTCTCCCCGACGCAGCCGGCGTTTTCAAGAACGAACATCGTTCCGGGTTGCATCTGCTCCGGTATCCACTCGCTCAGGACTTCGAGTTCAGCAACCATTTCACCCTCCTTAAGGGCAAGTGCGCTGCTAAGCGCCCTGTCGCAGCTTGCGCTGAGCAGGGACCTTCTCTGGAGTACAGCGCCCGGGGCGCCTGCGTCCGCTGATGACTGCCTTTACCCGGCGAACCGTATCGCTCAGGCAGAGAGCAAACATGGGTTGGCGGGAATTCTCGAGGATGTCGAGGATTTGCTGCGGGGATGTTTCAAGATAAAGCGTCCGGCCGTCGGTCAACAGGTGGTAGTCGGAAGAGCTGGTCACGGTTTGCGCCAGGCGCCGGCCAAATTCTTTTTCCAGGAAGCGAACCACCTTGCGCACGCGCTGCAGGGAAAAGCCCTTGCGGCGGAGCTCGCAGATGACCGCGACCTCGGTCAGATCTTCAAAGGAGTAAATCCGGCGATGTCCCCGGCGAGAAGGAACGATGATGCCGCGCTCATCCCACCACTGCAGTTGCCGGGCTGTGATGCCCGTCAAGCGACTGACGTCTGAGGATGTGAAGGAAGCCTCAATGGCCACAAAATTTGCCCCGACGTGCGAAGCAGCAAATGTTTGAAACATTCTAGGTCTGAATTGTGAGGACGGACAAAAGGAAACGCGGGAAGAGGTTAACTTCTCTGGTAACAGTGAGTTCCGCCAGCGGCACGTTGGTGCGAAAACTGACGCTCAAGCCCGCCGCCAACAAAATGGACAATCTCCAGCCTGTCACCTTCTGTAAGCGCGGTTCCCGCCCAGCGCTCGCGGGGAATGAGCTCGCGGTTCACCTCGATGGCAATGCGATCGGGCTTCGTGCCGAGCTGCTCGACGAGCTCTGCCAGCGTGGTTAGAGAGTTGAACTCCCGCTCCTCGCCATTGATGATGATCTTCACTGGGCGACGTTCCTCCTCGGGGCGGGTTTAAGACTCGGCTCTCTGCGGCTGGAATTTTCGAGTTGCGGTGCGGCCCTGGGAGTTTACCTGCACCAGGATCGACGACGCGGAAAGCGAGGCTTCGTCCACGATAAATGCGAGCTCCGCTACGCCACCCTCGTCGGTGTCCACCTGCGAGTAGGATGGAGCCGCGTTGCCAGATGTCAGGCGTACGGTAAGGCGCGCGCCGGCAAGCGGCCGGCCTCCTTCGGTGGCCCGCAGCTTCATCGAGAGCTTGTCTTCGTCGTGGATGGAGTCGGCATTCAGCCACTGGATGTCGAGCTGCCTGATTGCCGCCAGAGCTTCGGGGGACTCGCGTTTGTCGAACACCTGATCGAGACGGCGGTCACGGATGGCATCGAGCAGCATGCGGTGCTGCTCGCGCAGCATTTGCTCTTTTTCTTGATCGGTGAAGCCCGGCTTCGCGACCATTTCACCATAGGAGCTGGAGCGCTTGCCGATGCAGCGTCCCCGAACGAAGACCTGGGTCTCAAATACTTTTTCGCTCTCCCGCGCCTCGCTCTGCACGTGGTACACGGTCTCGTCCTGCTTAACATCAGTATTGAAACCAAAGATCATGGGATTGTGCCTGGCGCGAGTTCACGCACCGAATGGCGGCAGGCGGGGCAGCATACGAACGCGAGACAGATCCGCCATCGCTTCGACCGCGAACACCGCAACTCAAACCGATCGAACATATCCCGCTCGCTTGACACTACTTCGGCTGAACTCTAATCTAGAACGTTTACTTGTTTGGCGTATTTTATCCAGCTCTCCTATGCCCGACAATTACTTCGCCCGCTACCTGCCATTATTGATCCATTTTCTGCTTGCGGGCACTCTGGCCACGGCGATGGTCCTGCTCTCCCGGTTGATCGGTTACCGCAAGCCGAGCCGGGCAAAATTGTCCCCCTATGAATGCGGCATGACACCGGTCGGTGACGCCCGCGAGCGCTTCTCGGTCAAGTTTTACCTGGTGGCCATGCTTTTCATCCTCTTCGACGTGGAGGCGGTTTTCCTTTATCCCTGGGCTATCATCCTCAGGCGCCTGAAGATGTTCGGCTTCTGGGAGATGCTGGTATATATCGGCATCGTGCTCGTCGGCTTCTTCTACATATGGAAAAAAGGTGTGCTCGACTGGGGACTCTCGGTTCCCAGAAAGGGTGACTATTGATGGCCCTTTCTCCGGCCGTCACCCAGCTTGAGCAGCTTAAGGGTCACCCCGCGGTTGCGCGCCTGCTCACCGCGAATCTGGACGCCATTGAAGGGGTCAAGTTCGATCGTGAGGAGATGACGATCTACGTTCGACGACCCATGATCCGCGAATGCTGCGTGCTGCTCCGGGATGACCCGAACTGCTCCTTCACTTTCCTTTCCGATGTTACCGCCGTCGACTGGTTCCCGTCCGAGCCGCGCTTTGAGGTCGTCTATCACCTCTTCTCCATTTCTCAGAAGGAGCGAGTGCGCCTGAAGGTACGGCTGAGCGGCGAAATGCCGGCGCTCGATTCAGTGACCTCGGTCTGGCCGGCAGCCAACTACTTCGAACGCGAAGTTTTCGATCTGTTCGGGATCCGCTTTAACGGCCATCCTTATTTGCGCCGCCTGCTGATGCCGGAAAATTGGGAAGGTCACCCTTTGCGCAAGGATTACCCGGTCGAGGGCTATCGCTGAGCAATGTCACATCTTACCCACACTCCGGCGCTTGAACCCACTCAGGACAACACCATGATCCTGAACATGGGGCCGCAACATCCATCGACTCACGGCGTACTGCGGGTCCTGCTTGAAATCGACGGCGAGACGGTGGTGCGGCTGATGCCTGATATCGGCTACCTGCACACCGGGATCGAGAAGACCTGCGAAGCGAAGTTCTATCAGCAGGTTGTTCCACTCACCGACCGCATCGATTATCTCTGCCCCATGACCAACAATCTCTGTTATGTGCTGGCCGTGGAGAAGCTACTGGGCCTTGAGATTCCGCCGCGGGCGGAATGGCTGCGGGTAATGATGAACGAGCTAACGCGCATCAACTCGCATCTGGTGTGGCTGGGGACGCACGCCCTGGATATTGGGGCCATGACGGTGTTTCTCTACTGCTTCCGCGAGCGCGAAGACATTCTGCGCCTTTTCGAAGCGGCGAGCGGACAGCGCATGATGACCTCGTATTTCCGCGTCGGGGGTGTGGCCCTGGAACCGCCTCTCGGCTTTTTTGAGCGCGTGCGGGAGTTCGCCAACCGCTTCCCCTCGCGGGTTGACGAATACGAGGGGCTGCTCACGGCGAATCCCATCTGGATGATGCGCACCCGGGGAGTGGCCAAGATTTCCGCCGCTGACGCCATTGCGCTGGGAGCGAGCGGCCCAACCCTTCGCGGCAGCGGTGTAGACCTCGATCTGCGGCGGGACCTGCCGTACTCGGGATACCAAAATTTCAAATTCAAGGTGCCGGTGCACCAGGAAGGCGATGTGTTTTCTCGCTACCTGTGTCGGGTGCAAGAGATGCGGGAGTCTATCGCCATCGTCAGGCAGGCGCTCGACGGCCTGCCGCAAGGTCCCATTAAGGCCGACGCCCCGAAAGTGGTGCTGCCGGACCGGGAAAAGATGAAAACTGAGATGGAGGCCCTCATCTACCACTTCAAGATCATCACTGAGGGCTTCGCGGTTCCCGAAGGCGAGGTGTACCAGGCGGTGGAATCGCCCCGAGGAGAGATGGGCTACTACGTGGTGAGCGACGGTTCGGCTAAACCCTACCGGGTGCATATGCGCTCGGCATGCCTGGCGAACATGCAGACTCTACCGATCATGTGCGAAGGCCGGCTGATAGCGGATGTGGTGGCGGCAATCGGCAGCATCGACATTGTTCTCGGAGAGATCGACAGGTAACGGATAGTGGACGGGCGATCAGAATGAAGTTCTCAGACGAGTTCGAGGAGCGTTTTCGCGAGATGCTCACGCATTACCCAACCAGGCGTTCCGTACTCGTGCCCACGCTGCTTTTCGCTCAAGACGAGGTTGGCTTCCTTTCCGACGAGGTGATTCGCGAACTGGCAGCTCGGCTGGAGCTTACCGAACTCGACATTCGCAACGTCATCAGCTACTACTCCATGCTGACCACGAAGCCCAAAGGAAAGTATAACGTTCAAGTATGCACAAACATCGCTTGTCTGCTGCGCGGCGGCGAAGAGCTGCTTGAACATTGCGAAAAGAAGTTGCGCATCCATCACAAGGGCACGACCGAGGATGGACTGTTTTCACTGGAAGAGGTGGAGTGCATCGGAGCGTGCAGCTGGGCTCCGGCGGTACAGGTGAACTACGATTTTCACGAGAACCTGACCG
>JAFAWX010000359.1 GCA_019241535.1 Acidobacteriota bacterium | reverse complement strand
CAGCCCGGGCGAGCGCCAGATAAACCTGCTTTGTCCGCGGCACCGCGGCCAGAGCCTCCAGATGCAAGCGAATGGTGTCGACGTCCCCACGCAGGATGGGTCCGCTCGAGGAGCGTGCCGCGCCGAGCTTCTGGTAATTCGCCAGTGTCTGGCGAATGATGGGCATCATGCGCCGCCGCGCACGGCTCTGCGAAATTCCGGCGAGGCCGGCCACCGCCTCGGCCGAGCTCAGCAGTGCTACCAGCAGGGGACAGACCATGGTCGCAAACACATGGTAGGCAGCCTTATCCCTCGGCTTTACCCGGAAGACTTCTCCCCCAAGATCGCGCACGATTCGGCCAGCTACGCGGGCTGCCCGGCGATCTCCTTCAATGGCAAAAGGAACGCGCTGCAAGTCCGGTACGGCATTTTTCACGAATGTCATTAAGGGATGGACGGAAGCGATGCTGGCGCCTCTCCGTCGCAACTCCTCAAGAGCGCTCGCCGGGAGGACGCCGCTCGAGTGCACGGCCACCTTCCCTCGCCAGTTTCTCGCGACCAGCCCTGAGGCCGATTTTCGGATCTGTGCGTCGGGAACGCAGAACCAGACAAGGTCCCAGCCAAGGCTCGCGCGCGCCTGCCGTTTCGGGTGGGACGAAATCTCCCCAACCGGGTATCCGGCGACGCCCAGATGCTTGGCGAGCGCGGTTCCCAGGCGCCCTTTTCCCACGATCGCTATTGCCGGCCGTTTCAACGGCGCGAGCATAGCAGGCGCGGGCGGCAGAATGCCACCCGAAGGAATTCACAGCTGGGGCACACGGTATATTGGTGCGATGGCAAAGGCTGCCCCGCTGCCCAGAGCACAAGTACTCTCCTCGCATGAAGCCTACCGCGGCCCGCTCTTCCATGTCACCACGGACGAGGTGCTTGAGCCTACCGGGGTTCGCGTGCGGCGGGATATCGTGCGCCACTCCGGTTCCGTGGTCGTGCTGGCGGTTGACGACAGTTCCCCTGTGCCGCGGGTTCTGGTCGAAAAACAATACCGGCATGCTGCCGGACGATTCCTCTACGAGCTGCCGGCCGGGCGCATTGATGAAGGAGAGGCGGACGTTCAGGCCGCCCGCCGTGAGCTGCTCGAAGAGACCGGTTACACTGCCCGGAGGTGGAAGCGCATTTTGCGCTTCTGGGCCAGCCCAGGTTTCGTGGCCGAAGCCATGTCGCTCTATTTGGCCCGCGAACTCAGGCGGGGACGGGCCACACCTGAAGACGATGAAGTCATTGAAATTAAGCTGATTCCCCTCGAACGGGCGGTAGCCATGGTTATGAACGGAACCATCCAGGACGCGAAAACCATCGCCGGCGTGCTCTGGTTAGCACTCCACGAACGGCGTCGGCCTCGTAGGCCACGGTAAGTATTTTTTTTCCGATATAGGTTGTTGTCCCGCTTGACAGCCCCTCGCACCCGCCGCAAAATGGCAGCAAATTTGGCGAATCTTTGTATCAGAACTGCTTTCAGGGGGCGTACGTGGATCGCTTGAAAGGTACAGTGAAATGGTTCAACAACGCTAAAGGATACGGTTTTATCGGACGAGACGACGGGCCCGACGTCTTTGTCCATTACAGCGCCATTACGGGTGAAGGATACAAGAGCCTGCAGGAAGGCGATAACGTCGAATTCGAGATCGTACAAGGCCAGAAGGGACCGCAAGCAGCGAACGTTAATAAAAGCCACTAGCTTATCCGGCACACACTCGCAGAAAAAACCAGGCTCCTTCTGAGAAGCGGGTCGAGAACTTGGTTTGCGTTTGCGTCTTTTCTCTCTACCTGCCGACTTTCTCTCTGCGAGTGGATTGTTTAATCTTGCCTCGTGGACAATAAGTCCATCGCCGGTATTCTCTACGAAACTGCCGAGCTGCTGGAAATCGAGGGCGCCGACTCCTTCCGCATTCGCTCTTACCGCAATGCCGCCGAGGCCGTTGAAGCCTGGCCGCAGCAACTTTCCGACCTGATCTCCGAGCCCAGGCAGGTTCTGGCCATACCTGGGATCGGTAAGGGCATGCTGGCGCATCTCGAAGAGATGCTCAGGGAAGGCCGCCTTTCGCTGCACGCCGACCTGCTCAAAAAGTATCGCCCGTCGATGCTCGAACTGCTCCGGGTTCAGGGACTGGGACCGAAGACCATCAGCCTGATCTGGAGTGCCTACCAGGTGTGCGATCTCGAAGCGGTCGAAAAGCTTGCCCGGGAAGGTAAATTACGCATTCTGCCGCGCATGGGTGAGAAGCAGGAGCAGAAGCTGCTTAAGGCGATCGAGGATTATCGCAGAATCGCCGGCCGCTTTCTGCTGGATACGGCGGAGAAGGAGGCGGCGAAGATTGTCGAGCACCTGGGCCGGTATCCGGGAGTCGAAAAGGCGACGCCAGCCGGGTCGTTGCGCCGCGGGCGAGAAACCGTCGGTGATTTGGACATTCTGGTCACTGGGCCGGCGTGCGCGAACGATGGGGAGCGACAGAAGCTAGTCGAACATATCATCCAGCTTCCCGGGCTCATGCAGATTCTGGCGCGCGGTGAAAATAAGGTGAGTTTCCGGCTGCGCGGCGGTTTGCAGGTCGACATTCGCTTCCTTCCGCCGGATTCGTTCGGGGCTGCCATGCAGTACTTCACCGGCTCGAAAACCCATAACGTTGCGCTTCGCCAGCGCGCCTTGAAAATGGGCTATACGCTGAACGAGTACAGTCTTGCCCGGCTTGATGATCAGCAGGTAGTGGCCTCAGAATCCGAACAAGCCGTCTACGCCGCGCTGAAGCTGGACTACATACCGCCCGAAATGCGGGAAAATTGCGGCGAAATCGAGGCTGCCGAAAATCATGCCCTGCCCCGGTTGATCGCCGACGGAGAGATCCAAGGCGACGTGCATATGCACACGGTTGAAACCGACGGCCGTAACACCATTGAGGAAATGGTGGACGCAGCGCGCGCCCGCGGCTATCGCTACCTGGCCATCACCGATCACTCAAAGAACCTGGCCTTTGCAAACGGCCTTGACGACCGGCGTGCCCTCGAGCACATGGAGCGCATCCGCAACGTCGACAAAGCCAGCGACGGAATCCGCATCTTTGCCGGAATCGAAGTCGATATCCTCGCCGACGGCTCGCTCGACCTCTCGAATTCAGTTCTCGAGCAGATGGACGTGGTCATCGCAAGCGTACATTCGCACTTCAACCAGAGCGCGGAAGAAATGACCGCCCGCCTGCTCAAGGCACTCGAGAATCCTCACGTGTCGTTCCTCGGTCATCCCACCGGCAGAATTCTGCTTCGTCGCGATGCCTACGGCTTCGACATGGAGGCAATTCTTGCTGCGGCGGCGCGCTACAAAGTGGCAATGGAGTTGAACGCCTACCCAGACCGCCTGGACCTCTCAGATCGCCACCTGCGCATGGCTCGCCAGCGCGGGGTAAAAATCGTCATAAATACCGACTCCCACCACACCACCCACCTGGAGAAGATCCGCTTCGGCATCCTGCAGGCGCGGCGTGCCTGGCTGACGGCCGCCGATGTGCTGAACACGCTTCCCGCAGCCGAGTTCGCCATGGCCATGAAGCACGCCTGGCCGAAGGGCTGATCATCCTGCCTACGCCCGCGTACAATCTCACCATTAGGAGGTCCCTATGTCCGATCCGCCCGTTACGCCTCCACCCCAGCCAGAAGTCCCGGCTGCGGCCGAGCAGGCGGCCAACTTCGATATCAGCGAGGAGTACGGCACTGCCCGCAAGAACCTTCCTCCCGCTGGTATCGTAGCCATCTGCGTGGCCGTGGTAGTAGCAGTCGCGACCGTTTACGCGCTAACCCACCGCGCACACGCCCGTTCCACGGGGACAATCGACGATGTCGTGGTGGTACCCGTGCAGGGGCAGGATATGGTTATGGTCGCCGTTAACCTGTCGCTCACAAACAAGGAGCTCAAGCCGACGTGGATTAAATCCATCAAGGTAGCTGCCGACGTGGGGGGAAACAAGCTCACGGATGATGCGGCGCCGGCCATCGACTCGGAACGGTACTTCCAGGCCATGCCGGAACTGAAACAGCACGCCGGGAATCTGCTGACTCCGGAGATGCGGATTGATCCGGGCAGCAAGCTGAGTGGAACGGTTGTGGCCAGTTTTCCCGTCAAAGCGGACGAATTCGGCGCCCGCAAATCGCTGACCGTAGTCGTCACTCCCTATGACGAACCGCCGATCACGATGAACAGGTAATCGCTGAGGCCCCGTCCGAAAAGCCGTCGAGACCTGACCTTGGCTCGTGAACGCAAACCAGCTGCCATTACCCTTGCCATATCAGAGCTTCGCGTTGTGCAATCTGAGGGAGTTCCCGATCACCGAAACCGAGCTCAGGCTCATGGCTGCCGCCGCCAGGATCGGGCTTAACAGCAATCCAAAAAAGGGGTACAGTGCGCCGGCGGCGACAGGCACGCCAATTGAGTTGTAGATGAAGGCAAAAAACAAGTTCTGCCGGACATTGTTCATTACCGCTCGGCTGAGCTTTCGGGCGCGAACGATGCCGGTCAGTTCACCCCTGACCAGGATAATGTCGCCGCTCTCGATGGCCACGTCGGTACCCGTTCCCATAGCGATACCGACGTTTGCCCGAGCGAGCGCCGGGGCGTCGTTGATGCCGTCGCCAGCCATGGCCACGGTTTTCCCTTGCTTCCCGAACTGCTCGATCACCTCCGCTTTCCTCTGCGGCAACACTTCGGCCTCGAACCGTTCAATTCCGAGCTGCCGTGCGACCGCAGCGGCCGTCGCCCGGTTGTCACCGGTGAGCATGACGATTTCAAGGCCTTCCTTCCGAAGCTCACTCAGAGCCCCAGAAGCCGAGGCCTTCACCGAATCTCGAAATCCCACGATCCCGACCAGACGTCGGTCGCAAGCGATAAAAACCACGGTTTCTCCCCGCGAACGAAGCTCTTCCGCAGTTTGGTCGAGGGCGGTTGTATCCACTTTCATCTCGGAGAGCAGTTTGTCATTTCCGGCGAGAACTACCTTGCCATCCAGCATCGCGCGCACACCTCGCCCGGCATGGGAATGAAAGTCGCGCACCTCGAGTGGCACCATTCGACGGTCTTTGGCGGCAGTGGCGACCGCGGCCGCCAGCGGATGTTCGCTTCCCTGCTCGAGAGAGGCGAGCAGCTGCAGAAGGTCAGATTCGGAGAAATCGGCAACTGGATGGATAGAGGTGACTTTCGGCCTGCCTTCAGTAAGGGTTCCCGTTTTGTCGAGAACCACCGTATCGACCTTCTCCAAGGTTTCAAGCGCCTCGGCTTTTCTGATCAAAACGCCAGCTTGCGCGCCACGCCCGGTTCCAACCATGATTGACATGGGAGTGGCCAGTCCCAGAGCGCAGGGGCAGGCAATAATAAGGACGGCCACGGCGTTGACAACGGCATGGGCGAGACGCGGTTCCGGGCCGACGAACGCCCACACGATAAAGGTCAGGATCGATATGGCAATCACTGCGGGGACAAACCATCCGGCAACTTTATCCGCCAGGCGCTGGATCGGCGCACGACTTCGCTGCGCCTCGCCCACCATTTTTACGATTTGCGCCAGCAGGGTTTCGCCGCCTACGTGCTCAGCGCGCATTATGAAGGAACCGGCTATGTTCACGGTGGCGCCGATTACGCGCTCACCAGCCGCCTTTTCAACCGGAACCGACTCCCCGGTTATCATTGACTCATCGACGGTGCTCTGTCCCTCGAGCACCACGCCATCAACCGGAACTTTCTCTCCCGGACGAACGCGCAGGCGGTCGCCAACCTTCACATGAGCGAGCGGAATGTCCTCATCGGTGCCCTCGCGGACAACGCGCGCGGTCGGCGGAGCGAGATTCAGCAGCGCGCGAATGGCTGCTCCGGTGCGCCCGCGTGCACGCAGTTCCAGCACCTGTCCGAGAAGCACCAGAGTGACAATGGCAGCCGCCGCTTCAAAATACAACTCCGGTGCACCGCTCATATCGTGCGATGACCGCGGAAAAATTCCCGGCACGAGAATAGCGGCCAGGCTGTACAGGTAAGCTACCCCTGTGCCGAGCGCAATCAGGGTAAACATGTTCACCGAACGGCGGACGATTGAAGTCCAGCCACGAACAAAAAATCGCCACCCACCCCAAAGAACGACCGGAGTTGCAAGAAGCAGTTCGATCCAGCGCGTCCAGTCCGGCCGAAGCGCATGCCGCCCCGGCGTTCCCGGAATCATGGCTGCCATCGCATAAGCCAGCAGGGGAAGCGTGAGAACCAGGCTGACCCAGAATCGTCGAGCCATGTCGCGCAGTTCAGGATTTATTTCCTCCTCCGCCGCTGTCGTCCTCAGCTCGAGTGCCATGCCACACAGGGGACAGCTTCCGGGCTGGTGGCTAACTATCTGCGGATGCATAGGGCATGTGTACTCGGCTGCCGAATGGGGGACCTCCGGTTCGAGCGCCATTCCGCAGCGCGGACAGGCGCCGGGCTCGGGCTGCCGCACCTCCGGGCACATGACGCAAACATAGGCTGGTTGGGGTCCTGCCTGTCCCCGAAGAGGGACCGGAGCGTTTGTCGGCGCTACAGGCGCAGACGGGTAGGCTTCAGGATGGGCTCTGAATCTGTCCTGGCAAGAGGTGCTGCAAAAGGAATAGGAACGGCCGCGATATTCGATCCGATGCTTCGCAGACCGCGGGTCCACGTTCATCCCGCATACGGGGTCACGAACCGTTTGCGGATCAGCTTCGACCACTGCCGTTTCTATGGGGGCAGGCTGCGTCCCGCCGAGCGTCACCAGGCCCCCCGCGGCGCGGTCAACATATTGAGCTGGCGATGTCTGGAACTTTCTGGCGCATCCAGCGTTACAAAAGTAATATGTCGTTCCGCGATGGTCGACCACGGCTGCGGCAGTTGCCGGAATAACCATCATGCCGCAAACCGGATCTCTGACCGCTGTCGATTCAGGGCTAGTCATTTAATTCAGGAAGGCACGCAAGAGCCCCCTTCGATAGAACCGTTGAGAAAGGCGCAAATCGTGGCCCTTCTCATAGATTCAACAGAAGCTGCCTACGATGCGCGCTGCCCGCGCCTGAGGCAGTGGTGTATCTTAGCGGGGGAGATTACACGATGACCACAATGGAGGTTTCCTATCGCTACGCCAACCGGCCGAGCGAGAGCGTCATGCGGGCCATCGACAGTGTCCGGGAGGTATATGGCATCCGCAAGATCCGCTTCAAGGAGAACGAGCAAGTCATTCTAATTGAATACGATGCATCACGGTTCAAGGAGCCGGTGGTAATTAATCTGCTGCGCAGGACGGGGCTCGACGTAGGGGAAAAACTGGTCTTGACGTGAGCGAGGGGGAGAGCTGCGAAAATTGCAAGGGGCGCCCAAGAAAACCTCTGGCCGAAGTTATTCTCAAGTGCGCCCCGTTGCGCGCCACTTCGTCTGCCCTTAACAATAGCATGCCTTTGGCCAATTGCAAGCTCTTGAAAACATAATTGGCGAATAGAGGTGCCTCGGTAGGAATTGCCCGTACGTCGGAAAGAATTACTGGGAAAGTACCCAGAGCAAACACGCTGCCGATGGTTGTTGTTGAAAAGCGCGGAAATACTGGCGACCCCGGAGGGAGTCGAACCCCCAACCCTCAGATCCGAAGTCTGATGCTCTATCCAGTTGAGCTACGGGGCCGCAGGACTAGATTAACAAAAAACATGTACCCATTAGTACGTGCTTGAGACCGGCAGTTAAAGTTCTTGGCTCTCGACTTGAGTAAGTTCAGTGTCGGCGACAGGCTTGCCGCGAAACAGGGTGAAATCCCGCACCTGCTGGAGCGAAAAACTCCGTCCCGCAGCCGCCGAAGGAAGCTTGAGGAAACTGAAGTCCGCGCCTTCGACGTCGACAAGGACAAAACTGGGGCGCTGGTCGTCGCCGGCAGATTCGATTTTGATCCCGCTCATCTCAATTCCTTTGGCGTGGCGAATGAAGAATCCCTGCGCCGGCGTGGTCCCAAACATGGTCGGCTCCGGATAATCCTTTTCTTTCTCAGGGAGCTCAAGGGCTCGATCAGCCGTGGTCCCTCCTCCCTGGTGCAGGAGGGTGAAATTGGCGAGCTTCGCGTCTTCAATGTAATGCCCGGGAACGCCCGAAATGATCGAGCAAATACGGGAGAAAGGTGCGTTCATTGCAGTGATATCGCTGAGGGTGATTCGCCGGATGGTGCCGATGGGGACCCCGGCCGGTCCGCGCATGCGCGACCCGAGCCTTATGAATATGGGAGGGCCCGTCAGTTCCCGCATAGTAACGTTACTGACGCAGACGTCCTCAATTACGCCGCCATCTACCGATTCGATTGCCAATCCATTCGATCCCTCAAAGACACAGTTGGAAATGGTGATGTTTTTGAACCCGCCATTTGATTCTGTCCCGAATTTAATACGGCCGGTGCGCGGCAGTTTTGCTCCCGCCGAGAAGCGCCGCAAGCTGGCATCGAGCAGGGTTCCTTCTTCGAAGCTTCCCGTCACCAGACAGTTGGTAATCGTCACCATCTCCGTCGCTCGCGCATAACCGAGTGCAAAGGAACTTTTCAGGCAGATGGCGTCGTCCCAGGGCGAGTTCACGCTGCAATTGGAAACATGAACGTTGCGGCAGCAGTCAATGTCCATACCGTCCCGGTTCGTATCTATGGTGAGATTGTCGATCGTGAGATTATCCACGCCGGTTGCGAGAATTCCGAAGTGGCCTCCATGGAGGATGGAAAAATCGCGCAAAAGAACCCTACGGCAATTCTTAAGCGCAATGGATTTATTCCCTACCCCGGCCTGCTCGGCCCTGGGTCCGGCACCTGAGCCTCGGCTGAGTCCCCGGCCCCAAATCAGTCCAGAACCGATGATGGCAACGTCTTCGAGCCCTTCCCCCCAGATCAGGCTGTTATGCCAGTGATTATGGCCGAAATCCTGGTAAGACTCCCATGGCTGGTTCGATTCCGCCAGATCGTATCCATGCTCGCCCTCAATCGCGGAATCAGCCGCGAGCAGAACCGCTCCCGGAGCAAAATAAAGCGTCACCTTACTCTTCAAGTGCAACGAGTAACAAAGATACGTTCCAGCGGGGAAGATCACCATTCCGCCCCCTGCTCTCGCCGCCGCATCGATGGCCGTGTTGATGGCTGGACTGTCGACATTCTTGCCATCGGCTCTAGCTCCGCAGCGGGTGACGGGGTAAAGAGGCGGCTCAAGGCCGTTTGTAGCCGTCTGGGCAATCTCTGGCGAGACCAGCACAGCGGCACTGGCCAGTCCCGCACCTACGGTTTTGAAGAAATCCCGCCTTGCATCATTCGACATATTTTTCGGCTGCCAGTGTAGCGCATCGCGCGCCGCCGATAGGGGGAGCATGCTGACGCGAATATTTGAGCCGAACGAGCGGCTTAGTTTGAGCGGGAATGCATGTCTGTTCAACCTATCTGCGCTCGGCCGTCCCGGGGCGGCGAGCAGTGTCACCTTCTTCTAGCCGAGCGGAGTGGTTCCTAAAGCGCAGCTTCAGGGGAGCAAATGCCGCTGTGTTAAAATTTTTCCAGATTTCCTTTCACGCGCCCTTAGCTCAGTTGGATAGAGCACTTGCCTACGAAGCAAGGGGTCGGGAGTTCGAATCTCTCAGGGCGCGCCATTCCTCCTTGTTGTCCCTCGCAAAGGTTAAGAAGGGGTGATTATTCGCAGCCGGATGGACATTGCATTGCCGACTAGAGCTCGGAAAACCATATTCCCACATCATTAACAGCAGTTTTTATGCTCCGCATCTGCGCCATTTCCCCGACACGCCACGGAGGCTCGAATTCGCGAAGAAGGCGCCGGCTCTACTGAAGCCCGAGTCGGCCCAGCAAGCTGGTGAAACGCGGGTCGGGCCGTAGGCTCTCAAAGAAGGGGTCCACTTTGACGTCTCGCATCCTGGTGTCGTGCTGCTGATAAGCGTGCTCGAGGCAAGCGAAGGCCTCGGCTTTCTGCCCCAAAGCGGCATAGAGAAAAGCCAGGCCATACCATGAGACGAAGCTGCGCTTCGATTCCCGCAGGTAGCTGGCGAGCACGCGGCGCGCTTCTTCCTGCCGGCCGGCCTGTACATACGCGAAAGCGAGGGCCGCATCCCGTTCGGAAACTTTGTACAGGTTAGTGGACTTCTGAAATTCCGCGATCGCCTCTCGCAACATTCCCTTGCGCAGGTATGCCTTTCCCAGATCGTAGTTGGCGATGCTGAAACTGGGCTCAATCTGCAACGTCTTCTGCAGTTGTTCGATCGCGGGATCAAGTTGGCCGGCAAAGAGCAGGATCCTTCCCGCCATGGCGTTGATAATCAGGGAAAGCGGCTCCAGTTCTTGGGCGGTCTTAATTTCGGCGAGAGCCTCGTCGTAGTGAGCCTCTTCCGCCAGCAGCTCCGCAAGCCACTGGTGGGCCGTGGCATAGTTTGAGTTGAGTTCAATGGCTCGGCGCAGCTCTTTCTCCGCTCCCTGCCAGTCCCACTCATAGTCCAGCTTGACCGCCGCCAGCGACGCGTGAGCTGGACCCAGGCTGTCATCCAACTGCACCGCTCTCTGCGCAGCCTCTCGCGCCTTGGGGAGCACCGCATT
Organism: Acidobacteriota bacterium; assembly: GCA_019241535.1. GTDB lineage: Bacteria > Acidobacteriota > Terriglobia > Terriglobales > Acidobacteriaceae > Gp1-AA145. The sequence goes on along the minus strand of JAFAWX010000359.1, from coordinate 19,210 downwards.
GGCCGGCATCACGAGATATTCCGCCAGCAGCACGTAACTGTCCGCCAGCCCGCTATAAGCCAGAGCGTAGTTCGGGTCTTTCGCGATCGTCTGATTGAAGTACTCAATGGCTTGGGTAAATCCTTCCTCGGTACGCTTATCCCAGCTATAGCGTCCGCGCAGATACGGCAGACGCGCCTCGGGGTTTTCTGTCGATCTGATGACTGCATGCGCGGCCCAAGACGGCCGCGCCCGCGTTCGCATCAGTACCCAGGCACCCAGGATCAACACCACGGACGCGATGGCCGCCGCCAAAAGCTTCAGAGTGTTCAGCCTGGGGGTGCTCCACCCCGGGCTGATCTCGCCAAGGGGGGGCATTTTTGTCGGCACCACCTCTTCTGCAACAGCGGGCACCGCGACCTCGTGATGGCCGTTCGCCGTAAAACTCGCAGCGTAACCGCCCTTGGGGATGTCAATCCGCACGCTATCTCCTCGACCCTCGCCGTCGTAGTACTCCCGCAGCTTGGCCCGAAGGCGGCGGGCCTCAAGCCGGACTATTGGGTCCTTGTGCGGATCATAGGAGGGTGGGCGGCCCATGACATCCACGCCTAAACGGTATTCCTTTAACTGATCGCCTTCTCCTCGCAATGTAGATTCGACGGCGTAGCGCAGAAAGCGACTGAGCTGCGCTGATTTGCGAAAGCTTGTGCTGGCCAGGACCTTCTCGAGTGCGGCTGGAACACTGGCCGGGCTGGCGCCATTACCGCCGAGAGGCTGCGGCTCTGGAGGCGTTGCGCTGGATGGGGACGCCATTAGCTTTCGACAAAAAATAGGCTAAAGGGGGGAGATTCAATCAATTGCGCTGACGTAGTCTACCCCGAAACTACCTCGAAAGTCTTGCCAAAACTGTGGAATTTTGTCAGAAAAAGCAAAGTTCAAAGTTCTTGGACGCGATGCCTCTGACGAGGCGCCAAACAGGGGGAGCCATGGCAGCGAGAGAATTCCTCGAAGAGGCAGCAACATACTTTCCTTGGGTTTTTTTGAAACGGGTTGGGCTGAAATCCTTTTTTACTGCTAGCGGAATAGTTGCCACCGTCTTGCTACTAGCGGTCTGTGCCTTTGCTCAGGGACCGGCAAGTCGCTCGGACTTTGGAGTGAATATCGGGCCGGGAGGAGGCGGCCAGGGTTGCGGCGCATCGTGGAATTACGACACCAACACCGGCGGCGGCGGCAGCTCAAACACCGGGCCCAGCAATTCCAGCGTCAGCAACTGTGCCACAACTATCCTTACCGGACCTACCACCAGCGGGGCAGTGACGGCAACAGCCCAAGCCGCCGATCAAGCGGTTTGCTCCTACGGGGGCCTCACGGTAACCTCCTCCGAGACTTCATCCGCAGACTTGACCACCGGCACAGCCGGCGTCTTTGCCAGCGTCGCTAACAATTGCTTCTGGGGCTCCGGCTCCCAGAGCAATCTTTGGGACCTCCTCACCTTCAACATCCCGGGCGCGACCGCTTCGACTGTGACTAATATCACCTTGACCCTGACGATTGACGGGATCTATGCGGATCCTAACCTGAATTCGTCCGTACTAAGTTGGCTGGAGGTGGGGACTACAAGGGTGGCGCAGAACACTGCTGTGAACTCGTTTTTCTGGGGCGTAAATGCTGGCATTCCTGTGGGGAACGCCAGCGGAACGCTGCCATCCCATGCAGCCGGTTACGACGCTGAGAATAATCCCGGTTTCGTCACCTGGGACGTGGTGAGTTATTCGACCTCGGGCGTTGTGGTGAATGGAAATATCTCGCTTACGGGCGCGAATCCCACGCTCTCTTTCGCGCTGCAGCTCGGGGTTAACATTGCCGGGAACGCGACTCTGGACTTTTCGAAAACCGGCGCATTGTCTTTGACGCTTCCACCTGGGGTTACGTTCACGTCGGCTTCAAACGCATTCTTGACGGGCACTACCTCGCCGCCGCCTCCAACCATCATCTCGCAGCCCGCCAACCCGACCAACTCGACCGCGGCGGATTTCACCTTCAGTGACACGCAGAGCGGGGTAAGCTTCTTGTGCAGCCTCGACAGCGCTGCCTACGCCGCTTGCAGCAGCGGCGTCACCTACAGCTCGCTGAGCACCGCCCGCCACAGCTTTGGCGTGAAGGCCGAGGACACGGCCGGGAACGTCAGCACACCCGCGACGTACATCTGGACGATCAACACCACGCCCCCTCCGCCTCCAACCATCACCGGCGCACCTGCCAACTCCACCAACTCGACTGCCGCGACGTTCACCTTCAGCGACACCCAAAACGGCGTGGGCTTTTTGTGCAGCCTGGACACCGCTACCTACGCGAGCTGCGTCAGCGGCGTCAGCTACAGCGCGCTGAGCAACGGCGGCCACAACTTTGCGGTAGAGGCCACGGACACGGCTGGAAACGTCAGCACGCCCGCATCCTACACGTGGACCATCAATAGCACGCCACAGCAGACCCCGACCATCACCTGGGCGGCGCCGGCAGCAATACCCTACGGCACCCCGCTCAGTGCAACACAGTTGAACGCAATCGCGAACGTAGCAGGAAACTTTCTGTACACACCTGGACTTGGTGCGGTACTGCCGATCGGAATGCAGTCGTTGTCGGTGACCTTTACGCCAACTGATACCACGAACTACACAACGGCGAAGGCCACAGTTTCTATCACGGTTAATCAGGCGACGCCGGTGATCACTTGGGCCACGCCGGTTGCGATCACCTATGGCACACCTCTTTCAGCGACGCAGTTGAATGCGAGCTCCAGCGTGCCTGGTAATTTTGTGTACACGCCGGCAGCGGGCACAGTGCTGCCTGCGGGAAGCCAGACACTTTCGGTGGGCTTCACTCCGACGGATACTACCGACTACACAACGGCGAAGGGGGCCGTAATATTATCGGTGAACAAAGCGGGGAGCAGTACAGCAATAACAGCAAACACTCCTAACCCGTCGTCAATCGGACAGTCGGTTACGGTGAGTTTCAAGGTTACGGGCAACGGCAGTCCGACGGGCAGCGTGAACGTGAGCGCCAGCACGGGAGAATCCTGCTCGGGAGGTCTTTCGAGCGGCAGTGGAAGCTGTTCGTTGACCTTCAACGCTCCTGGCCCGAGGGCACTGACCGCAACTTATTCCGGGGACAGCAACTTCAACGGCAGCCCGTCTCCTAGCACCCCGCAGTCGGTGAATGGCCCGATCGCCAGCTTTTCGAAAACGAGCGTGAACTTCGGGAACGTGTATCTCGGCTTGCCGGCGGTGATGCCGGTCACACTTACGAACGCCGGCAATATGGCGATGTCTATCACCGCCATCCATTCCTCCGGTGGCAACGATGCTGATGAGTTCCATCCGCTGAGCAATTGCCCGGGGACGCTTGCGGCGGGCGGCAACTGCCTGATCCTGGTGACCCTGTTGGCCGACAGTGACACGCTCCTGCCAACGGCCATGCTCAGCGTCAGCGATAATGCCGCCGGCAGTCCGCAAACGGTGGCGCTCAGCGCGACGGTCATTAATCCAAGGGCGACGCTCAGCATTTACCGGCTGAGCTTCGGCAAGCAAATGGTGGGCGTGACGAGCGCGGGACAGACTGTGACTCTCACAAATACCGGGACTACGCCGCTCGATCTGTCGACCATGATGGTGACCGGAGATTTCGCACTTGCGTCCGGTACCACTTGCACCAACGGAACTTCATTGGCGGGTGGAGGAAGTTGCGTGATGAAAGTGACCTTCACACCTACAGCAACTGGGAAAAGGTTAGGGAGTGTGACGATCAAGGACAACGCCCTGATCTCTCCACAGATCGTATTGCTGTCCGGCGCAGGGAGCTAGTGTCCCGTCCCGGAATACGTTCACATAGTTGCTCAAGCTTAGCTACAGGTATGGCCAGGCGACTGACATAGCTGCTCTGGACAACGCACAAACAGCGTAGAGGAGCATTACGTTGGCTTAAAGTTCTACACCCGTGTAGGAATCGCTGGAGAGTGTTGCCCCAGTGGTTTGAGCGTACCGACTCTTTGGGTGTGAGTATCTCGTGCTGGCAATCGAAAAGTAGATCTCGATCTCGTCAGTGGACTTCTGAAGTGAAGTACTTAGAGTTTAGAAAGCGGCGGGCGGCCGCGTATTCTTAGGCGAGTGACATGGATGGTCCCGACGCATAAACGGCCATAGCCGCATTGCGTTGGCATAAGTCCTACCCCTGTGTAGGGATCATGAACCTATTCCGGGAGTACAACCTGGCCTTTTACTTCAAAGTTGCCGCTGACTGATGGCACTCCCGTGCCGGGCTGGCCGCCGCCGATCGAAATTCTGTACTTCCCTTGCGGCACGATGATGTCGCCAGCGTCGGTGACCATGCTGAGGTCACGGCTGTTTAGATGAAATTCAATCTCCTGACTGGCGCCCGCCTCGAGATGAACACGCTGAAATCCACGCAGGGCACGAAGCGGCGCACCGGCAACCTCCGGGAAGCTTAAATAGAGTTCAATGACCTCGTCTCCGGCCATTTTTCCGCTATTTTTGACGCTTACCGAAGGATTGAGGGGATCGCCTGCGTTGATCGGCGACTCAGGCAATTTCAGGCCGCTGTAGCTGAAGCTCGTGTAACTGAGGCCGTATCCGAACGGCCACAGGGGCTCGCCCTTGAAATAGCGATACGTGCGGCCGTTCATCGAGTAGTCCTCAAAGTGAGGCAAGTCGTGTACATCCTTGTAAAAAGTGACCGGCAGGCGTCCGGCGGGATTGTTCTTTCCGCTCAGCGTTTCGGCAATTGCAGCTCCTCCCTCTTCACCGGAGTACCAGGCTTCGAGAATGGCATTGGCGTGCGCCTTCTCCCAGTTGACGCTCAGAGCGCTTCCATTCATCAGCACCACGACCAGGGGCTTACCGGCAGCAGCCACGGCCTCGACCAGGTCCTGTTCCGGTTTGGGGAGGTCGAGGCTCGTGCGATCGCCTCCAGAGAAGCCGGGCTGGTCGATCGGCATCTCCTCTCCTTCCAGACGGCTGGTGATGCCCACGACAGCGATGACCACATCAGCATGCCTGGCGGCGGCAACCGCCGCTGGATCTGGAACATTGTTCACCCGAGCCCATATCAGTTGCGCCTCGAGCTTGCTGCCAGGTCTCTTTTCATACCTGACGTCGAGCTTTACGCGCTGTCCTTTTTCTAGATGGACCTGTCCCATACTCGAGCCGGCGTTGAACATCTGTACCACCTCTTTATCGCCCAACGACACACGTGAGAAACCGTCGGCTTTGATGCCGAGCAGGTAATCGTCCGTCTCACCAGGATTAAGGAACCCGGTCCAGTGCACCGTCAGCGATGGTTTTCCTTTCACCTGCTCGGGAAGAGTGTTTTCGTTCAGGTTCACGCCTGGTTCGACTCGCGAGGTAATAGGCGTAAGCTCGCCTTCGAAAATCTGACCCGAACCATAGCTGGCCTCAAGACCAGGTTTGCCGCTCGGGGTCGTGAGCAAAGAGGAGGGTACGGGGTTTCCTTTATTTGAAAGGAACTGCGTTCCAGGAACGTAAGTGATGTGCGCATTGGGGAATTCGGCTTTCATCCCCTCGAGCATGCTGACGGTGTGGGTAGGGATCCCGTTGTAGTTGCCAAGCAGCACGGCGGTCTGTTCGGCAAGCGGTCCTACGATTGCGATGTGCTCGACAGACTTGAGCGGCAGCACGCCGTCGTTTTTCAGCAGAACCATCGACTCGTTCGCCATGCGCCGCGCCAGAGTGCGGTGCCCGCTGCCATCGAGCTGGCTTTCGTCGATTTTCCGGTAAGGCACCATTGAGGGCGGATCGAACATGCCAAGACGTATGCGGGCAATAAACAGGCGCACGAGCGCCGTGTCGATTGCGGCTTCAGAAAGATAGCCCTGCCGCACCGCGTCGATATAGGGGCGGTAGTCGTGGTCGTCATTCACCTTGGCTAAGAAGTCGACGCACTCGTTGTCCATCCCCCGCTCGAGTGAGATGGCAGAAGCTTGCGCCTGGGTCGGGCGGAAACGGTGGCCGCTGAAGATGTCGCGCACCGCGCCGCAGTCAGAGACCACGTAACCCTCGAATCCCCACGCTCCGCGAAGAGTGTGCTGCAACAGGAAGCGGTTGGCACAGGCGGGCTCGCCGTTGATCGCGTTGTAAGCACACATGACGGATCCGGCATGACCCTCGGTGACAGCGGCGCGAAAGGCGGGCGTATAGGTGTCCTCCTCGTCGTGCTTGCTCACATCGACGTCCGCGAAGTGGCGGGTGGGCTCGGGCCCGCTATGAACGGCAAAGTGCTTGGGAGTGGAAATTACGCGGTAATAATGGGGGTCGTCGCCCTGCATACCGCTTACGAATGCCACCGCCAAGCGGGCGCTCAGGAAGGGGTCCTCACCGTAGGTCTCCTGTCCGCGGCCCCAGCGGGGATCGCGAAAGATGTTGACATTTGGGGCCCAGAAGTCGAGCCCCTCGAAGATATTCGAGTGTCCGGCGCGCTCGGCCTGGACGTGCTTGATGCGAGCTTCAATGCTGATCGCCGTCGCCATCTCATGCAGGCGAGGCACGTCGAAGGTTGCGGCAAGTCCGACGGGCTCGGGAAATTCGGTTGTGCCATCAACCGCAACCCCGTGTAGCGCTTCGCTCCACCAGTCGTAGGCGGGGACGCTGAGCCGCGCAATCGCGCGCGCCTGATTCACGAGCTGGGAAGCTTTCTCTTCGAGAGTCATGCGGTGCACCAGGTCGGCCGCACGTTGCTCGGCTGAAAGACTCGAATTCATGTAGGGCAGCTTCGAAACATCCTGGGCCGCGGCCGAGGCGGCGACGACCCAGGCAATGATCGATGCGAATAGGTATCTTCGGCTGATGTGCATATTTTGAGGGCCACACGCGCAACGAGGCTAATTGTGAGTACCGGGGCTGTCAAGGCTGAGAGCGGTCGGCCCGGGAGAAGTCGCGTCAGTGCACCAGTAAACCAGTAAACGGCGGGATGTAGGCTTCGAGCATCACCAGCGCACCGACTAGAGCGGCGAGGGCAAGGCTGTGAAAGAACACATAGCGCAGGATCTCGCCTTCGTGTCCGTACCATTCGGTTGCCGTGCTTGCGACGACGATGCTCTGGGCGTCGATCATCTTACCCATGACGCCGCCACAGCTGTTGGCTGCTGCCATCAGGACCGAGGACACTCCCACCTGCTCGGCGGAAATCTTCTGGAGGCTGCCAAAGAGCACGTTCGATGAAGTGTCCGAGCCGGTCAGCGCGACGCCCAGCCAGCCGAGCAGAGTGCCAAAGAAAGGATAGAGCGGACCGGCTCGAGCAAAAGCCAGCCCCATGGTGGCATCGAGCCCAGAGTAGCGGGTCAGGAAACCGAGGGCCAGCATGGCGGCGATGGTGACGAGAGAGTAGCGCACCCGCATGATCGTCTGCCAGTAAATTTGCACCATCTTTGGCGGCCGATAGCCCATAAGGAGCCCAGAGATGAGGGCCGCCATCAAAATGCCGGAACCGGTGGCCGTCAGCCAGTTCAGCGAGTAAACGGCTGTTTCCGCCGTCGGCTTGCGCACGACCGGCGGCACCCTGTTCACCAGATGATTCAGTCCTGTAACCTGGAATTTCGGGCTAGAAATTCTGTCGAGCCTTGTTTTTGTCGATGGCAAACCCCAGACGAACACAACCACGCTGAGGATCAGCCATGGCGTCCACGCCCGAACGATCAGTGAGCGGGAATGCCCGTGCGATCCACGCACCTGGGGCATGTCTTCCTGCTCCAGTCGCCAAAGCCGCTCAGGCTGCCATCGTCGCAGGAACAAGATCACGGCCGACATGGAAGCGAGCGAGGCGATGACGTCTACCAACCAGGGGCCATGGAAGTTCGATATCAGAAACTGCGGGAGAGCAAAGGAGACACCGGCAACCAGCACGGCGGGCCAGATCTCAACCATGCCCTCGAAACCGGCGAATGCCCACAGCAGCCAAAAGGGTACAAGAACGGAAAAAAAGGGCAGAATACGCCCGACCTGCGCGCTTAGTTGTCGCAGATCAAGACCGGTGACGCCCTCGAGCGCAATCAGTGGGGCTCCCAGAGCTCCATAGGCAACAGGAGCGGTATTGGCGATCAACGAAAGTCCCGACGCTTCGAGGGGGCGGAAGCCCAGTCCAATCAGCAGCGCGGCGGTCACCGCCACGGGCGTGCCGAAACCGGCGGCACCCTCGAAGAATGCCCCGAAACTGAAGGCGATCAGCAAGAGTTGCAGGCGGCGGTCTTCGGTGATGCCCCTCAGACTTTCTTGCAGGATCTTGAACAGCCCGGCGTCGCAGGTAAGCTGGTACATGAAGATGACGTTCAGAATGATCCAGCCAATCGGGAGCAGACCGTAGCAGGCTCCATAAACAGCGGTGCTCACAGCCATTCGCGCGGGCATGTGGAAGATCCAGATCGAGCACATCAGAGAAGTGATCAGTCCCATCAACGCGGCACGGTGCGCCTGGATATGGAGGAAGGCCAGTGAACCGAGTAACACGAGGACCGGCAGCGCAGCGCAGAGCGTAGAGAGCCACCACTTGCCGGTGGGATTGTAAACCTGCGACCAGGGAGACGATACCGGCGGCGAACTCCAGATTTTGATGACAAGGGCCAAGGCAGCGAGCCCTACGAGTAACTGCAGGCGAACGGACGTTCGGGCTATCAGTTCCACTAGTGAACTCCTCCGGAACGCGAGTTCCAGGTTAAAGAGCACACTGCTTCAAGACATATCCTTCAACCGCGGCGATCTAGGCTATACTGCGCAACCAACGGACGGGCGAAGAATAACCGAGCATGCGTGATCTCCCTTCGAGAAGCAGGATACTGCGTACAATTGCCCTTTCGCCTGTGGCCCTGGCAGCGGTTCTCGCTAGCATGACGTTTCCCACCATACCGGTGAATTCGAGAGCTTCCACCAAGAAAATCGATGCCGTCCTCGAGATGGCCGTCGAGGAGAAAAAGATCCCTGGCATTGTGGCAATGGTAGCCGTCGGCGACCGGGTCACGTATCAGGGCGCGGCCGGAAAGCGGGAAGCCGCCAGAAACGTCCCGATAACCGTAGATTCAATTTTCCGCATAGCTTCGATGGTCAAGCCGGTCACGTCGGTCGCCGTCATGCAGCTGGTTGAGACGGGACGGGTAAAGCTCGATGAACCGGCGGCTACCTACCTGCCGGAGCTTTCTTGTGTTCAGGTTCTCGAGGAATTCGAGCCCGAGACGGGAAGAGTTAAACTGAGGCCGCCTCACTCTCCTCCTACAATTCGCCAGCTGCTGTCGCACACATCGGGGTTCGCGTATGAATCCTTTGATCCCAGGCTGCATGCCTACCTCGCGACGATAGCGGGTTCAAACTCTGGGCATGCAGATGACCTCTCTCTTAAAACACCGCTGATGTTCGATCCTGGAACACGGTGGGAATACGGAATCAGTAGCGACTGGCTCGGGAAATTAATAGAGAAAATGAGTGGTGAGACCCTGGCAAAATACTTTGGTGAGCACATTTTTCAGCCTCTCGCCATGAACGACACATTCTACGATGTGCCTCGGGATAAGCAAGCGCGCGTTGTAGTGGCTTTTAAGCACGAACAGGATGGAGGATTTCGGGAAATCCCGCCGCAGCCTTTTGAGCCGGTGCGAGTCTATAGCGGTGGCGGTGGACTCTACTCGACAGCCGGCGATTACTTGAAGTTCGAGCGCATGCTGCTCGCAGGAGGAGAACTCGGGGGCCAGCGGATTCTCAAATCCCAAACGGTCGAGGAGATGAGTCGTAACCAGATTGGCCAATTGACCGTGGTACCGCTCGCGAGCCTTCAACCCGAGGTCGCGAGAGACCCCGTACGTTTGCCCGGTTCACTCGATAAGTTCGGCCTGGGATTTGGAATCAACACAAAGCCGGTTGCGGACGGGCGTTCTCCGGGCTCACTTGCCTGGGCCGGTATCTATAACACGTTCTTCTGGATCGATCCCGCCCGCAGAACATGTGCGGTGCTCTTGATGCAGACGCTCCCATTTGCCGATGATCTTGCGAACTCCGTACTCGAGCAGTTCGAGCGCGCCGTTTACGCTGGTGTTCGATCAAACTGAAGCTTCAGTGCTCGTGGCACACTGCGAAAAGCGCATGATGAGGCAAGATCACTCACAATCGGGCGCTGGTTTAGACTCAGAACAACCGACGGACCGGGATTTAGGAGAGCCATGAAAGCGAAGACCAACACGAGGAAGAGGGCGGCGACTGTCGACGAATATCTTGCCTCGGTCAACGAGCCTGCACGCAGCACTCTCAAGCAAATTCGCGCGCTGATCCGCTCGGCTGCGCCCGCCGAGGCCACCGAGACGATCAGCTACGGTATCCCGACCTTCAAATACAAGGGAGGGCTGGTGGCGTTCGCCGCGTTTTCAAAGCACTGCAGTTTCTTTCCGATGAATGCGGAACTCATCAAGACCTTCGCGCAAGAACTCGAAGCCTATCCCACCTCGAAAGGCACGATCCGCTTCCCCATTGACAAACCTCTGGCCGCAGCGCTCGTAAGAAAAATGGTGAAAGCAAGAGTCTCTCAAAACCAAGCTCGAAAAGTGCGCTGATTCGACGGGAAGCAAAGGCTGGGGAGGCCTGCGTCGGAATTGCCGCAATCCGCGGCTCACGATTCTGAGTTGGGCAGAAGCGGTACTGATAATGTAGGTTTACTCGCACGCTGGAGCCGAACAGGACAGGTCGCGCTTCTTGCCTGTTCAGCCGCGCCAGGAGTTCAGGAAAGACCTATGAGAACACTTGATCATCATTTTCCTAACTTATACCCGTTTGTAAGGGCTGGGATTCTATTTGTCTTTTTTTGCGCCACCGGCATCGCCGTTGCGCAACCGCATCCTCGGGCCCGCGATCTGGGCGTTCCCTTCGACGGGACGGCCGGTCCACTGAATGCCATTACCGATGTGAAGGGCGTAGAAGTAGGCCATACAACCCTGATCTCCGGAGAGGGCGCGCTGAAAGTCGGAATTGGTCCCGTCCGTACCGGGGTGACCGCGGTGTTTCCGCGCGGCAAGGATTCCAAGGACCCAGTCTTCGCCGCTTGGTTCACCGAGAACGGAAACGGCGAGATGACGGGTACCACCTGGGTAGAGGAATCGGGATTTCTGGAAGGTCCTGTGCTCATCACCAACACCCATAGTGTTGGGGTAGTCAGGGATGCAGTTATCGCGTGGCGGCTGAGACACGGCCCGCCGGATGAGAGTGGTTATTGGTGGTCGTTGCCGGTCGTGGCCGAGACCTGGGACGGGTACCTGAACGACGTGAACGGATTCCACGTTAAACCCGAAGATGTGTTTCACGCGCTGGATTCAGCCCGCGGAGGACCGGTTCAAGAAGGTAACGTGGGCGGCGGCACGGGTATGGTCTGCCATGATTTCAAGGGCGGGATCGGCACGTCTTCGCGGGTGGTGGACGGAAAGCACGGCGGGTACACGGTTGCCATTCTCGTTCAATGCAACTATGGCCAGCGCGATCAACTGCGGATTGCCGGCGTGCCAGTTGGCCGCGAGATCAAGGCGCAAGCAATCAAGGATGATGATGCGGGCTCGATTATCGTTCTCGTGGCCACCGATGCGCCGCTCATTCCTACCCAGCTGAAACGCCTGGCAAAGCGCGTTTCACTTGGTCTGGCACGCAACGGCAGCTATTCGGGCAACGGGTCGGGAGACATTTTTATCGCCTTTTCAACCGCCAATCCCAATGCTGCCGCCTCGCAAGGTCCTCGGCAGATAAGCCTGCTGGCGAATGACAGCATTAATCCGCTGTTCCTGGCCACCGTGCAGGCAACCGAGGAGGCGGTGGTGAATGCCCTGGTGGCGGCCGAAACCATGACCGGAGTCAACGGGCACACCGTGGTTGCTCTGCCCCATGATCAGCTGCAGGAAATTTTGCGGAAGTACAATCGCCTGGCGAAATAGATTTCAGCGACCTAACTCATATCAAAAGAGCGAAAGGGCATGGCCTTGAGCTGAGAGGTGCTGAACCTTTCGAGAGTGTCGCTTTCATCGGCTAAATCCTGGAGGACAGCCCTACCCCTGTACTTCGGAGTTGTCTGCGGCAGACCAACTTAGGGTTATTGTGGGACCTACGTGGGCCTGCGCAGCAAGGGCGGACCCACTCGTTGCTACACGGGGATAGGTCCAATGCACAATCGAAATGCCGCAAATCAGGTTCGGCGCAGTTCCAGAGTGGCCGCCGCTGTGCCGATACTGGTTACCAGCCTGGAGCCGAAGATACACTTCTCCGAGGTTTGTGAAACCTTGGTCATCAGCGCACATGGCTGCGCCCTGCGTTCGCGTGTAAAGCTCGAACCGGGGGTGCCGCTTCACCTGCACAGCAAGGATGGGCGCGAGACCACGGCGAAGGTGGTTTCTTGCCACCCGATCGGCTCGAACAGCCACGCCTGGCGCTTAGGAGCGAGACTGGACCGGCCGGAGAATTTTTGGGGGATGCGCGAACATCCTAGGGATTGGGCAGTCGTTCCCCCGAACGGGGCGGCTCAGCCCCCTGCTCAGAGTTCGGCGCCGCCCCCCGCTCAGGCGATGCGCGAATTCACCCGCGGCCACTTCTCTGCCTCATCCGGCGATAACGGCGGCTCAGTCTCGCACGATCATATGCGGCGGATGATTGCCGATTCCGTTCGCCCGCTCGAAGCCGACCTGGCGGTGATGAAAGAGCGGCTGGCGCGGGGAGAAGCCAACCGCAGCCGGTTTGATGTTTCGCTATCGAGCATCCCGCCTGAGCTTGAGCAGCAGCTCGAGTCGCGTCTCAAAACCGAGCTCGGGCCCAGAGTCTTAGAGGAGGCGTCGCAGCAATCGACCCAGCTGCTTGCTGCAGCCAAACGCGCTATTGACGAGAAAATTGCCGAAGGCTACCGAGACTTTCGCGTGCAGCTGGGCACCGAGCTGCAAGTTCTTGAACAGCGGGCCAGGGACATTGCCGGCGAAATTTCCGCAAACGTTCACGAGCAGCTCCGTGTCAGCCTGGGGGATTTTCAGCAGCAGCTGCTCGAAGGCATGAATCAGCTCCGGCGGGGGAGCGGCGAGCTTTTGGAATTTTTGCAGCGCAGTTTGAACGAGGAACACAACTCGCGTCGTGCGGAACTCGAAGAAATTCAGGAGAAAGTGCGCATCGAATCCTCTCGCCTGAATGAGCAGGTCGAGTACCTGGATCGAAGAATTGCGAAACTGGACGAAACCGCACGTTGTCTGGAGTCCGATCTTGAAGAACGCCTGAATCGGATGGCGGGAGAAACGGTTAGCCAGGCGCGCGGACAGTTCGAGAGTGCCGCTGACGGCATTCTGCGGGAAATGAAAAATCGCGGTGTGCAGACGCTCGGGAACCAGCTGGACGAGGCCTGTGGAAACATGAAAATCGTCCAGAAAGGGATCGTCGCCTCGGTTTCCGAGTCGCTGAAGAATGAAACGGCGGCCGCTCTCCGGGCCTTCGAGCAGTCCATGGAAGAGCAGGCCAAGCTCTCGGTCGAACGCTGGCGTCTGACCCTGGCGGGCGGCTTGAACGCTCTCGTAAAGAGCCTGGGCGAGCAGTTCCGCGCCGAGGCGGTCTCAGAGTTTGAGCAACCTGGGCGGTGAGCTGAATCCAGTCGCCCGCTGGCTCGAACCAGCTTGGCAGCACCGCTCGCATCAAGAAATCTTCGGATCAGTACCAGGTTAATTGCTGCGTCCCGCCTGAGTTCTGCCCTCTGTTCCGCCCTCGAGAGAGGATGCCAGGCGCCGCGTGCGGCGCATCGTCATCCAGTCATACTCGTAGGCTACCCCGCAGATCAGGCATACTTGGTAATCCTGCCCGTGGACGCTGCTGTGAGGCCAGGAAAATTGGTGGCGACATAGTCGCTGGAGCAGTTGCTTCAGGAATGCGGCTGCCATGAGTGCCTTTCTTCCGTTATAAATGCGCGGCTGCATTATCGACGCCGCGCAGGCGTGTGACAAAAAAATCGAAACGATGCGTTCGGATTGTGCCTCAGGCGCGACGGTATCACAGCGAATTTGAGAACGATACACCCCATGGTGCAGTGGGGTGGCGAGCCGACGGCCAGTGGCCGTTCGAATTACACCGGGCCTCTTTTGGGGCAGGGAAATAGACATTCCACTCGCGACCGCCCGCACCCTTGCGAAAATGAAGACATCGGCTGGGTTGCCTGTGATTCCGGCCCGCTTTAGCGACGCAAATTGCTGATTCCGTGCACATTGAGAGAAATCAGGACGGCATCATCTTGGGAGGGGTTCTCTCCAAACAAACACCCGGTCGCGTAGCTGCATCGAAACTAGGTTCTATTTGCTTTAGAATTCTTTTGTCGCGCCAGCGCCGTTAGTCCGAACCCAGGTTCCCTCATGATGAGCGCACACACGATCAAAGATGCACTCTGGCGTACCTACCGCGATTTGAACCGTAATCACACGCTGCAGATGGCTGCCGCGCTATCCTACTATTTCGTACTGTCTCTTTTTCCCGCGCTGATTTTTCTCTCGGCTGTGGTCGCGTACTTGCCCGTACCAGATCTTTTCAATCAGACTCTGGCGTTGATGGCGCGCTTCCTTCCTCCCGACAGCATGGGGCTGATCCGTCGAGTACTGGCCGACGTAATCACCCCAAATCGTGGAGCTTTTCTTTCCTTCGGCATTCTGGGGACCCTGTGGACGGCTTCGGGCGGCTTTGCTGCCAGCATCGAGGCCCTGAACATGGCCTACGAGGTCAAGGATGACCGCCCGTTCTGGAAGACCCGGCCGCTCGCCGTCGGGCTGGCCTTTGCAAGCGGATTCCTGCTGCTCATCGCATTATCGGTCATGATCGTCGGACCCAGGTTTGGCGCATGGCTTGCCGCCAGGATCCACCTTTCACAGGTGTTTGCGCTGCTCTGGCCCTACATACACTGGACGATTGCCGTTGGTTTTGCCGTGCTCGCCATTGAGGTTCTTTACTTCCTCGCTCCCAACGTCAAGCAGCGCTTCCGCGCCACCCTGCCCGGGGCAGTGCTTGCCGTGGGCTTCTGGATTGGACTCTCTTATCTGCTCGGTGAGTATTTCCGGCATTTCGCTAGTTTTAACAAGACCTATGGGACACTGGGTGCGGCCATCGCGCTCATGACGTGGCTCTACTGGACAGGATTCGCCATACTTGTGGGAGCGGAGCTAAACGCGGAATTGGCCAAGCTGAGCCGCGACGGCAAGCTCGAGGAAAAACACGAGCCTTCGGCCTTTACCAAGATCGACATTGCTGCCTGAAAGCCTGCCACTCTTTTCGTATCCTGTGTCTCAAGAAATCCCGCCTCGCAATAAGTAAAACTTTAGGAAAGCTGCCAATCATCATGAAATGCCGTCCCTGAGCAAATTACATGACTCGGGAATGATCGAGAGCGGCGGGAGCGGCGGCCAATGGGAACCAAGATGAAAATTACGAAGCAGTCGTTTGCCCGTGGATACTAAAAAGAACTCTCCAGGGGAGGTACACCGTGCGTCGACGAGCTTTCGTGCTGGCATCTGCTTCCCTCCTACTCTCTACTCCTGCCGTTGCCGAACATGTGTTCCTGATCAATGGCGACCGCCTCAGTGGAACTATCGTGCTGTCGGAGGGCAAAACCCTGACACTGCATACCGACTATGCAGGTGATTTGACCGTGGAATGGGGTCAAGTTAAAGGGGTCGAATCCGAGCAGGACATGCACGTTGAATTCAAGGACGGAAGAACCGCAGTCGGGCGGCTAACCAGCAGCGACGGCCAGCTGCAGGTTGCGACGAAGTCTGGCGGGACGGTGAGCTCGCCGGTAGCGGACGTGAAGGGTCTGCGCGACGAGGCGGCCTATGAAAAGGCTCGGCATCCCGGCATGCTCGAAGGCTGGAAGAGCGGACTGAACCTGGGCTTTGCCCTCACCCGAGGCAACAGCCAGACTAAGAATATTTCTCTTGCTTTCTCGGCGACTCGGCAGACATTCGACGACAAACTCAGCGCCTACGCCAATTCCGTTTATGCTACCAATGACGCCCCGGGTGCGGTTCCATCGACTACCGCGAACACTGCCGGCGGTGGCCTCCGATATGATCACGATCTGAACAAGAAGCTCTTTGGGTTCGGCATAGCCGATTTCTTTTCTGACGCTTTACAGGGACTCAACCTGCGTTCCGTGTTCGGCGGTGGCCTCGGTTATCATGTCATCAAACGCGAGAATACGACCCTGGATCTGCTTGCGGGCGCCGACTACACCCACGAGTCCTACACCACTCTCAGCCGTAACCTCATCGCTCTGATTGTCGGCGAGGAGCTTTCGCACAAGCTCGGCAAGAGCACAACTCTCAATCAGCGGCTGAATTTTTATCCCGATGTCAACCATGCCGGGGACTTCCGCACCACCTTTGATTTTGGTACGGTGACGAAAATCCACAAATGGCTGGGCTGGCAAAACTCCTTTTCGGACATTTACGTGACCGACCCGCCGGCGGGAAAAAAGCAGAACGATGTCATCCTCACGACCGGGCTGAATGTCTCTTTCGGCCAATAAGAAAGCTGCTGACTCCTGATGTTTAGTTTCAATCGAAAGGTGCCATTGTTAATCTTGGCGCGTCGGTCAGACTCGATCTGGAAACGCGCTGTCTTGAATCAACGAGTTAGCGCAAGTAACTCCGGAGGCTAGCCAATCCGGAGTTCGCCTATTTGCAACCCATCCGGTTTGTCGGGAGACGTTTCCAGAAAATAGGGTTAGTGAGTCACGGTTTGGATTCTTGAAGGAGCACGGCGTCCGATTCATAGTGTCCGCGCAAAACACCTAGGCTCCTTCCATCGGGCGACAAGCGAAATGACCAGATTTGCTCCGCCTTGAAATCTGTGATCGGATGCCTCGTAGAACCGTCCACCGGTTGCAGCCACACATTATCGGTCCCATTTTCCCTGGACGCATATGCTACCGACTGCCCATCAGGGGCGAATTGCACGCCACCTGAATATCGTATGGCATCGAGCATCCGCGGTGGCTTTGATGATCGTAGGTCGAACAGTGCAATCTTTATGGCTCTTTTTGTCACCTCTTGAACAGCGGTTGCCAGCATGTTGGCGTCAGGCGAAACGCTTAATTCTCCCATGGGCACGTAACCTTGTGGCATCGCGAAAATTGCCTCCGCCCTGGCTGAACCGTCCAATGGCGCGCGATGGACGTGAAGGCTGACCCAGTCGTAGTAATAAACCCATTTTTGGTCAGGCGAGCAAACCGGCACGTAGTCCGCCTTCCCATTGGTCAATTTAACAGGGCTAGAGCCGTCGGCATTAATACGCCAGACACTCTCTGCACTGGTGCCCTCGTGAAATCTCCAGCCGAGAACAAGAAAATTTGTTCCGCAGGAAGAGGGAGCGGACATTACAGCGTTCGAATCGGCTAAAAGCTGAGTCGAGTTCTTCCCCTCGACGCCGAGTTTCACCAGGCGCACAGCGTTGCTGAGAAGAAGGTCTCCATCAGCAGTCCAATTTAACTCGCTGGTCTCGTCAAATTCATTGGTTCGTGCAGGGAGCTGTTGTCGGAGTCTGCCAAACTGGCGACCCGTCTTTGAAAAGACATAAATACTCGTATAACTTCGTTTCAGAACTGTGGCTACGGTTTTCCCATCAGCCGAGAGCGTCATCGTCCGATACCGGTTGGTGTCGCGTGTGATCGGCACGATATCGCCTCCCATGCCCCGAAGAAAGCCGATCTGGCCGGTACGAAAATTTGGACCTTTTTGCGTGTACATTGCAAACAGCGTACGGCCATCAGGAGACCAATGGATCTCCCACGGATACTTCCCTTCCCTAACCCCAACACGATGAGACTTTTTCGTGCCCATGTCGAACACTTCGATTGCACCTGGACCCTGCTCATTGAGTGGCTCTGGCAGCCAATAAAGGGTGCGCAAGGAATACAAGAGTTCATTGCCCCTTGGAGACCAAGCAAAGGAGAAAGGTTCTTCCGATGCGGATCTGGTCTGCAAGACCGTCTCGTTGTTCCCCTCCAACGATGCAGTCAGGATGCTGTACTTCAACTTTTCCGGATCGTCCTTGCGCATGTACACGATGTGCTGCCGATCGGGAGAAAATGCAACATCACTGTCGACGTTGCGAACGACCGTCTGTGGAGTCCCTCCCAGTATGGGAGACCGATACAGGTTGTAGTAGGTCTGAATTGCGTTTTGCGCCCTGCGGAAATAGATGAAATTGCCATCCGGAGAAAATGCCAGGCTCAGGTATCTGGTGGGAGACGGCGGAATAACTTGGGTATCACTTTCTGTGGGTACATTGCGCAGCCAGAGGCTTTGGAGCCCATTATCGTCCATCACGCTCAGCAAATACCTGCCGTCGGGTGAAATGGCAGCTAGTATTGCTTTACCGGAATTTGTGACTTGGGTGATGGTGAAGTTCTGGAAAGGCATCGCCGCTGGATGCAACAGCGAATAGACTCCAAAGCAAGCGGCGCCTAGAACGAGTAATGCGCCTATTGCTAACCCGGTCAGCCTTAACTTGTGCTGCTTCCCTTCGAGAGTTAGTGCTTTAGCGACCTCTTCAGCATTGCCGAATCGCTGTGCTGGATCACGTTCTAAACAACGCAGAATTACTGATTCCCATACTGGACTCAAGTCCGGCTGCAGTCGCCTTGGCGAAAACGGAACTTCAACCAACCTCTTTAGCGCAGCTGACGTTGCGCTGCTGGCAAGGAATGGTCGAGCACCGACAACCATTTCATAGACCACCAGTCCGAGTGCGTAAATGTCAGACGCGGGAGTTGCCTGTTGGCCTATAAGCTGCTCAGGAGACATGTACGCTGGAGTTCCGAGGAACGCAGGCCCGGTCGAAAGAGAAGCGGTTTCGTCTGATGGAAGGCACTGCAACGCCAATCCAAAATCGGTTATCACAGCACGCCACCCTCCCGATGCAGACACGAGCATTACGTTTCCAGGCTTGAAATCCCTATGAACAATGCCGATGGCATGCGCAGCTGCTAGGCCTGAGGCCATCTGCTCAATGATGGGTATGGCGTCGGTAGTCTTGAGGCGCCCGTTGTGCCTCAAATGCTCTTGCAAGGTCTTCCCATGCAGCAGTTCCATGCTGATGAAGACCAGTTCTTCTCCGGTCGTCGATCTGTGCCGGAACAGATCGAAGATTCTGCATACGTTCGGATGGGTGACTTTTCTTGC
>JAFAWX010000260.1 GCA_019241535.1 Acidobacteriota bacterium | reverse complement strand
TAAATAAGTCTTATTCTGGCGACGGTTGGGCAATGGTTGGCGATACCGCCGGATTTGTCGACGCCATTACGGGCGAGGGACTGTTTTACGCTCTTCGTTCGGCAGAACTGCTTTCCCAGGCGCTTCTGAATAACATGCCAGAGGCTTACCCGGCGCTTTTACACAACGACTTTCTTCCAGAGCTTGTGCACGCCGCGCGCATTGCGGACCGTTTTTATCGCGGAGATTGGATGGGCAACTCGGTCCTCGAGCGCATGGTGCAGCTCACGACCCGGAGTCCGCGTTTTCGCGACTTGATGCGGGACCTGTTTGCCGGTTCGCAAGACTATTCCAGCCTGAAACCGCGCGTCTATCACTCCCTGCCAAAGATTGCAGCGGAGGCACTGGCCAGCACCCTATGGACTGCCCCAGAGCCCACGGACAGATTTCCGGATGCATTTCGAGCGATGTAAACGGCGAATTTTCTTGTGGCGGCCGGAGGCGATCGCGACGTTTCTCACCGGGTAGAACTAAGTGCAAGCGCCTAAAGCACTTACGTCGTTCCAACTTTGCCGCGCTGTGCTGCGGGGAAAGGAAGAGAGTTGGTCAGGCCTCCCGAACCGGCACATACGCCCAAAGTAAAGAAAGCAAAGAGAAATCTCGATAGACCCAGCTTCCACGGCTTGCCGTGCACCATTCCGCGAACGTCTAGATCCTGTTCTGTCGTGCTCCGAACTGAAAAACCAGTTCAGTTGTGATACATACTCCCGGACCAGTTTAAGGCCGTTTATGCAAGGCGAAACCAGGGAGCGTTGGCAGAAGCTCTGTGAGCAGGCCGCAATTGAGCAAGACCCGGAGCAACTGCTGATTCTCATTCAAGAGATCAATCAACTCCTCGAGGAGAAAGAGAAGCGGTTACAGCGTCAAGGCCCCATAAGCCGCTAGGCGAGAAAGGCTCGGCTCCCCCCAGGCGGCATACGGCGCCTAGGCACATTCCTGTTGGGGGATACTCCAGAAGGAGACCGGGAAAGTGGTGCCGGGAACAGGACTTGAACCTGCACGCCTTGCGGCACGCGGTCCTAAGCCGCGCGCGTCTGCCAATTCCGCCATCCCGGCCAGCTTGCAGCGACGGCTGATTGATTGTAGCACCGGCACCTTCAGGAAGCGTCCGGCTGTGTAGCAGCATCTATTGAGGCGGTTCTTTTCGCGGGCAGGTCATAATTGCAGATGTGATACGCCGCGGGACAATCGGGTTCGAAAGGCATGACTTCGACCTGGTGCGCGTCCTCCGCTGCTGATCAAAATCAGGCGATTGTGCATCTCTGAATTTGTTGAATCGCTCTCTATGGAAAACCAGTTCACAGGCAAACAGATTCCGGCGGTATCGAGGCATACCGCCGAGGAACGCTTCCACTTGCTTGTGGATGCCGTGCAGGATTACGCCATATACATGCTCGACTGCAAAGGTAACATCATCAGCTGGAATGCCGGAGCGGAGCGGATTAAGGGATATAAGGAAGTGGAAATCGTCGGGCAGCACTTCTCTTTATTCTTTACCGAAGAGGATAACAACAGGCGCAAGCCTGGCTTCGAGCTGGAAATGGCATCTCGCCATGGCAGGTTCGAGGGCGAAGGCTGGCGCGTGCGCAAAGACGGGACACGTTTTTGGGCCAACGTAACCATAACCGCCGTTCGGGACGCTAACGGGGAGCTGATTGGCTACGCCAAGGTCACCCGGGATATCACCGACCGGATGCAGGCCCAAACGTCACTAGAAAGAGAGATTTCAGAAAGGCGCCAGGCCGAGGAGCGCTTGCTGCGTTCAGAGACCGCCCTTCGCGAACTGTCGCTGCATTTGCTGAAGAGCCAGGACGAAGAACGCCGCCGGGTTGGCCGGGAGCTTCACGACAGTCTCGGCCAGTTGCTTGCGGCTCTGAAGATGAAATTGGAAATGGCGGCCCGTCATCAACTTGATGGATCAGCGATCATGGAGTGCGCCGGCCTGGCGGACAGCGCAATAACCGAAATTCGCACCATGTCTTACCTCCTTTATCCCCCCATGCTTGAGGAAAAGGGGCTGCAATCGGCAATGCGATGGTACGTCGATGGATTTGCAGCGCGCAGCGGCATTGACACGACCGTCGACGTGCAGGACAGCTTTCGCCTGCCTCGCGAGGTTGAGGTAGCCATGTTCCGTGTACTGCAGGAAGCTTTGACGAATGTGCATCGCCACTCTGGAAGCAAGTTTGCACACGTGCGCCTGCTGCAGACGGACAAAGCGGTGACCTTGGAAGTGGCCGACCACGGGAGGGGAATTTCCTCCAAGCCGCTGGCTTCCGGTCCAGATCGCTCCGAATCGCTTGGGGTCGGACTGCGAGGCATGAGAGAACGTATGGCTGAACTTGGGGGAAAACTCGAACTCGCCTCCACGGAACAAGGAACCACCGTAAGGGCATTCGTTCCTTCTTCGCAGGCCCACAGGATTGAGTAGTAGTTGTACTATTCTGTGCAATAAACACAGTTTGTACTTATTTGTACAATCGTACTAAACCCCGGATCCCTTGCGCCAGGCGAACCACCGCCACCACTTTCTTGGCGTTAGCACGATAAGCGACTGCAAAAGACCCGTGGCGATCGACTCCCGCGACGCATTGTCCGTCCCCGCCGTCTTGGGCTTAAACGCGTTAGCATAACCGCGGCGCTGGGCAGAGCGCTCGTAGGGCATCGCCTCGAAGGCGTGAGCCCCGTTCGACTTCCATGGTTCCGTTCAGCAAAATGCGAACAACCTCAGCCATATGAGAAAGTCCATGCTACTTCCAGTGGGTTTGGCGATTCACGAAAGGCAAACAGACATGGCCAGGATTTCGGCAAGCCCCAGCTAAAATCGAACTGCCTCTGCTCCGCTTGGCTCGCACGGCTTCGCTCCGCTGGGCGGCCCCAATTTACGGAAACGACGTTACCTGTACGCCGGGAAGCCTCTGACAATCACTTCAAGGGCGATCACAGGGGCAAGTTGGGGTCTTCAACCGAACCGTCAGATGATCGAACAGGACCCGCGTGAAACATTTATTCCGGTCCACATGCGGTATTCTCGGGAATTTGGCCGAGCTGCGAGGAAAGCGAGCCGCATTGGCCAAGCTTGTCTCTACCAAGATGAATTGCGAAACAATGTTCAGCAGGAGCGGCAGGCAGAAAATGGAAAGTATTTACTGCAGCTAAATTAAATGTTTTCGACTAGCTGGTTGCTGGGCTTAGATGCGCCGAAGCCGGATCAACATGCTTGTTCTCGTACATTTTCTGATCTGCCCGGTCAAGAAGCTCGTCTAGAGTTTCGCCGTCGTGCCATTCCGCAGTGCCGATGCTGACATTCATACGGAAGCCGTCCAGGTGGTTAGCGTCATTCCACTCTGCAAGCTTTGCGTTAATTCTGTTGACTACCTTGAGCGATCCTGTCTCCGTAGTGTCTGCGAGCAAGATCACGAACTCATCTCCGCCATAACGTATGATCGCATCGGAACCTCTTATCGACCCTTTCAGGATTCCGGCAATTTCTGCCAGCACGAAGTCGCCTGTAAGGTGTCCGAAACGGGTGTTAACCTGCTTAAAGTTGTCAGCATCGATCATGAGGAAGGTCAAGGGCAACCGCCGTCGCCGCGCCTGGCTGATGAATTGTCCAGCGATCTGATCCAGTGAGCGACGGTTGTATATCTCGGTCAGAGGATCAGTCAGGGATTGCTGCTCGGTGACCTGATTCTGCAAAGTACTCGAAATCAGCTGCTCACGTAATCGCCGCACTTCGAAGCGCTTCGTTACCAGATAGGTATTCAACAATGCGAGCAGCACGAAAAGACCAATAGCCAGAGGCCGAGAGACCGTGACTTCAAAATGGATGGTGTCGCCTTTGAAGCTGCCAGGCAGCATTATGGCAAGCAGGCCGACGCTGACGAGAATGCTGGTGAGCGACACCACTACCCACAGCTCCCAGTCGCGCTTTTCCAGGCGCGCGAGCTGGTGACTTACCCGCGCCACAGCACTCTGACTATGTTTCAACATGGATCAGCCAGCTGTCACGATTCTATGCTGGTGCGGAGAAATGGGACCTATTACCAAAGCCGGGGCCCTGATGTAACCAGGTTATCGGGTTTCAAAGCAAGTGCACCCATGAACCGAGTGCCTCTGCACTGCGAATCCCTGCCATTGGCCATAGATCATGGCATAACTCTGTAATATCCCCGATATCCAGCCGGGCCGTTAAGGGTACGCAGGTAGGACGATTCCCCCTTCTCCTCCGCAGATTGGCTGCAGCGGAGCCGGCATCCGGGCCACTAAGCAAACTGTTGTATGTGAGAATGGGGTAGTCTATTAGGCACCTCGACGCCTTTATTTAGAGCGTAGCTGATGGAGCCATTGCGGGAGTTACGAGTTCCGATGCAGCTGGAAGTCCGACTGTGGGGCATGGACAGCACGGGCAAACCTTTTTCGCAGCCCGCACGCACCATTGAGATCAGTGGAAATGGAGCACGGCTCGAAGGGGTCGCGTGCCTCAAGGCTGGCGAAGTGATCGGAGTTCAACATGCCGACCAAAAAGCACGGTTCCGAGTCGCCTGGATCGGTGACACGGGGACGCCGGAAGAAGGGCAGATCGGCATTGTCTCGCTCGAACCGGGCAAGTGTATTTGGTGGCAAGCCCTCACGGAGACGACGGCCAGAGTCGAAATGCAGCCCGAGAGCCAGAGCCGCGACGGGACGGCCGCCCCCGTCAGCGATCCACAACAGGAGCGGCGCCGCTATCCACGTCACCAGTGCGTGGGGAAGGTGCTGCTGCGCAAGGAGGGTACGCCGGTTTTCGCGTCGGCCAAATTGACCGACGTCGCTTTGGGCGGGTGCTACGCGGAAACATTTTCACCGTTCGCGCTGGAAACGGCGGTTGAATTCCTGATTCAGGCTGACGAATTGGAGATCCGAGGTTGTGGGTTGGTGCGCACGGTACATCCTGCGATGGGCAACGGAATCGCGTTTACTCAATTGGCAGCCGACGATTGGCGGCGACTGAACGAGCTGATCGCGCGCGTGTCTAAGCAGATATCTCGCCAAATGGGCTTCGAATCGGTTCAAAACATTGGAACCCAAGTCTCCCCCGCACTAGAAGTGCTCCTGACGCTTCTTGAAAAAAAGGGAGTACTCACTCGGGACGAGTTTCTATCCGAACTAAGCAGGGCTGAACTTCCATTACACACTTGAGAGCTCACTGCTATGGGGTCGAAGGGCACAATGAACCTGCCCGGTAGCTTGTGGTTAGCAATTCCAGAACCTCGGGCCCCGAGACAGGATGAGAAAACAGGAAGCCCTGGATAAAGTCGCAATCCAATTCACGAATAATGTCCAATTGAGCTTGCGTTTCGACTCCTTCGGCAACCGTGCGCATTCCCAAGCTTCGCGCCAGCGACATGATGGTCTCAACTATAGGGCGAGTACCGCCCAGGTCAGCTATTTTCTCAACAAACGAGCGATCAATTTTTAAGGTATCGATCGGCAAACGATGCAAGTAGCTCAAAGACGAGTATCCGGTTCCGAAGTCATCGACCGCGATTTGAATGCCGAGCAACTTGAGACTTTTCATCTGCCGCGAAGAATCCTCGACGTTATTCATCACCAATCCTTCGGTGAGCTCCAGTTCAACGAACGAAGGATCTGCGCCAGTTTCTGCGAGAATTTTGGCTACGTTGTCTGCGAAATCGATACGATTGAACTGAAGGGCCGAAACATTGATGGCCACCTTTAAAGAGATTCCGCTGCAGTTTCGCCATTTCACGCTCTGGCAACATACCTGGCGAAGAACCCAATCGCCGATGGCAACAATCAAACCGCTTTCTTCGGCAATCGGTATAAATCGTGAAGGCGGTATCTTGCCCAGTGTGGGATGGCGGAATCGCAGGAGGGCCTCAACACACGCCAGGTCGCCATTCTTAAAAAATTGCGGTTGATAAACGATCTCGAATCCGCCTTCGTCAATAGCCTTTCGCAGATGGTTCTGAATATCCAGGGCATCCCGCGCCTCTGCCGAAAAGCACTCATACAGGTTACGTCCTCGATTCTTGGCCCGGTACATCGCTTGATCCGCCGCACGCACGAGCCCCTCGGCATCTTTAGCATCATCAGGAAATGTGGCAATTCCGATGCATGCGGTCGCCGGCAATGGGCAGCCTTGAATCATGAGTGGCTCCTGCAGGGTTTCGAGCAGGTTCTCGGCGATCCGGGCGGGCACGCTCGGAGCTTCGAAGTCTGAGCTCACCACCGTAAATTCGTCGCCCCCGCTGCGTGCCAGTGTGTCGGATTCGCGAATCCGAGAATTTAGCCGGCTTACAACGCTCTTCAGAAATAAATCGCCAACGTGGTGGCCAAAAGTGTCATTGACTTGTTTGAAACGGTCCAGATCGATACACATTACCGCAGCCCGGGTCTTCGTCCGGCGTGCCCGAGCCAGTGCTTGGGAGAGCCGGTCTTCGAGAAGCACACGATTCGGCAAGCCGGTCAAGGCGTCGTGGTGTGCTTGATGAGCAAGCCGCCGACCTGCTTCGGCTGCCTCCTGAATCTGCTCCTCAAGCACCGTCAGAATCATTCCTAACGCCACAACATACACGGGAGCATTCCACGCTGAACCGAACATGAACGCATTGGATAACCCGTACTTTTCTGACCCGATACCCAACAACGACCCTCCCCAGGCAACAAAACCGATGGTGGTCGTAATCGGTCCAATCGACCATCGCGGGAAACGTCGACAAAACAAAACCCCGCTGAAGATAAAAAGGCCGGCTTGGATGGCGTATATGCCGCCAACAAATTCCCCGCGGGCGATGCTGGTTACAACCAGAAACGCAAGAGCACAACAAGCGGCGGCAGTGTAGAGCAGATCGCGACTAAACCGACGATTGAGCGACCACAGTACACGAAAAATTATCCCCAAGCCGCTTGCGATAATGGCGGACAAGAGCGGCTTGGCAGTCACGTGCCATGACACTGCGCTGCTGTAGAGGAGGGCGGGAACGCCCGCAGCCGCAGCGAGGCAGACTCGCTGCCTGTAGTTTGCGCATGTGTTCACAACCGCAACGATGAAGCATAGCCCGGCAAGAATGTTTGTACTGGAACTCAGGCTTGAAGTGATCTGGTTAGCCATGCCTATCATCGGTCCAAGCTGGCCGGTGAGCAGATGTACAAGGGAAAACACCCAACCTAAGAACCAGAACTGCAGTTGATCGCTGGCACGCCTGCGCAATATTGATCCGAAGACCAATACCAGGAAGCCAAGAACCAGGATGGAAATTGCGTTACCTAATTCCATTTCAACTCCGCCAAGAGGTGGGGACTCCTGCAGGTGTGTAAGATATTGCAAACCTTTATTTTGGAATGCTCATCAAGAACGGCAAAGTGACTGAAGTGACGTGGCTTTCAGTCGGTTGCACTGCTGAGGACAGTGCCAGCTCCGATCGGGGCTCGTGTTTGATCGTGCTCAGGAGTTCTGTGGGTCGCGGGTTTGGAGATTCTTATCAGCTGATTGAAGACCCGACGATTGGCAGAAGATAGGTTTAAGACTCTGAATGCACTACAATCGGCGGCTCAGGATAGCTGCTTGCATTCAGTATCGAACCTGTGTTCATTAATGAAACGGGGATCCTGTCCCCGGCCCGGGGTTGAGAATTCATAATCCCAAGCGCACTCGAGGGTTCGCCTGGTGGGCTCGCACGATAATTCTTGCTTTCGTGCTTCTTATAGCCGTGGTGCTGAGCATCGCCATTAAGCGCGCCCGACCGATCCTGCAAGGGAGGATCATCGAGACCCTCTCGGCGCGTTTTCACGGGCGCGTGGAACTAGCCGCCTTTGATGTCTCAATTATTCATGGGTTCCAAGCCTGGGGCTCGGGATTGAAGATCTTTGGTCCAGCGGACGCGAATATCCACGAGCCCGGCATTCAGCCTTTGATTGAAATCAAAGAGTTTCGATTTGTGGCCAGTATCATCAATCTACTGCACGCGCCTATGCATGTTCACCGGGTCTACCTCAAAGGACTGCAATTGAATATTCCGGCAAAGCAGCAAACACCAGGCGGCATGCGGGTGAAAGGAACCAAGATCAAGATCTATGTGGACGAATTCTCCTGC
>JAFAWX010000312.1 GCA_019241535.1 Acidobacteriota bacterium | reverse complement strand
CAAAGATGCTTTTGCCCGAAGGCACTCTGTTTGACGGCAAGGTATTAAAGAGCCAGGCACCCCGAACCCTCAGCCGTTCCGGTTCCATTCACCTTGCGTTCACGAAAATGACACTTCCCGGCCTGACGAGCATTCCTATTGTCGCCTCGGTCGCGGGAGCGCAAATCAGTGAGCGTTCGCACACGGTGATTGACTCGGAAGGACAGATTCGCGGTGATCGTCCAGGCAAGGCGTGGATATTAGCCCATATCGGGCTAACGGCGGGCATATCCAAAGGAGTGGATGACGGCGCGCAACTACTCATTCAGGCTCTCGTTTCGACTGCTACGGACGCGTCGACTGCCGGAACTGCAAGGGTTGTTTCTACGTGCGCGTCAGCCATTCTCCTGTTAAGTCGTCACGGTAGGGATGTAGTTTTACCGACGTACACCCAAATGAAAATTGAGTTTGATCGCCCCGTGGAAATTTCCAATCGAACCGTCGGCTCCGTTCAGTAATTGAGGTATTTAAATTAGCCGAGCGTGGCGGTGGTTCAAAGGGACTTGTAGGCATATGCTCTACGCTTTGACAGCCAACGCCCTGGAGAAATCCATGGCGCGGCGCAAGAAAGCTTCGAGTGGCGTGTTGGTGGAACTCCCAGCAGTTTGACGTGATTGTCGAAGCCTCATTGGGCATTTCGAAGGGTTGAACGCCGGCGCGGTGGCCAAGTTGTTCGTAATTGCGTTAGTTGTGCTTAGTGCCACGATTGTTCCAGAAATACACCGAAGCATAGGTCTTGCCGTCGTTGGTTACGCCTATTCTGTTGCCTTGAAGCACATTGTCGTGAATGTAGGCGCGGCTTATGCCATTATTGGACCCGGCGGTGACAAAAATGCCCCGAAACAACCCATGCACGGTATTGTTTGCAAGCACGATCTGATCGGGCATGCACGCCGGCGAGTTCTGCTGAAGCTGAATGCCGGTGATCGTGGAGCGGCTCGGACCCGCCAACCCTATGATCGTGTTCCGACTGACGGTGATAGCATTGCAAAAATTCTGGCCAGCGGCCTTAATGTTGGCGTCGCTCGTTCCCAACTGAAGATAGATCGAGGCCGGGTTGTTGGTCGGCTGGTTCACATAGCGGATCGTATTACCGCTAATCGTAATATTGCGCTCGGCTCCGTTGACGGTGATGGCTCCGTTTGTCGTCGAAGCGCCTGAGTTGTCGGTGATTCTGTTAGCTACGATCGCGATGTCGTGACTGGCCACCTCCCCATCCTGTGTAGTATCGGGAATTTTTACGACCATGGGTCCGCCGGTGAGTACCGTGTCTGCCACGCTGCAGGCATTTCTCGCCATCGAGCCGCCCCAAACCGACTCAAAGAAGATGCAGCCGCCCTGCGCCAACTTAAAGATCACGTTGTCGTCGGCGACGACCTGCCGCGCCCGACCCACGTCAATCGCTGCTCCCGGTGTGCCATTGAAGGGTAGATCATGTATGCGATTGTGCTTTATCTGAATATCTACTATGGGCGTAACGGAGCTGGCATTGAGCGAACTGAAGGCAGCTATCCCCAGCGTCAGCCCGCCATTCGCAATCTCATTATTGACGACGGAAACGTGGCTGTTGAAACTGATCTGAATGCCGTAAAGCTGTCCCGCCGTACCCGTCGCTAACCCGCCATTGAGGACCTTGCAAGCAACGATCTGAATGCGCTGGCCGGGATTACGGGCTGTGGCGGAAATCCAGATCCCGTGCCCACCGATGTTCTGGCACTGCACGTGGTCGATGGTTATGTCCCTGGGTGCCGTAACCGCGTTCATCGCAACGCAGCTTTCTCGGGCGCTTCTGCCGCTACCACCATCCAGAGTCAAATCGTGAATGCGGATATGGGTGGGGGTGGCTTCCGCGTTGCCGAGGAATGTGGACTGGCTGGTCGATGCGAAGATCAAGATAGTTCGAGCCCTGCTGCTGCCACCCACATCGCAGTTGTTCGGTACGGTCAGCCCCGTCGTGCCCAGGGAGACTACTCCCGGTCGAATTGTCACCCTTCCCGACGAAGTCCCATTGCAAGCGGCATTGATCGCCGCCTGAAGCCCGGCAGCGTTCAACGCATGCTTCTCGTCAGCGACATAAATCATTTTGGTGGCGGGAGGCAAGCAAGAGCTAACGCCCGAGTCGTTATACGTGGGCTGAGTCCCGAACGTTGCTGCCAGCAGCAGCAGGCCAAGGCTCCAACCAATGTCACCGAAACTCATTCCCGGCCTTTCCTTTTTTGTGCTTTAGGTGGGGCCACCAAGGCCACGCTACTCTGATCTACACAGTTTGATGACCTTCGAGCTTCATCGGACGGGTCGGCGGCGGAGTGATGAAGAAAGTTCGTGTCCAGGAAGAATTCAGAGCGGTGCTTGCGCGAGCAATGCCGCCGTTGGTAGATCCGGTCATCGTCGTAAACAGGATGGTGCCGGCTCCCAAAGCCGGTTCGCGCTCAAGTGCGCAGTTACCCCGGATCAGCGCGTTCGCCCGGGATTTTGTTCGTCAACCCTGTTGCCCGGTGACACGCTCTGGCTCTGGGTAAGGTTGCTGCTGCCCGTGAGTTCTCCGAGCAGCTTATCGGCGCCGTAAAGCTTGCGCAACGCCTCGGTCATGGCCGCCGTGTGGACGGCCACCGAGCGGTTGGTTTCGATGTCGTATACGTAGTCTCCGACCAGCGACTCGATATTGCCGTCGAAAATCAGACCCACAATCTCCCCCGCCTGGTTAATCACCGGGGAACCCGAATTGCCTCCGACCACGTCGTTTGTGGTCACAAAATCGAACTGTGTTCCTAGATCGAGCTTTTTCATGCCTTCGCGATAGCGCTGCGGCAGATCAAACGGGGGACGGTCGCTGAAGCTCGTGGCACGGTCGTAAAGGCCGTAGAAGGTGGTCGCCGGCGGCGCGATCGTGCCATTCATAGGGTAGCTTTTGACTTGACCGTAGGAGAGGCGCAGGGTAAAGGTGGCATCGGGATAGACGTTCCTACCATAGCGCGCGAAACGCGCCTGCCCCAGCTTTTCGCCTGCGCGGCGCTCCACGCTTTCGACATTATCCTGCATCCATTTGACGAATTCCCGGCGGAGCGGATCAAGCTTGCGGGCTAGTACAATCATTGCGTCGGTTGAGTTCGCAACCGCCGGCTCCCCGCCTTCGACCAGCGCCTTTCTTACCTGCGGATCCTTGAGCTTGCTGCCGTGGATGAGATCGGCGGCCGCCTGCTCGGGAGCTTTGCCATTGAGCACGTTTTTCAAGAAGGGGTCGTTTGGGCCAAGCTCCTTCAGATCGCGGTCGAGAGCGCCGGCAAGCGAGGCAATTTCCATCTCGTCATAGATGGGAGCAGGCGAGAACAGCCGCAGGCGCAGAGACTCTAGCTGCGATTCGTGAAAGCCCGGCAAGCGATCCCCATCCGGCTTCTTGATCTCCGCCACATAGTCCACGATCTGCGCGGCAAGGCTTGAGAGCTGCGAATCCAGGTCGCGGTAAAAACGTTCTTTAACCCGCGGACGGAACTTCTCAAGTGCCCCAGCTATATCGTCCCAAGCGCTGCCATACTGCGCCTTTAGGCGGGCGTCATTGGCCACCGCCGAACGAAACTTCTCTTCCTCGGTGCGCTTGCTGGCGATGATACGCGGATTCTCCAGGCCTTCGAGCATTCCATTCAGGGCTTTCACGGCGTTCTGCAGGAAAAATATCTGAGTGCCAGCCTCGCGGGCATGTTCGGGACTGCTGCGGGAGAAAGCCTCGAGCACTTGGATATGATTGCGCCGAACAGCAAGCGCGTTGGGCAGCTCATAATCGCGGGCAAACAGGAGCTGTGCGAGAGTATCGAGTCGGGAGGTGCGTCCGGGATTGCCGCTGACGAAGACCAGCTCACCCTCGGAGGCCCCCCGCGGATTCCACTTTAGGTAATTGGAGCTGTCAATAGGCTTGCCGTTCTCGTAAATCCGAAACAAAGCCATGTCGAGGTCGTAGCGCGGGTAAGTGAAGTTGTCGGGGTCGCCGCCGAAATAAGCCGCCTGCTGTTCGGGCGCAAATACCAGCCGCACATCGGTATATTTCTTGTAACGGTACAGCCAGTACTCGCCGCCCTGGTACAGAGTCACAACGTCGGAACGGAGGCCGGTTTTCTCGAGGCTTTCGCGTTGAATTTCGGCGATCACGCCTTCGCGGGCTTTGTACTGCTGCTCCGGAGTGTCAGCTCCCTTAAGCGCCGCCTCGACCCGCGAGGTTACGTTTTCCATCGAAATCAGAACATTGATTTCAAGATCAGGGCTCTTTATCTCCTGCTCGGGTGTGGCCGCGTAAAAGCCGTCTTTCACGTAATCATGTTCGGCGCTCGAATTCTTCTGCAGTTGCCCGCGCGCGACGTGGTGGTTGGTCAGCACCAGGCCATGGGGGCTGACGAAAGAGCCCGAACCTCCGTCGTTGAAACGCACCGAGGACAGGCGTACATGCTCCAGCCATTCCTTGGTGATGGTGAAATGGTAGGTCTGCTGAACAAGCTGAATCGGTGGATTATCGAATGTCCACATGCCTTCATCGGCCAGAGCAGACACAGCAAAGAGCACAACAATAACGTTCAGGTAATAGTAGGATTTCAACGATTTCATTCTTTTCTCCGGCATCGTAATCATTCTATTGTTCCGGCGTCGAACCGGCATTTTGCCGATCACAGCATGACTGGGCAGAGGCGTCGCCGGGCCGCGGCGCCCGCCGAGAGCATGTCAACCAGCGGCTCCGATGGCTCGCTGGTCAGCCCCGGGCGAATGCTCAGTCGGCAGTTCTCAGCGCAATTGGCAGTCCCAACTCTTTCATCACCATTTGCAGATCTTTCCACGCTTCTTTTTTTTGCCGGGGATCGCGCAAAAGAAAAGCAGGGTGATAGGTTACAGCCAGTTTTGTCCCCCGAAATTCATACCAGCGGCCGCGCAGCTCAGACATGGACGCGTTGATGGCGAGCAGCGTGCGGGCGGCAATCGAACCCAGAGCAACGATGACCTGGGGGCGGATCACGTCAATCTGGCGCATGAGAAAAGGAGAACAGATCTGGCATTCATCGCGCTCAGGAGTGCGGTTATTCGGCGGACGGCACTTGATGATATTGGCGATATACACGTCCTCGCGACGCAGCCCCATACCGTTGGTAATCATGTTATTGAGCAATTGGCCGGCGCGGCCGACAAATGGCTCACCCTGCTCGTCCTCATCTGCCCCTGGGGCTTCACCGATAAACATCAGCCGGGCCCCGGGATTGCCGACTCCGAAGACAATTTGCTTGCGGCCGAGTTTGTGCAGAGGGCAGCGGGTGCAGTCGCCAAGATCTTCCCGAATAAGGCGGAGTGCAGTCGCAGGATCGCGATCGGGCTCGGCAGCCGCCGGCATGCCCCCTGAGCGCTTTAAATTTCGAAGGTTCAATACGGGATTGTCCCCGGCTCCCGGCGGCCGGCGATAGAAATCGTAAATGCCCAGATCGTTGTAGTAGCGAACGTAGTTGGATAAGACACTGCGAAGTTCGGAATCGAGCTTACGGTTCATCAACCTAAATCCGGAAAGATGTCTGGACCAGCTATTTCGAGCCCACTAACTTGCGCTCCTGCTTCAACCGGAATACCTGGTCGAGCACCCGCTGCGCGACTTCCGCCTTGCTGCATTCGGGAACCTCGATGGTTTCCGCAGCGCTGAGAATAGTCACTGCGTTGCGGGGCGAGTCAAAACCCACGCCTTCGCGCGAGACGTCATTGACCACCACGGCATCCAGCGATTTCGAGCGAAGCTTGGCGCGCGCGTTCTCGAGCAGATTCTCGGTTTCGGCCGCAAAGCCGATGACAATCTGCGAAGTCCTGCGCCGCGCGACCTCGGACACAATGTCGACCGTAGGATCGAGCTCGAGCGTGATCTTACCCGTGCGCTTGATCTTTTGCGGGGCCGGGCTGCCGACCGTGTAATCGGATACGGCAGCGGCCTTGATGACGACCGACGCCTCGGGTAGAAGGCGCAACACCGCCGCGAGCATGTCCGCGGCCGACTCGACCGAGGTCACCTCAACTCCCGAAGGCGGCTTGAGCGCCGTCGGCCCGCTTACGAGCAGCACCCGCGCTCCCCGCCGCAAGGCAGCTTCCGCCAGCGCATAACCCATGCGTCCGCTGGAGCGGTTGGTGAGATAGCGGACGGGATCGATTCTTTCCCGGGTGGCGCCTGCCGTTATCAGTACCGTCTCGCCGGCGAGGTCCTGGACCGCGCCGAGCGCTTCGAGGGTGGCCGAAACAATGGCTTCGTTCTCGGCCAGCCGCCCGGGTCCGGTCATGCCGCAGGCCAGATAGCCGCTCCCGGGATCCACCACCCGGACGCCGCGCTGGCGCAAAATTTCAAGATTCTGCCGCGTGGCCGGATGTTCCCACATGTTTACGTTCATGGCCGGGGCCACCACGACCGGGGCGGTCGTGGCCAGATAAAGAGTAGTAAGAAAATCGTTGGCGATGCCCAAAGCGAATTTTGCCAGAACGTCAGCAGTCACTGGCGCGACAACCAGGCCGGCGATCGACTGGGCCACGGCAATGTGTTCGATTGCGGAGTCGAGATTTGCTTCCGCGCCCCGCTTGGCGGCAAACATCCCGGTAATAACTGGTTCCCCGGAGAGCGCGGCGAAGGTGAGCGGGCGGACAAACTCGCGGGCGGAATCGGTCATGATGACCTGAACCCGAATGCCGCGATCCGCGAATAACCGAACAATTTCCGCCGATTTGTAGGCGGCTATCCCCCCGCATACCCCCAGGGCGATCTTCATAGGCATTTCCAGGGCAAGCGCGAGCAACCCGGCTTCGCCGGTTTCAGCTTTCCTGGCCGATGGCCTTGTCGAGCAATTCGCCCGCGACTTCGACCGGCGACGCTGAAGCTTCCGGGATGACCCACTTCACCTTACCCGCTTTGATTTCATCCTGTGCAATCTTGCAGGGCTTTCGCGAATGTGTCTCAATTACCGGAGCTGCTCCGCTCTGGAGCTGCCGGGCGCGGCGGGCTGCAACCAGGATGTAACGATAATTGCTGTCGAAACCGTCAATCAGCTTCATGGGATTCCGTGCCTCACTTCCCGCCACCCGCAGCCGTTCTCTGAAAGGACTCGAGGATGGGGTGCAACTTTTCGCGCATTCGATCGAGGCGGCACATTTCCGCCCGGGCAATCAAGTTCCGATCAGTCTGTTCCTGACGCTTCTGCCGCTCCGCAAGCAAGATGGCTTGCAGATCCTTCACAGATTTCGGCAGGCGGTCGTTCACCAAAATATAGTCGTATTTCCAGTAATTCTCAATCTCGCGTGCCGCCGCCTCCAGGCGACGCTGGATGACGGCCTCGGAATCCTGACTACGTTCGCGCAGGCGGCGTTCCAGTTCGCCACGATTCGGAGGAAGAATGAATATGCTCTGGGCCGCCGGAAGTTTTCGCTTGATCTGTTCCGCTCCCTGAACATCGATGTCCAGCAACAGGTCATAGGCTTTTTCTTCGGCGCTTTCAAGAAAACGACGCGCGGTACCATAGTAGTTGCCAAACACCTCGGCATGCTCGAGAAACTCCTGCCGGCGCACCATGGCTTCAAACTCTTCGCGGGTGACAAAGTAATACTCGCGGCCGTTCTGCTCCGTCCCCCGGGGTCGGCGGGTGGTGTAGGAGATGGAAAACTCCAGGTTGGATACGGTCTCGCGCAAAGCCCTGACCAGAGTCGACTTCCCAGAACCTGAGGGCGCGGAGATGATGAAAATGTTGGCCATGGACTATTCGATATTTTGCACCTGTTCCCGAGCCTGCTCGACGTGAGCCTTGATGGCCAGTCCCGCCTCGGTAATTTCGAGAGCTTCTCCGGCCAGGCCGGAAGTCTTCGACAGCAGTGTATTGGCTTCGCGATTCATTTCCTGCAGAAGAAAATCCAGCTTCTTGCCGACTTCCGCAGTGCGATCCAGCAGATCGAGAAAATGGCGGGCATGATTCTCAAGACGCACGAGCTCCTCCTGAACGTCACTGCGATCGGCCAAAAGCGCGGCCTCCTGCAGGATGCGCTCCGGATCGGTCGAGCTCCCCAGCCACTCCTCAATGCGCTGCTTCACCCGCGAGGAGTAACTTTTTACGACTGCCTCGCGGTGGCGGCGCACCCCGGCGCAGGCGGCGAGCAGCTCGCCCATGAGCTGCCGCAACTGGTGCTCCATCGCCTTGCCTTCTTCCTCGCGCGCCCGGTTGAGTTCCTGAACGGCTTGCTCCAGCCGGGGAAGAACCGCTGACGTCAGCTCCTCCCCGCGGGCCTCGACGCCCTGGTCCAGTGCGCCGGGCAGGCGGAGCACGGTATTCAGGTCAGGTTCGGCGCCAATGCCGGCCTCGACAGCCGCCGCCCGGAACGCCTCAACGTAGGCGATGACCAGCTGGCGATTGAGCACCAGGCTGGGCGCGGCTGCGGAATCGAAGGCCAGATTCACGTCCAGGTGACCACGCGCGATGGTTTCTTTGACCCTGCGGCGCATAGCCATTTCGAGAGCATCGGTATTCGGCGGAAGGTGGAAATGCAAATCCAGAAAGCGATGATTCAGAGATTTGAGAGAAAGGTTGAAAGTCAGACCGTTGAGCTGCCCTTTCACCTGGGCGAAGCCGGTCATGGAGCGGATAGGCATCAGTAGTTCTCGGTCCCTTGCGCGCTGATCGTAACCCGGGACGTCTCAAAATCGACAAACTGCAGATCGTACAGACGCCGGTACGTCCCGAGCTTCTGCAGCAGCTCTTCATGCGTACCGACGTCCGCGATTCTGCCGTTCTCAAGGACCACAATGCGATCGGCGCGCCGGACGGTGGACAGGCGGTGGGCAATGACAATGACCGTGCGACCGTTCATCAGGTTGTGCAACGCGGACTGTACCAGCGCTTCAGATTCGGAGTCGAGCGCGGAAGTCGCCTCATCAAGGATGAGAATGGGGGCGTTTTTGAGCAGTGCGCGGGCGATCGCGATGCGCTGGCGCTCCCCTCCGGAAAGGCGCACGCCCTTTTCACCGATGACGGTCTCGTAGCCGTCCGGCAGTTTCATGATGAAGTCGTGCGCGAGCGCCGCCCGCCCGGCGGCCTCGACTTGCCTGTGGCCGACGCTCGGCTGTCCATAGGCAATGTTATTTCGCAGGGTATCGTTGAATAATACCGTCTCCTGGGTTACCACCCCGATTTGGGAGCGCAGCGAGGATAGGGTGGCGTCGCGGACATCGCGGCCGTCAATAAGGATTCTTCCTGAACTCACATCGAAAAACCGCGGAACGAGTGAAACCAGGGTGCTTTTGCCGGCCCCGCTCGATCCCACCACCGCCAGGATTTCCCCCGCTTTCACCTCGAGATTGATGTTGCGAAGAACCTCCCGCCGCACTCCGTCCGATGCGTAACAAAACCCGACATCTTCGAAGGCAACCTTGCGAGAAAAGGGCGGGAGTTCTGTTGCCCCAACCCTTTCCTCGACCTCATCGCACACATCCATCAAACGGAAGATCTCCGCCGAGGCGCCCAGCGCCTGCTGGAAGCTGTTATGAAACAGGGCGAACTTGCGGACCGGGTCGTAGAGCTTGAAAACGGCGATGATGAAGGCGAGAAAAATTCCTGGAGTCATTGAGCCGCGGACGATTTGGGCGCGCCCGAGGAGCAGAAGCAGAACGATGGCAATCGCCCCGAATATGTCCATCAGGGGCGAGCTGACGGCGGCAGCCGCGACCGAGCGCAGGTTGGCGCGGAACAGGCGCTGCGCGGCCTGCCGGAAACGGGCAAGTTCCCAGGCTTCCATGCTGAACGCCTTCACGATGCGATTGCCGGTGATGGTCTCGTGGAGGATGTTCTGGATCTCGGCCAACTTGTCCTGTCCCCGGCGCGTGGTGTGGCGCACCCGCCGTCCGATGCGGCTGGCGGAAAAAATGATGAAAGGCACAAACAAAAGCAGCAGCCAGGCAAGGTTCCTGCCCAGAACTACGACTACGGCGGCGGTGAAGAGGAAGGTAAAAAACTGCTGCAGGAACTCCGCCAGTACGTTCGACATGGCAAACTGCACACGCTCGATGTCGCTGACAATCGTCGATAGCAGGGTTCCTGTCGTGTGCTTCTGAAAAAAAGCCGCCGAGCGACGCAGGACGGAGTTGTAGAGAGCGTTGCGCAGGTCGGTGATCAGTCCGTAGCCGGCGTAGTTCACCAGATAGGTGCCGCCGTAATCAAACATTCCCTTGAGTATGGTGGAAACGACGAAGGCGAACGCGACGATCGTCCAGGCATTGTGAAAGTGGGAAGGAACATAGGGCTGGAGGTAGACGGGTCGGTGGCTGTGGGGCAGGGTAAAGAGACGAATGTTACTCGAGCCGGAGGAAGGATTCAGGACCCGATCAAGAACCGGTCCGACTAGCAGCACGCGGAAGGCGTCCAGAAAACCCACGGCCGCCAGCAGCAGGACGGAAGGAAGAAACTGCCACCAGTAGGGCAGCAGGTAACGTAAGAGGCGCATCAGTTGCCGCATCCCGTGCTCCAGTGCGGCTGCCGGCGTCTGCTCGACCCCGAGGATCGCTCAAGACCGTCGCCAGCGCTTGGCCGCCGGAATCGGGCCATGGCGCCGTGGTCGAATGAGATAGGCATGTGGTCCGAAAGCCTTATTCTACTTGACAGCGGGAGTGCCCCGCCGCGAGCAAAGCCTTGCCTGACGCGCGCGCCGCGGTCGATTCCGCACCCCGACGGTGAGGTCCCGGCGGTTCACTTGGGGCTGTCCCGGTGTACGGCCTTCACTCTGTACCCGGCCTTTTTCAATCGCCGGGCGACTTCCTCGGCGATCATTACCGAGCGGTGCTGGCCTCCGGTGCAGCCGAAGGCGATCGTCAGATAACTCTTGCCCTCGTGAATATAGTGGGGAAGAAGATAGATCAGCAGGTTCGAGATACGCTCGATGAACTCCAGGGTCTGGGGGAAGGAGCCGATATATTTTGCCACTTTGGGGTCGCGGCCGGTGAGCCCGCGAAATTCCGGCACAAAATGCGGATTCGGCAGGAAGCGGACGTCGAAGACCAGATCCGCGTCCTCGGGCACGCCATGCTTGAATCCGAAGCTGATGCAGGAGACCAGAATGTTCCTTCCACTCTCCTTTTTCTGAAACAGCTCGATAATATGAGCCCGCAATTCGTGCACATTAAACCTGGAGGTGTCGATGACCAGATCGGCCATGTGCCGGATCTCCCGCAAGTGCCGGCGCTCGGTGGTGAGCGAAGCCTTCACCGGGGCGTCGATGCCGAGCGGATGGGGACGGCGGGTCTCGCTGTAACGGCGCACGAGAATTTCATCCGAGGCTTCAAGAAAGATCATCCTGGCGATGATGACCTTCTTCACCGCTTTGAGGATTGCGGGCAGTTCCTCGAGTTGTCGGCCTTCGCGAACATCTACTACTAGCGCCGTGCGCTCGATTTCCGAAGACTGGCCGATGAGCTCGGCAAATCGTGGAATCAGGCCTACGGGGAGATTGTCCACGCAGTAGTAACCGAGATCTTCAAAGGCCTTGAGGACCGAGGCCTTTCCTGATCCGCTCATGCCGGTGATTATGACCAGCTCTCCCGGCGAACGGTGGTCACGCGCCGGCATCGGGCGCTTGCGCGCACGTGCCGGCAGTTTTCGCCTGCTTCCAAGGGGCGCCATGCTGAAGGGATGTTAGCGCGCAATCAGGCCGGTAGCCAGTTCCCAGCTGTATCCACGGGTTTGCCGCTTGCGGGTGGTTCTAGATTTTGCAGAGGGTCGGCCGGTTTCGTTCGAGGCAAGGAATCGAAGCTTGCAGCGGCCTTTCTGCCGAAACCGGGAAGAGGCAGCTCAGGCTTGTTGCGGCAGGAATACTCTCCCAGGGCAGACCGGCTTGCTCCCGAAGCCGATCGCCTCCTCAGGCGCAGGCATCGCGCCAGCCCGCAATCTCTTTCAGTCCGTCGGCACGGGTCTGCTCGAACAGACGCACCCGGTGCCGGGAGTGTTCGAATTCATGAATGTCGGCCCACACCTCGGCTCGCCACGCCTGGGTATGGGCGCAGGATGCGCCGCAGGTCGCGCAACGTGTGTGCAGACGGCGGGGGATTTTAGCCCGCGTGGAAGGGTTAGGCTGAAGTTCGATGAAAATGCACCGGACTTCCCGAATATCCTGGTTTTCAATCAGGTGTTCGTAGCGCAGCAGGTAGGAGAAGCCCAGTTTTCTTGCCTGGCGCTCCGCCTCTGCCCGTGTCTGGAACGGGCCATGCTCGGCCCGCAATTGCTCGGTTGAGTCGCAAGCCATCCAAAACGTTTCCTTATAGATCATGCTCTTTCCCCGGGAGAATT
This sequence comes from Acidobacteriota bacterium, assembly GCA_019241535.1. GTDB lineage: Bacteria > Acidobacteriota > Terriglobia > Terriglobales > Acidobacteriaceae > Gp1-AA145. The sequence goes on along the minus strand of JAFAWX010000312.1, from coordinate 19,216 downwards.
TCGTCGATTGCGTTGGGACTGGCCGCCCGGAAACGAGACGGAAATCGTTTCCGACCCTCGACTATTGAGCAATTATGATTCCGTGGGGAAAGAACTAAGTACCTCTTTTTGTAGCTGTTTGCCTCGCATGCCAGGTATCTGGAATGCAATCGTTTGCAAAACTTCTCCCCAGAGTTGCGCTGCGGCTGCCATTTGCCGCTGAAAGTGCTGGCGGCGGAGGGAAGCTTGCGGGCTGGGCGCGGCAGGGCGAGCCGCAAAAGGCCGTACCAGCGCGCGAGTTATGGGCATGGGCTTCCCTCGCGCATTGGCTGATTTCTGCGCACGATATAATCTTGCGACGGAGCTCCAGTGAAAAATCATCGCATATTGCGCTTTTTGGCAGCCCTAATCCTGACACTTGCCGGCAGGGCGACGCTCTGGGCGAACCCCGGCGGGCAGCAGGCCTCGGTCTCGATGAGCCCGTCGCAGGCGGCCGCTCCAGGGCAGGCGGCGAGTGCCACTCCCGGACCACAGTCTTCGAGCGCCCAGGCGCCCGTGGTGTTAACCCTGAAGGACGCCCTTGAACGCGCCCGGAACCTCGATCCCGCATATCGCAGCGCTCTTGCCGATGCCGGCATCGCGCACGAAGACCATGTGCAGGCGCGTGCCTCCCTCTTACCCGGCGTGGTTTACAACAATCAGTACATATATACGCAGGGACTCGGGATTCCCGGCACGACCCTGACCTCCGACACGCGCTTTATCGCCAACAACGGTGTACACGAATACCTGAGCCAGGGAAATGCGCACGAAGTGCTGAGCGCCGGGCAATTCGCCGATTTCAGCCGTACGGCAGCGGTTGCGGCAGCGGCACGCGCCAAAGCCGAAATTGCCGCCCGTGGCCTGCTTGCGACGGTGGTAAAGACCTATTACGGAGAGATAATAGCCCGGCGCAAATACGCCAATGCTCAATTGGCGGGCGAAGAAGCCCGACGGTTCCTTGACCTGAGCCAGAAGCTCGAGCGGGGAGGAGAGGTTGCGCACTCCGACGTAATCAAGGCGCAGTTGCAAACGAACGACTCGACTCGCGCCCTGCGCGAAGCTCAACTGGAAATGGACCGCAGCCACATTGAGCTTGCGGTCATGGTATTCCCCAACTTCAACCAAAACTTCTCGACCGTTGACGATCTGCGGCTTCCCCCTCCGCTTCCCCCGATCGATGAAGTCGAGCAGCAGGCCAAGACCCGGAATCCGGACCTCTATGCGGCCATGCAGGCGGTGCGCGCTGCCAACGGCGAGTTACGAGCCTCGCGCTCGGCGTACCTGCCTTCGCTTGCTCTGGATTACTTTTATGGCATTGATGCCAATCGCTTTGCCGTGAACACTCGCACGCCCGAAGGCCAGCTCCTGCACAATCTTGGCTACGAAGCGAGCGCTACGCTGAATATCCCGATCTGGAACTGGGGCGCAACCCACAGCAAAGTGAAGCAAAGCCTCATTCGCCGTCAACTGGCCGAGGTTCAGCTCTCGGCGGCGCAGCGCAAACTGCTGGCCGATCTGAAAACCCTGTATGCGGAAGCCGAAGCCGCTAAGGTCCAGCTGGACGTTCTCGCACAGTCGGCCGATCTGGCCGCGGAGAGCGTACGGCTCACCAATCTTCGTTATCAGGCCGGCGAGGCCACGGCTTTGGAAGTCGTGGACGCGCAGAATGCCGTGCTCCTTGCGCGCAACAACTACGATGATGGCGAATCGCGGTACCGGCTGGCGCTGGCCGCTCTTCAAACCCTCACAGGAGTCTTTTAGAAGGATGACACTCCCTTCAGGAGCCCGATTGCTCGGGGTCGTTGCTGGTTTGCTGTGTCTGCTGTCCGTGACCGCCTGTTCCAGTAAAGAAGAGGAAGCGCAGCCGCTGGTCTCCGTGCAGGCGGAGACGGTCAAGCAGGGCAGCATCTCGCAGTTGGTCACCGCCGATGCGGTTCTCTTTCCCATCAACCAGGCGACCATCGTCCCCAAAGTGGCGTCACCAGTTGCCAAATCCTATGTCGCCCGGGGAGCGAAGGTGCATCGCGGGCAGTTGCTGATCGCGCTCGAAAATAAGGACCTGGCAGCCGCCGCCGAGGAGAGCCGTGGCAACCTGGAGCAGGCCGAGGCGGCCAAGAATATAGCCACAGCCAACTCGCTGCCCGAGGAGTTGCAAAAAGCCGAATGGGACGCAAAAACGGCTAAAGACAGCATGGATGCACAGCAGCAGATCTTCGAGAGCCGCAAGAATCTTCTTGCTCAAGGAGCGATACCCCGTAAAGACTACGAGGCCGCAAACGTGGCCTTTATTCAGGCCAAGGCACAATATGAGCAGGCCGAGAAGCACCTCGAAGGTCTGCGGGCGGTAGGCCATCAACAGGAGCTCAAGTCCGCCGCCGGTCAGCTGACGGCCGCCGAGGGCAAGTACCGGGGCGCCGAGGCGCAGTTCCAGTACTCCGAGATTCGCAGCCCCATCGACGGTGTAGTCGCCGATGGACCCTGGTATCCGGGCATGATGCCTCAGGCGGGCGCACCGCTGGTTACCATCATGGATCTTTCCCGCATCATCGCTAAGGCTCATATACCGGCGAAACAGGCAGCACTGCTCAAGAAGGGCGATGCGGCAAACATCAAGATTGCCGGCTCGGAAGAAGAGGTGAAAGGCAAAGTGTCGCTCGTCAGCCCGGCACTCGATCCCGGAAGTACTACGGTCGAAGTCTGGGTCGAGGCGCCGAACCGCAAAGGCATACTGAAAGCGGGATCATCGGCGAATATCGAGATGGTGGCAAAGACGGTCGCGGATGCGCTGACCGTCCCCACATCAGCCGTGGTTGCGGACGAAGAAGGCAAGAAGTCGCTGATGGTCGTCGGCAGCGACCGCAAAGCCCATAAACGCGACGTCGAGACCGGCATTCAGCAGGGCAATATGGTCGAGATCGTAAGCGGCCTCAAAGCCGGAGAACAGGTTGTCACCACCGGCGCCTATGGCCTCACGGATAATACAAGCGTCAAGGTTGAGGCGCCCGCGCCCGCGGGCAAGCCTGAGGGCGACGAAAATAAGGACGAGAAGGGCGGGAGCGAGTAGGGCCATGGCGACCAGAGTTACCGCGGTTGACCAGGAAGAGCGCGCCCCTTCCCCGCCGCCGGAGTACTGGTTTACCCGGTTTTCGAAGCCGCTCATTTTTCTGATCATTGCCCTGGCAGTAATGGGCGTTTACCTTGCCTTCAACATTCCCGTCGCGGTATTTCCGGAGGTGGATTTCCCCCGTATCGTGATCGGGGTCGACAACGGTGTAATGCCGATCGAGCAGATGCTGGTAACGATTACCTGGCCGCTTGAAAACGCTGTCAACAGCGTTCCCGGCCTGCAGCGCGTGAATTCAATCACCAGCCGCGGTTCGGCGGAAATCGATCTTTATTTCAACTGGAGCGTCGACATGGTCGAAACGCTCCAGTTGGTCGATGCCGCCGTGGCTCAGGTACAGGGCGAATTGCCAGCGACCGCAAAGATCGACTCTCACCGCCTGACCTTTGCCAGCTTTCCAATTCTCGGATATAGCCTCACGTCGGACACCGTGTCGCAGAGCCAGCTGTGGGAGCTTGCAACCTACACCATCAAGCCCCAGCTCAACCGTCTCGACGGTGTGGCTACCGTGCTGGTGCAGGGCGGCGACGAACCGGAATACCTGATCACCCCCGATCCCGCAAAGCTGCTGAGCGCGTCGGTGACCGTGCAGGACATTCTGAGTGCGGTGGCTAAGACCAACACGGTTGATTCTCCCGGGCTGATCGAAGAGAGTCATCAGTTGGTCTTGGGGCTGGTCAACGGTCAGGTGCACAGTCCAGAAGAACTGGGCCAGATCGTAGTCAAGACCAATGTCGCCGGTATCCCTATACATATCGCCGATGTGGCCACGGTCACAAATGGCGCCAAGCCCAAGTACACGGTAGTTACTGCGAACGGCAAACCGGCGGTGCTTTTATCCATCAATCGGCAGCCGGACAGCAACACCGTCGCGGTCGCGGACGAGGTTAACGCCAAAGTCGCGGAACTGCGCGGGAGCTTGCCTCCCGCGATTAAGCTGACGCCCTACTATGATCAGTCGGGCCTGGTACGGGATTCGATCAAGAGCGTGCGGGATGCGATTCTGATCGGGCTCCTGCTGGCCTCGATCGTGATGGTGGCTTTTCTGAGAGATTGGGGAAGCTCACTGGTTGCCGGCCTGGTCATTCCCATCACGATTCTCATCACCTTTATCGTTCTCAAAGCCCTCGGCGAGAGCTTCAACCTCATGACTCTGGGTGGGCTGGCGGCAGCCGTCGGACTGGTCATCGATGACGCGATTGTGGTGATTGAAAATATCGTCTTGCACCGCGACTTCGGGCAGACAAGATTCCAGGCGATCTACAGCGCGCTGCGGGAAGTTACGGCGCCGCTCGTCGGATCGACAGTTACCCCGATTGTCGTCTTTCTGCCCCTGGTGGCTATTCACGGCGTATATGGGACGTTCTTTCGCGCGCTGGCCATCACCATGGGGGTGTCGCTGTTCACGTCTCTGGCCTTGGCCCTGACCTGGACGCCTAATCTCAGCCAGTATTTCGTTCGCCGCAAGGCCGAGCCAAAATTTGACCAAGCGGTCATGGCGGACTGGAGCGAGCAGGAGCGGCTGGAGCGCATGATTGAAGCCGAGGAGGCTTCCTACGGCCGGAGGTTCCATGCGGTGGTGAATTTCTACGAGCGCTGGCTGCGCCGCGCGCTCGAGCGTCCCGTGCTTCTTGCAGGCGGGAGCGCTCTGCTGATCCTGCTCGCCGCCATCTCTTACAAGGCACTCGGTACGGATCTTCTGCCGGAGATGGAAGAAGGCGGTTTCATTCTCGATTACATCATGCCTCCAGGGAGTGCCCTCGATGAAACCAACCGAGTCATCAACCACGTGATCCAGATCGTTAGCTCCGAGCCCGAGGTTCAAAGCACTTCGCGCCGCACCGGCCTGCAGCTCGGGTTGGCGGCGGTTACCGAGGCCAATACCGGGGACATTACGGTGAAGCTGAAACCCGACCATAAGCGCTCCTCGGAGGAGTTGATTGCCGACCTGCGCGCCAAGCTCAAGCAACAGGAGCCTGAGCTCGATACCGAATTCACTCTGCTGCTGCAGGACATGGTGGGCGATCTGACCAGTGCGCCCGAACCGGTGGTCATCAAGCTGTTTTCTCCCGACCCCGATTTGCTGGCCAGGACGGGGCCGAAGGTGGCCGATGCCATTTCGCAAATCAAAGGGGTGGTGGATGTGCAGAACGGGGTGGAAAACACGACCAGCGGGCCGGCCGTGAACTACCAGATTGATCCCGCGGCGACGGCGCGCGCCGGCTTCTCTCCCGACGAGGTTGCCATCGATGCCTCGGCGGTTCTCGAGGGAGAGCCGGCGGTCGCACCGGTGGTCGTCAACAGCCGCGCCTACACGGTTCGCGTCCGCTTTCCCGCCGCCAATCGCGCGAGCATCGAGGCCATGAATAACACGCTTTTGAGCAGTGCGAGCGGCCACACTGCTACGCTCGGCTCGCTCGCGACCGTGACCCGCATGCCGGGACAGATCGAGATTCGCCGCGAGAACCTGCAGCGCGACCTGGAGGTGACGGCGCGGCTTGAGGGCCTTGATCTCGGCACTGGGGTAAAGAAAGTTCAGGAGACGGTGGCGAAGCTGAACCTGCCTGCCTCAATCCGCGTCGAATACGGGGGCCTCTATGCCGACCAGCGGCAGACATTTCGCGAGTTCGTGTTCGTATTCATAATGGCTTTTGCCTTTGTCTTCGCCGTGCTGCTGTTTGAGTTCCGCAGTTTCTCGGCACCGACGGCGATTCTCGCCTCCGCCCTGCTCTCGACCGCAGGGGTCTTTTTTGCCCTGCTGCTTAGCGGCACGACCTTCAGCGTCTCGGCCTTCATGGGACTGATAATGGTGATCGGCATCGTGGCCAAGAATGGAATCCTGCTGCTTGATGCCGAGCATTCGTTCCGGCAGGCGGGCTTTTCCGCGGAAGAAGCCATGATGCATGCCGGGCGCCGCCGCTTGCGTCCGATTGCTATGACGGCTATCGCCGCGGTTGCCGGCATGCTGCCGCTCGCCTTCGCCATCGGCTCAGGGTCGGAGATGCTGCAGCCGCTGGCCATTGCTGTCATCGGCGGCATCCTGATCTCGATGGTGCTCTCGCTGCTGGTTACCCCCGCCGTCTACTTCTATCTAACCGGCAGGCACGAGAGCTGATGGTCGCTGGTTCCTAAATCGCCCAACCGGCTTAGACTGCTGCACACGTGCCGTGACCAGCCGGCGTGGGCGCCGCCGGTTATTCCGGACGGTCGATTTGCGCTCGTTGCAGCCGGTCGGAGTAATCGACGTATACGGATTTCCATTCCGTATAAAAGTCGATCGCGCCTATGCCCCCTTCGCGGTGCCCGTTGCCGGTGGCTTTGACTCCGCCGAACGGGAGGTGAACCTCGGCCCCGATGGTCGGGGCATTAATATAGGTTATGCCAGCGTAGAGATCGCGCATGGCGACGAATGCCCGGTTCACGTCCCGGGTATAGATCGACGATGAAAGGCCGTATTCAATGTCGTTGGCAATGGTTACGGCCTCATCGAAATTTTCCGATCGAATGACGGCAACCACCGGGCCGAAAATTTCTTCCCGGGCAATACGCATTTTGCGATCCACGTCGCTGAAGATGGTCGGTTCCATGAACCATCCCCAGTGATAGTCACCCTTCTCCAGGCGGCAGCCGCCGCATTCGAGCCTTGCCCCTTCATTTTGGCCGGCGCGAACGTACTCAAGGTCACTCTCCAGCTGGCGTTCATTTATCGCCGGACCCACGTCGCTAGTCTCGTCGAGGCCGTTGCCCACCCGCAGTTTGCGCGCCCGTTCCACCAGCCGATCGAGAAAAGCACGGTAGACGCCCTTTTCAACGATGATGCGGCTGGTGGCCGTGCAGCGCTGGCCGGTGGTGCCAAACGCACCCCACAGCGCCCCTTCGACGGCCAGGTCCAGATTGGCGTCATCGAGAACAATCATGGGGTTCTTGCCGCCCAATTCCAGCGAGCAGTGTTTAAAGCTTTTGGCTGCAGTCGTGCCTATGGTTCTGCCAACGGACGTGGATCCGGTGAATGAAACCGCGCGCACCTCGGGATGCTCAAGCAGCGGTGCGCCCGCCTCCGCGCCAAAGCCGGTCACAATGTTGACCACTCCCCTGGGAATGCCAGCATCGACCAGTACCCGCACCAGGTTGAAGGTTGAGAGCGGGGTGTCCTGTGCGGGTTTGATGACGCAGGTGTTGCCGCAGACCAGAGCCGGAAGAAGTTTCCAGGAAGGAATCGCCATGGGAAAATTCCACGGAGTAATCATGGCGCAAACCCCGAGCGGCTGGCGTACGGCCATGGCAAACTTGTTGGGTAGCTCGGACGGGGTAGTGGGGCCAAACAGGCGGCGGCCTTCTCCCGCCATGTAAAAAGCGGTATCTACGGCCTCCTGGACATCACCGCGGGTTTCTTTCAGGATCTTTCCCATTTCCCGCGTCATGTCGCGGGCATAGTCTTCCTTGCGCTCGGCCAGCATGTCCGCCGCCCGGAAGATGATTTCCGCGCGACGGGGAGCGGGGATAAGGCGCCATTTCAAAAAGGCCCGTCGGGCGGCAGCGACGGCGGCGTCAACGTCGGACTTGCCCGATCTCTGGAAAATTCCGATGAGGTCGCGGGTATCGGCGGGATTTCGGTTCTCAAAGGTCTGACCGGTTGTCGACTCCACCCATTGGCCGTCGATAAAGTTGTGGTAGATGTTGGGCCGTGTGGCGGTTCCGGCAATGACCGGGCTGGTAAGCGTGTCGCTGGCCATAGGTGAAGCCTCCTCGAGCATTCATGCTAACGCCGGGCCTGAGGTGGGGCAAGGGAACCAGGCTTGATACCTCCTTTCGCTTGCCCCATTGCAGCAGTGTCGAAGTTCAATACCGCGGGCAGCGAGGTTCATGCTTTTCGACCGGCCCCCGGCCATGACCTCAGTAACCTCCCCGGGAGCGATTCCCGATACCCGGCGCCTTCGTGCCTGCAATAATTTGGTGCGTAACTCGGCATCCGCCGTGGCAAAGGATGTTGGTGTCTTCGAGTCGCAAACCCGAAATTCAGATTGCCTGGAAGACAGTAACTTATCGCAGCGTCGTGCTGATGATCCTGGGTTTCATGGGAATAGTCGCTCTGGCAACACGGCAGGCATTTCCCGAGTTCACCCATAACAGTGTGAGGGCGACCACGAACTTGTTTACCAATCTTCTCGAGCGTCTGGCCGAACCGGGAAACAATGGAGCTTCCGGACAGGGCACCTCCCAGCAGGCCCATATCACCGCCCTCGATGGCACGGTGCGCATCCGCAAGGCCGGCGGGAGCAGTTGGATGAGGGCCGATTACAGCGTTCCGCTCGAGAAAGGCGACGTTATTCAGACGGGTTCTGAAGGCATGGCCAAGATCGTTTTCAACGACGGCACCAATTACACGGTGAAACAGGATTCGCTCATCGTCATCGAGGAAAACTCCGCGAACGAGCGGCTGCAAACCGACGTGCGCGTACGGCTGAACACCGGAACCGTCGACCTGGCAACCGTCACCTACACCCAGGGCTCGAAATCTGAGGTCAATATGGACGGGGCAACCGCGGCCATCGGGCCGGACAGCGCCGCCCGGGTCAGAAAGGATCCCAAGTCCAAGCAGGATGAGCTCCTGATCACCAAAGGCAGCGGCACGGTCAACCGCAACGGGCAGACTCTTGCTCTCGCCGACTGGGAGAAGGTCAGTTTCCAGCCCGAGGCCGTGCACATGGACAAGATCAAGGAGATTGGCCCGCCCACGCCGATTTCTCCGGCCAACATGATGCCGATTTTCATCTCGAGCGATTCAAAACCGATCGAATTCTCTTGGAGTCCGATGGCCAATGCCAAGGGATACCGGCTGCGCATTTCGCGCAACCCCTACTTCTCTTCGATTCTCGTCGACCGCCGCGTTACTTCGCCGGCCGTGCTGGTTTCCGGCCTCGGCGAAGGCCCCTATTACTGGATAGTGCAGTCCTACGACGGGAGCGGTCGGGAGTCGGTCGAAAGCGAGAAGAACCGTTTTACGATCATCGCCAGGGGGTTCGGCTCAAACACCATTGCCTTGGAGCTCGATCCCCTGATCCAGCATGGCCACGTGATTGAGCTGACGGGCAAGACCGAGGGGGGGGCCCGAGTGATGGTCAATGGCCACGAAGTTCCGGTCGTAGGCGCGGACGGTGGATTTCACTATTTTATGCCGCCGATGCCCACGGGCGAGAGCGTGATCACCATAACCGCGCAGAATGCCCGCGGAGGGGTAAATACGCAGCAGAAGAAAGTGGTGATCCAGTAGGTTCACTGCGGCCGCAAGTTGAGGCTGCAACAGTAAGTTTGTTGCTCGGGGATCCGGTACATCCCATACAATACGGAGTACAAGGATCCAGAAAAAAGAACCAAAAAGATCGGGGAGTTCCCCATCCGATCTTGCCGGGGTGTGGGACGGGAAGGTAGATTCCAAACAAAGAGAGATGCAGTCAGGTATGCCATCCAGCAACGGATTCCATAACGGTTCATCGCGCTTTCACAACATGCGGTCGCTGTTCAGTATTTTCTCGAGCGACCTTGCCATTGACCTGGGAACGGCCAACACTCTGGTGTATGCACGGGGGAAGGGCATCGTGGTCAATGAGCCTTCGATCGTGGCCCTGAACAAAAACACCAATGAAGTTGAGGCCGTCGGCAAGGAAGCCAAAGAAATGCTGGGCCGAACGCCAGGCAATATCGTGGCCATCAAGCCCATGAAAGACGGGGTCATCGCTGACTTCAAAGTCACCGAGAAGATGCTGAACTACTTCATCCAGAAGGCGCACAACCGCAAGATGCTGGTGCATCCGCGGATCGTCATCGGCGTGCCTTCCGAGATCACGCAGGTGGAAAAGCGCGCGGTGATGGACTCGGCCTACCGCGCCAAGGCCAGCGAGGTGTACTTGGTCGAGCAGGCCATGGTTGCGGCCATCGGCGCCGGTCTTCCTATCACCGAGCCGTCCGGCAACATGGTTGTCGATATCGGCGGCGGCACGACCGATATTGCGGTTATCTCTCTCAGTGGCATCGTCTATTCCCGCTCCGTGCGCATGGCCGGGAACCAGATGGATGAGGCCATCATGAACTATCTGAAGCGCAAATATAACCTGCTCGTAGGGGAGCGCACGGCCGAGCAGATCAAGCTCGAGATCGGGTCGGCCTACCCGCTGGACAAGCCCTTGACCATGGAGATCAAGGGCCGCAACTTGATCGAAGGGGTGCCCAAGACCATTACCGTCGATGACAGCGAAATACGCGAGGCGCTCAGCGAATGCGTCTCGACCATTATGAACGCCGTGCGGGTTGCTCTCGAACGTACTCCTCCGGAGCTCTCGGCGGATATCAGCGATCGGGGCATCGTGCTCACCGGCGGCGGGGCGCTGCTGAAGAACCTTGACAAGCGCATCCGCGAGGAAACCGGGCTGCCGGTATCGATTGCCGATGATCCACTTTGCAGCGTGGTCCTCGGCACGGGCAAGATGCTGAGCGATTTCAAGTTGCTGAGGAAAATTTCGATCGAATAGTCACGGCAGTCGGCGGAATCAGTCGCCTGGCATGTGGGCGCAGAGATCGTGAAATCAAACCGGCTGCCGGCAAACCTCCGGCCGCCGAGGCATGGAAAACCTTATGGGCCGCTATCGCAATGTGAGTATCCTGGCGGCGGCCATTTTCATCCAGATCGTAGGGCTGGCGATTCAGGTCAAGCGTCCTGCCGAGAACAAATCCAGCCGCCTGATCCGGGTCTGGGCCGTAGGCACTGTTACTCCGCTCGAGAAAGCTATCGTGCGGCTGGAGACGGGCACGACCTACATCTGGCATAACTATTTTTATCTGCGCGGGGTACGCCAGCGAAACCGCGAGCTCGAGGCGCAGCTTCAGCAACTCGAGCTCGAGCAGGTGCGGCTGCGGCAGGATGCCGAACAGGCCCGACGCCTGCAGGTGCTGGTTCGCTTCAAGGAACAATTCATCGAGCAGACGCTGGCGACGCAGGTAATTGGCGCTAGCGGCAGCGAACAATCGCGCATTATCTACCTCGACAAGGGATCGGCCGACGGTCTGCAGCCGGATATGGCGGTTATTTCCGCCGACGGCATTGTGGGCAAGGTCATCCAGGTCTTCCGCCACACGGCGCAGGTGCTGCTGATCAACGACCAGACTAGCGGGGTGGGCACCATACTGGAGCAGTCGCGCCTGCAGGGAGTGCTTCGCGGCAAGCCATCGGGCGAGTTGGCGCTCGACAATGTCATGGCGGAAGAGGAGGTAAAGACCGGAGAACGCCTGCTCACAAGCGGCGGCGACCAGATTTTTCCCAAGGGATTGCCGGTGGGTACGATCGCAAGCGTAAGCCGGGCTGGCGAGTTCCTCAGAGTGAAGGTACGGCCAGCGGCGGCGCTCAATCACCTCGAGGAAGTTCTGGTGATCACCAGCAAACAGACGCGCGAGCCGGCACTGTCGGCTGCAGCAAGCGTTCGCGCCGCCGATATTCTTGCCGAACGCCTGCCTTCCGTTCCCGATAAACCCGAGTCCCAGACAAGCGCCAGTGCAGAACCCGGTACCGGCAATCGGAAAACGGCGGCTTCATCGTCTGCCCAAGGCGATGCCCGCAATCCGGCTAAGCCGCGGTCTTCTGCTGCCGCCCAAGGGCAGGCCGGCCAGACGGCACTGGCCAGCGATCCGGCCCAGCCGTCAGCATCGCCGGCAAGACCCGAGAAACGAACCGCGCCTGCGACCGGGAAGCCGGCGGCGACGAGAACTGAAGCGCTCCCTCAGCCGAGAACCTCCGGAGACATTCCCCAGTAAAGTGGCTGGCAGCTACACATCGCGCGAGCAGATCGAGGTCTACCGCTTTAGCGCACCGGTGGCGATTGCCGTCCCTCTGCTGGCGATCTTTCTCCAGGCGTTCCTGCCGCGGTGGCTGCCGTTTTTTGCTACCTACATTGATCTGCCGCTGCTGGTTGTGATCTTTTTTGCCATGGCCCGGCGCAGCCAGATGGCCGGCCTGCTTACCGGGGTTTGCGTCGGCCTGGTGCAGGATGCGCTGACTCAGCATCCCCTGGGTGTCTATGGGATTTCTAAAACCGTCGTCGGCTACGGCGCCTCTTCGCTCGGGGTCAAGCTCGACGTTGAGAGCGTAGCCACCCGGCTGCTGGTCACTACCGGTTTCTACGTCGTCCATCAGGTAATTTACTTCACTGTGGTGCGGGCACTGGTCGGCCTGAATCTCGCCTGGAGCTGGCAGCGGGAGTTAGGCTCGGCCGCGGCCAACGCCATTCTCGGCATCGTTGTGTTTGCCCTGTTGGACCGCGTGAAGCAACGGGCATGAATACCTGCACGGGGGTCTCAGAAGAGGCATGACCTTGGTTACGGCTTCGGCTCTTCTTTGATTCAGAGAAGCTTTACAATGAGGTGAGCTTACTCTGCCCAGATGTTCGGCCGCGATGAAAAACCCTCGCAGATCCGCCTCACCGCGGTGCAGTACATCATTCTCGCGATCTTCCTCTGCCTTGCTTATGGATTGTGGCGGTTGCAGGTCTCAGAAAGCGGCATGTACGCCAGCCTGGCCGAGCAGAACCGGATTCGCAACGTGCCGATTCTCGCCCCCCGGGGCAAGATTTTAGATCGCACCGGCCGCACCATTGTGGACAACTACCGCTCGGTCACGGCGCTGCTTTTGCGCGATTCCTCGCGCGATCTGCGTACTGATGCCGACCAGATTGCGCTCGGCCTGCACATTGATGCAAAGGAAGTGCGGGAGAAGATCCGTCGCTTCGCCGCTCTGCCGCAGTACCAGCCCATCTACCTGAAAGAGGATATTACCCCCGACGAAGAGGCGTTCATCGCCGCCCACCGCACGGAATTGCCCGAACTGGACACGATCATGGCTTATCGGCGGCTTTATCCCCGCAAGGGATTTCTCGCCCACCTGATCGGCTACGTGGGCGAAGTAAGCGAAGACATGCTCAACCAGCCTCAGTTTGAGCTGTTTAATCCCGGCGATGTGGTGGGGAAATCGGGCGTGGAACTTGAATACAACCAGGTGCTCATGGGCAAGAATGGTTCCCGGCAGGTGCTGGTGAACAGCCACGGGCAGGAGGTCGGCAAGCCGCTTGACGAGAAGCCGGCCGTACCCGGCCGCCCGCTCAAGCTCACCATTGACGTGGATCTGCAGATTGCGGCCGAGCAGGCACTTGAGGGCCGTAACGGAGCGATCGTGGCCATGGACCCGCGCAATGGCGAGATATTGGCCATGGTCAGCCGGCCGACGTTCAACGCCAGCGACTTCGCCGTGCGCATCTCCCGCAGCGAGTGGCAGCGACTGGTCAATGACGAGGACCACCCGCTGCTCAACAAGGCCATTCAGGCGCAGCTTGCGCCCGGCTCCGTATTCAAGATCATCATGGCGACGGCCGGCCTCGAAGAGGGAATCGCCCAGAACCTGCACGTCACCTGCAACGGCGGCGCACAATTTTACGGCCGGTACTTCAAATGCTGGGTCGTAGCCGAGCACCGTGTCCACGGCGAGGTCAATATCGCCAAGGCCATCTATCAGTCCTGCGATGTTTTTTTCTATACCCTGGCGGAGAAGCTCGGCATCGGGCGGATCGCGAAGTATGCAACCGCTCTCGGCCTGGGGCAAAAGACGGGAATCGACCTGCCCCAAGAGGTTGCGGGGGTGATGCCTTCTGAAGAATGGAAGCTGCGCAACTACCGCCAGAAGTGGTTTGCCGGAGAGACGATCTCGGTGGGCATCGGACAGGGCGCGGTTGCAGCCACCCCCATCCAGCTCGCCCGTGCCATTGGAGCCATCGCCAGCGGCGGTCGTATGGTGCGTCCCCACGTAGCCGATCCGAGCGGTTTGCCCGAGAATGTGATTCCCGCCTCGAGCGTTCCCGACCGGGTCACAATACCGATTGATCCTGGAAACTGGGCGGCAATCACCGATGCTATGGCGGGTGTGGTGAATCCGGGGGGAACAGCGGCGCTCTCCCATCTGGAAGGCATTGATTTCGCCGGCAAGACCGGCAGCGCGCAAACCGTCAGCAATGCCCTGAAGGCCAGAATGGGAGCATCGGGAAAGGCGAAATTCAAGGACAATGGCTGGTTTGCCGGGGTCGAGCCGCGCAGGAATCCTGAAATCGTGGTCTGCGTTTTGCTCGAGGAAGGCGAACACGGCTACCTCGCGGCGCGGACGGCTGCCCGGGTCATCAAGGCCTACGTGGACAAGCAGCGACAGCAGCCGACGACGGTTGCCAGGGCGGGGAAGGCGGTCGAAGTAGGCGCGGTCTGGACCAAGAGCGATTCGCTCGCGGGCGACGACTTCGCGGCAGGCCACTTTCTCGTCGGCCTGTCGGCCAGGCACCTGCCGCTCGCAATGGCCGCCCCGGGTCTTGAGGCGGCGCACTGATTGGAATTGAGGAAAATTGTCGAAGGCGTTCAATTACTGAAGGAGGCCGAACGGCGATAGCCGCAGGTTATGTCCCGCTACGTCTCATTCCGTGACTTTGACTGGCTGCTGGTGGCTTTTGTCCTCGCCATCTGCGCCCTGGGGGTGGTCGAGATCCGCAGCGCCACCATGCACACGAAGTTTGCCGGGGCCCATATCAAGCAGCTTTACTGGATTGCCGGTGGCCTGGTGGGCATGTTCCTGGTCAGTCTGTTGAACTACCAGATGCTGCTCGAACGGGTGCATTGGATGTACATTGCCGCGGTTGCATCGCTCATGTGCGTGCTGATTTTCGGGCAAAAGTATCTGGGAGCACGGCGCTGGGTAAAGCTGCCCGGGGGTAACCACTTTCAGCCTTCGGAATGGGTCAAACTCATTCTGATCCTGGCCGCCGCCAAGTATTTCGCCGATCTGCAGCAGAGAGAGCTTTCCTGGTCGGATTTCATCAAGGCGGGGGCGATCGTCGCAGTTCCCATGCTGATGGTGCTTGCCCAGCCAGACCTAGGGACGGCGCTTACTTACCTGCCGATCGCCGCCATCGGCCTGTTTCTCGGGGGCCTGCGCCTGAAGCAGGCTTTGGTGGTGATAGTGCTCGCTGGGATGGCCATGCCGCTCGCCTGGCACAAGCTGAAGCCGTATCAAAAGGAGCGCCTGGTCAGCTTCATGGAGCCCGATGCCGACGCTCGGGGTTCCGGGTACCAGGTAAAACAATCTCTCATTGCCGTGGGTTCGGGCGGCATTTTCGGCAGCAGCGCCGGGTCCCAGACCCACTTGGCGTTTCTTCCCGTTCCTCAGACAGACTTCATCTTTGCCGCTTTTTCCGAGGAACATGGTTTTGTAGGTGCAGTGGGAGTGTTGCTGTTATACTTCATAGTGCTGATGCGTTTGACTCAGAACGCGCAAACAGCGCCCGACCGCGCTGGCACGTTCTTGGTCATGGGAGTGGTCGCGGTTCTCACGTTCCACATCCTCGTCAACGTCGGCATGGTGCTCGGCTTTATGCCGGTCACCGGAATACCCTTGCCTCTGATGAGCTACGGCGGTTCTTCCGTCCTGTTTATGTTTCTGGCGCTAGGAATGGTTATGAACGTCCGTATGCGCCGTTTCGTGAATTGAAGCAGGGGTAAGGACAAGATGTAGACGCGCCCAAGCGCGGATTGGAAACAAGATTACGACTGCCCTCGCGTGAAGAGGGTGTTCACCGGCGGTGAAGCGCCGGGCAGGATTGAATAAAAGGTGCTCCGGGCAGGGAACGGCCCCCTTGGCGGGAACTGAACAACCGTTGAGAGAGCGGTCACAACCCCGTGGGCTACTGGATCCGTGGAAAAGGCTTTCAAGTTTCTGTCGCTCGTTCGATTCGGGCATAAAGGTCCGGATCCGGATCCCTCCTTGCCGATTCGAATATTGGCCACCTTCCTTTCATCCCGCCCCTGTCTTTTTCCGCCAAGGTGAGACCCGGCCAGTGGCCGGGGAAGCGGAGTTCGAATGACAAGAGAATTGTTTGTGTCCGCCACGCCGCACGAAACCAAAGTCGGCCTGGTGGAAGATGATCAGTTGGCGGAAGTGTATCTTGAGCGCGAGAACGAATACACTCTCGCAGGCTCCATTTACAAAGGCCGGGTCACCCGCGTGCTCCCGGGCATGCAATCGGCGTTCGTGGATATCGGCCTTGAACGAGACGCCTTCCTTTATGTCTCCGATTTCATGGAGCTGGAGAATCAGGAAGAAGAGCTGGAAGACATTTCCCTTCCGACTCAGACTCAGGAGTGGAGGAGCGAGTCGCGCGAATTCCGTGAACCTGCTCCCCCGTCGGCCGAAGCCCCCAGCAGCGGGCAGACCGCCAGGGAGGCGCGAGCTTCCGATTCAGCTGCGGGCAGCACCGAGCGTGAGGAGCGGGGCTGGCGCGGCCGCAGGCAACGCCGCGGACGTCGCGATCGCGGGTCGGAGCGTTATTCTCGCCCCAAAGAGAGCGATGCTCGGCCGGAGCGGAGCTCGTACGGGCCGACAGCCGGCTACCAGCCGATAATTCTGCCCGGCGAGTCTATATCGAAGTACCGCGACCGCGGACAAGCCAGCGCAGAACCGCCACACGTCCGAGCTGCGGCGCAGCCGAATGCCCGAGCATTCGAAGCCCAGCATGATGCCGTTTCCCAGACCTTTCCGCTTGACGAGCCGCTCTTCACCGAGCCCGGGCACGAAAGCGAGCACACCGAAGGTTTCCCGCTGCTTTTTGAAGCTCCTTCACCCGCAGAGCCGGTGCGCGGGCTAAAGGACGGAATCGCGACGGCTGAGGCGTCCGCCGCGCCGCAGGTTCTGGCCTCCGGTGAGGACGAAGCAGCAGTCGAAGCGGACGACGAGGACCGTGCGGAACTCCCGAACTGGCTCTTGCCGGAGCCTGGGACTCGTCCGCGAGCCGGCGGCGCCTTCGTAGAAGAAGAGATCGATGAAGAAGAAGCTGAGCTTTCTTCCTACAGAGAGGAGTTTGAAGAAGACGTAGCCTTCGACGAAATGGAAGAGGAGACCCATGCGGCGGGTGAATACGGCGAAGCCCAACCCCAGCAAGCTGACAATCGGAGCGATTCGGGCAATGCCGTTTTTCCCGCTGACGCCGCATCGGAAGAAGCGGTAGAGGGCGAGGCGGAAGAAGAAGTGGACGCAGCCGCCGAGGAAGCGGCGCTCGACGAAGCGCAGGCCGAAGCCGAGGCGCTGGTCGAATCGGCCGACGGGAGTGCGGGCCCGCTCGAGGCTCGCGCCGAGGTGCGCGCTCCGGCCACTACCGCGGCTTATACCCAGCGCCCGTATCGGCTCCCGTTTGATCGCGACCGCCGCAACCCGCGCCGTCGTGGACGGCGCTTCCGGCGCCAGGAGCCGCAGGCGCTTCCCCAAATCAGCGATCTCTTAAAGGAAGGACAGGAGATCCTGGTGCAGATCGCCAAGGAGCCCATCGGCAAGAAAGGAGCGCGCATTACCAGTCACATCGCCCTTCCCGGCCGCTTCCTGGTTTACATGCCTACAGTGAACCACACCGGCGTCTCCCGCAAGATCGCCTCCGAAGAGGAGCGACAGAGGCTCAAACGCATTATTCAGAGCGAGCGCGAGAATGGCCACGGCGGCTTCATCGTGCGCACCGCCGCGCAGGGAGCCGATGAGCAGGCATTGCGGGCCGACATCCGCTTTCTGAAAGGACTGTGGACGGAAATCCGAACCCGGGCGGAAAACAGCAAACCCCCGGCGTTGATCTATCACGACCTGAACGTTGTCGAGCGCGTTTTGCGCGACCAGGTCACTTCGGATTTTTCCGCCATCTGGGTCGACAACGAACAGGAATACGAACGCATCCTGCGCTTCGCTAACCGCTTCCAGCCCTCGCTGGTCAGACGGGTGAAGCTCTACACGAAGGAGACTCCGCTGTTTGAGCAGTTCGGGCTGAGAGAAGAGATCGACAAGGCGCTGAAATCAAAAGTGTGGCTGAAAAGCGGTGGCTATATTGTCATTAATCAGACCGAGGCACTGGTAGCGATCGACGTAAACACTGGCAAGTATGTTGGCAAGACGGCGCGCCTGGAAGACACGATTGTCAAGACCAACGTCGACGCCATCCGTGAAATCGTTCGCCAGATCCGCCTGCGCGACCTAGGCGGTATCATCGTCATCGATTTCATCGACATGGACGAGAGGCGTAACCGGCAGAAAGTCATGCAGGCGCTCGAAGAGGCGCTGCGCGGCGACCGCTCGCCTTCGAAGGTGCTGCAGTTTAACGACTTTGGACTGGTGGCAATCACCCGCAAGCGCGTGAAGCAGTCGCTCGAGCGCACCATCGGTTCTCCATGTCCGTACTGTGAGGCCACCGGGTTTGTAAAAAATGTGCACACCGTTTGTAACGAAATCTATGTCGAGCTGCGCAAGCTCACGAAACATCTCGAGCATTCAGATGTCATGTTGCGGGTTAATCCGGAGGTGGCAAAGGCGCTCAAGTCCAATAACGGACGCTGGTTGAATGAACTTGAAGAGCTGACCAAGAAAAGCGTCATCGTAAAGAGCGATCCCTCTCTCCACCAGGAACAGTTTGATATCCGCTAGCTGCCTGCCCCGGCCCGTTCTGCGGTTCGGGGCTACGGCCAAAGTGCCGCTTTCGAGCGCCGACCTCCCGGCCGCTCTTCCCTGTCGTGTTTTAATTGATTGAGACCAAAGCCGGATTTCGACCGCGGCGCCCCCCGGGGCCCGGAGTTTGAGACGAGGAGTATTCCAGTTGCATCTAAGACGGCAGGTGCTTCGAATCGAAGGACTGAAAAAGGTTTTCCGATCTGGCGCCTCTGATCTGGTGCTCTTTGACAAGCTGTCGTTTGAGGTCGACGCGGGGGAGATGCTCGGGATCGTAGGCGAATCAGGCGCCGGGAAGAGCACTTTGTTGCACATTCTTGGAGTGCTTGATAGGCCTTCCGCAGGTGACGTATACTGCGCCCAATTGCGGCTGAATTCTCTGTCGGAGAAGGAAGCTGCCGATTTCCGGAACCGCGAAATCGGGTTCGTGTGGCAGTTTCATTATTTGTTGCCGGAGTTTACGGCTCTGGAAAACGTCGCCATGCCGCTCGTTGTGCGCGGGAACTCGAGACGCGATGCGGAAC